>NZ_JADGFW010000009.1:0-46587 GCF_016613355.1 Psychrobacter sp. M9-54-1 | reverse complement strand
ATAGGGTATTTCTCTTTGCTAGTCAGTCTAAGTCAATAACTTATCCTATCTAGCGAGCCGACTATCATATCATGATGATTTGGTTTGTCAAGCTTTTTTATAATTTGTTTCAATGGGTTAGCCAGGTTGGTTATATGTAATTGACATATAAGTTACTCCGGTTCTCCCTAATGAGGTGCGTATTATAGACGCTTATTTTAATTAGTCAAGAAGTTATTTTTATTTAGTTTGAAATTTTTATCAGCCTACTTAATAGTAGTTTGATGTGTTCTTTCTCGCTAATGGGTGTTTATTCAGTGCCAAAACACTTTCTAAACGCCCTTCCCTTTCGACTGGGTGGCATTATACGCGCTTTTAGTAGGGGGTCAAGGGGGTTTATCCGCTATTTTAGCGATTATCTGAACTTGCCATCAATACTGTTTATTTATCAGTCAGTTAGGGTTAAAAATAATTTCACCTTTATCATAGACTACCTTTTTTGCTTAAAATTGCTTACCTCTCCTATATAAAGGCTGTCTAATAATTATCTTCTATATAGGATATGACACTTCTATAGTTTACCTATCTTTTTAAAGAAATCCTTATAAGCAGCGACTTTTTTATCTAACGCTAAAGGATAGGCGCGTGAGGTTGAAGGCAACCTATATAAGGTAAGATTATTTACATTGGATTTTTTATTATTATCATTTTGCCATTCATAAGGGTAATCCATACTTTGATTGGTCTTCGGATACTTGGATTTGGCAGGTGGCTCAGCTAATAAATTGAGCAACACCTCAGTGGCTTTGCCGCCCGTGGTAAATAGAGTTTTAACCTTTGGTACTTGAGGCAAGATAATATCTAAGTCAACAGGGGTGACAACGGTGAGGTTTTTGTCCGATGCATTACCAGTCTCGCGGATAGCTTGAGTGACGGTAGGACAAGAGGCAATGCCGCGCTCGAACATAAAGGCACGAATACGCTCAGGGTCAAAACGCTTTTCATCGCCTACTCTGAAATAATCAACGTCATCAAAAAACACACTGCCATAGATACGCCACATATCATTATAAAAGTTCGGGTAGTGAAAGCGCATTGCCCATTTATCAGCAGTCGGTGGAAAAGTACCCATCATCATCACGGTAGCATTCGGCGGTAACACTGGACCGAACGGATGGGTTTCTACTTCTGCGGCGCGAGTGTCGAACAATAACGAGTTGGTAGCCAATTTATCAGTAGTATCATGGGTATGGGATGGTTGTGTAGTCATAAGATTCTTCATCAGAAAAGCGGTTTTTTTGTTATCATAGCAAGCCTAAACACTACTTCATTTGTTAGGGCGTTATTATAGTCGAACATAGTTTGCTTAAATAAAACTAACCTTGTTATAAGTGCCTTTGGCTTACTTTTTTATTAAAGCATTAAGCTTACTATTGATGGTCTAGGTATAGGGTTGAAGTGCAGTAAGTGTTTGTATCTTTATTACTAATAGCAACCGCAGTAACTGCGCAAGCATCAGCGAAAAATCAAGAGAGACCTTATGAATGACTTAAAAATCACCGTTATTGATCACCCGTTAGTCCGTCATAAACTCAGCCTTATGCGTGGAAAAGACTGTAGTACCTATAAATTTCGCACCCTAACCAAAGAGCTTGCGCGCTTGATGGCGTATGAAGCGAGCCGTGACTTTGAGATTGAAAGCTTCCCGATGCAAGGCTGGTGTGGCGAAATCACTGGGGAGCAAATTTCGGGCAAAACTGTGACTATCGTTCCTATTTTGCGGGCTGGTATCGGTATGCTCGATGGTGTGCTCGATTTAATCCCAACGGCGAAAATCTCTGTCGTCGGTTTACAGCGCGACGAAGAAACCTTGCAGCCTGTGCCGTTTTTTGAAAAATTTGTCAGCCACATGGACAAACGCCCAGCCCTTATCATTGACCCAATGTTAGCGACTGGCGGCTCAATGGTTGCAACCATCGAGATGCTCAAGAAAAATGGCTGTACCAATATCAAGGCATTGGTCTTGGTTGCCGCGCCTGAAGGCGTGCGTTTGGTGAATGAAGCCCATCCTGATGTGACCATTTATACTGCCGCACTCGACAGCCATTTAGATGAGCATGGTTATATCATTCCCGGTTTAGGTGATGCGGGCGATAAAATCTTTGGTAAGCAGTTATTTAACAAGTAAGACAACGCCTTTAAACCAAGACAAGCTGGCGTTATAAACCATGACACACATACAGAACATCAATGATAAGGATATAAGATGAACGTATTGATTACAGGCGCAAGCGCGGGTTTCGGTAAAGCATTAGCTGAGCGTTTGGTTGCCAATGGTCATCGCGTGATTGGTTGTGCCAGACGCTTAGATAAGCTAAACGCGTTGGCAGATACGTTGGGCGAGGCATTTTTACCTGTGGTCATGGATGTCAGTGACACGGCGTCTATCCCGCAAATCATTGCTGACTTACCGGCTGATTTCAAGCAAATCGATGTCTTGGTGAATAACGCTGGACTGGCACTTGGCACCGAGCCTGCACAAAAAGCTAGTCTTGATGATTGGATGCGTATGATTGATACCAATGTTAAAGGTTTGATGGCGCTCACTCATGCTGTCTTGCCAGCCATGGTCGCACGCGATAGCGGTTATATCATTAATGTTGGCTCTATCGCCGGCAGTTGGCCTTATTTTGGCGGTAACGTCTATGGCGCGACCAAAGCTTTTGTCAAACAGTTTAGCTTAAATCTGCGGGCGGACTTACTCGGAACGCAAGTACGCGTCACCAATCTTGAACCGGGTAATGTCGCGGGCACTGAATTTTCAAACGTGCGCTATCATGGCGATGATGATAAAGCCGCTCAAGTTTATGATGGCTTTAAAACCATGACTGGTGATGATATTGGCGATATTTTATTGTGGTTGATTGAGTCGCCTGCCCATATTAACGTGAATCGTTTAGAGGTCATGCCAGTGGCACAAACTTATAACGGTCTGACCATTGCTAAGCAAGACTCTTAAAGGTTTAGCCGACCATTCGGTTTATTAACGTAATTCATAAGACCGAAGCAATATAGTCGCCTCTATGTTGCTTCTTTTTTTGGCTATGACATTATCTTCATTGACCAAGCGCAATTCCTGAAAATCCAAAATCAATACCTCATTACGCGTGCGCTCGCTGGTATGTTTATTATGACGTATCGGAAATCCTAAAACTTGCTTACCTTTAATTACTATCTGATTGATAATCATGGTCGGATTATTCATAGTAGATTTTGCACTTAACTGTTGAGCATCAATAATCGCGGTGGCAGGATTGAGCGTTGTGATTAACACCTTTGTCTGACGCACGCTTTTTGCTAAATCCCCTGCAAAAAAGAATACTTGCTCTATTGGTAAATACTGGGCATGGCGCATAAGCTCGCGGCGAAATAACGCTGGCATATCGGTATTAAAACTGTCTTCTGTTTGTCGATAAAACGCCGTAAAATTACGGTGTAGATAGCGACCAAAGACGTTGCTATTTATCCAATCTTGATAAACATCATTGGCTAATAATTGCTTTGTAAATGCTTCGGCATCTGGCATATTTTCTGTCATGAGCATGGCTAGCAATAGCGCGCGCGGATTGGTAAATATTTGCTGCTGCCAGCTTTGTGGATATAAGCTGCTATCAAGCAATGCTAAAGTTAACTTGCCCATACGCTAATATCCTTATTAAACAGTGAAACTATGATTTAGTACATATAGTATCTATTATATATGTTTCCTATTACAGTCATTTGCTATCGAATAGCAGCACAGATTGTGTGCTTGGATTCATTTGTCCGCTTTATTTATATAAAAAAGCGTCCTTAAAAGACGCTTTTTATTTGAGCAATGAGTTTTAAGTATTTTTAAAGCCTTAATCAGCTAAGGCTTTAATCAGCTCAAATCTCGGTATTTCTTTACCATCAACTTCAACAGTTTCTGTAAACATCACAAGCGGTCGTGCCCACATGCCATACTCGCCATATAGACAGCGATAAACAACTAACGCTTCTTCTGTTTCTGAATGCTGCGCGGTATGCAATACCTGATAAAGATTGCCTTTATAATGGCGGTAAATGCCTTGGGCGACGCTACTAAAATTATTATTTTCCATGCTTAGCTAGCTTCTCTATTAACTTGCTTTTATGTTCAGGCCATTCATCTTTTGACATGCTATACATCACTGTATCCGAAATAACACCATCACGGCGCACTCGATTACCTCGAATCACGCCATCTTTTTTAGCACCTAAACGCTCAATGGCTTGTTGTGAGCGATGATTATCAATATCCGTGCGCCAACCTACGGTTTGATAGTTCAATGTTTCAAATATATAAGTGAGTAGCATAAGCTTACAGGTGCTATTGACATGCGTGCGCCAATACGATTTAGCATACCAGGTATAGCCAATCTCTAAGCGTTTGCTATTTGGTAAAATATCATGAAAACTCGTTGAGCCAATCGCTTTACCATTTAATTCATCGATAACCACAAAAGCTTTTCTATCAGGCATTGATGCGGCCGTATTGATATAGTCAATAACCTTGTCTGGCTCTGGTACTGAAGTCACGTTTATTTTCCATAGCTCACCATCTTGGCAAGCTTGGGTTAAATCATTGGCATGAATTAACATCAATGGCTTAAGAATAATGCCGTTACTTGATAACGTAGGAAGGTCTAACATCTATCTCTCCTTAAGCCATAATGAACTTAGAAACTCTCGTTACCTAGCTCATTGTCTTAACTAAGCAACTGTCACTTTTGCATACGCCTTTTTGCCTGCCTGGATAACCACTGTCTGACCAGAGGTTAAGCTAAAGCCTGCATCGACCACTTCGCCATCTACTTTTACCGCGCCGCGTTTAATCATATCTTTAGCAGATGAGCTATTTTTGGCAAGCTCTGCTTGGTTTAATATCTGCGTGATAAATAATGCGTCCTGCCCTTCTAACTCTAACGTCACTTCTGGTAAATCGACTGGCAATTCGCCATCAGCAAGCACGTTACCGGCTGATTTGTGCGCATTAGCCGCAGCATCGGCATCGTGGAAGCGCTCAATCAATTCTTCAGCAAGAATACGTTTGATTTCTTGTGGGTTGCGACCTTTTTCCATCTCTGCCATTAACGCTTCGACTTCTTCCATCGGCTTAAAGCTTAAAAATTCAAAGTAGCGACGGATTAAAGTATCTGGCATCGACAGCAGTTTTTGATACATGGTGCCCGGCGCATCGTAAATACCGACGTAGTTGCCGAGGGACTTAGACATTTTATTAACGCCGTCCAGCCCTTCTAAGATTGGCACCGTGATACAAACTTGTGGCTCTTGCCCATAACGACCTTGCAAAGTACGTCCCATTAAGATATTAAAGGTTTGATCGGTACCGCCAAGCTCGACGTCGGCTTTTAGCGCGATAGAGTCATAGCCTTGCACCAATGGGTATAAAAACTCATGGATGGCAATGGGCGTTTGCGCCGCATAGCGTTTAGAGAAATCATCACGCTCAAGCATACGTGAGACGGTCAACTGGCTAGAAAGCTGAATCATATCGCCCGCTGACATGTCTTTAAACCATTCAGAGTTAAAGACAATCTTGGTTTTTTCTTTATCCAAAATCTTAAAGACTTGTTCCGCATAAGTCTGCGCGTTGACTTTGATTTGCTCATCAGTCAACGGCGGACGCGTACTGTTTTTGCCAGAAGGATCACCAATCTTGGCGGTATAATCACCGATTAGAAAATAAATCTCATGACCCAAGTCTTGAAAATGCTTCAGCTTATTAATCAGCACGGTATGACCTAAATGCAGGTCAGGCGCGGTGGGATCAAAGCCTGCCTTGATACGCAGCGGGCGATTCAGTTTTAACTTTTTAACCAAATCGTCTTCAGATAGGATTTCTTGCGTACCACGCTGAATCAGGGCAAGTTGTTCTTCTAGGGTGTAAGTTTGGGTGGTCATGATGCTCTCTTTATTGTCTTTATTTAAAGGGTAACGCGTTTGGGCCAATTAGAATTTCGTAGCCCGTAAAAGATGTTAGAATTTGAGAGATATACTAGCGTTTTTTAAGGTAAATTGCCATGACCAACCCTGCATCGATTGCTGATACTAATGATAATACTGATTCAACTATCAATTATGACGATAATTTAAATAACACTTTGGACAAAACTTTAGATGACGATTTAAATTATGCCACCTTGACCGATGCGCTTGAGCAAACGGTATTTGAAAACTTCGATGATGGCTTATATATCGGCATGATGTCTGGCACCAGCTTGGATGGTATGGATGCGGTACTTTGTCAATTCGGTGGTGAAGAAAACATCCAACAACCGCTACGGCTATTAGCGTCTATTAGCCAAGATTTTCCGCCACGCCTGCGTGAGGTGTTATTGGCACTTTGTCAGCCAAATGGCGTTCAAGAATTAACGCCAACGATGGGAGAGCCTAGTAGCGAATTAGATTGGTTTGGCTGGGCAAGTAAAGAATATGCTGAATTTGCCAGCGACGTGGTCAATAATTTATTGCAGCAGTCCAATACTGATGTAGAGTCGGTGCTGGCGATAGGCTGCCACGGTCAAACGGTGCGCCATCGTCCACAAATGGGCTTTAGCTTGCAATTGCTCGATGCCAATATCATCGCCGAGCGTACTGGTATTAGCGTGGTCAGCGACTTTCGCCGCCGCGATATGGCCGTCGGTGGTCAAGGCGCACCTTTAGTACCTGCCTTTCACCAAGCATTATTTGCTACGCCTGATAGCACACGGGTGTTATTAAATTTGGGCGGTATTGCCAACATTACCGTTTTGCCAGCCAATGCTAACCTTATTAACGCTAATCCTGCTAATGATGCTCTTGTTAATAACAGCCCTGTCATTGGTTATGATACCGGCCCTGCCAATTTATTATTAGATGCGTGGACGGCATTACATACGGATAAAGATTATGATGCTGGCGGCGCATGGGCGCAATCAGGACAAGTCGTTGAGCCGCTACTTAACCAACTGATAGAACATCCATTTTTTGCGCGAACCTATCCGAAAAGCACAGGGCGCGAGGACTTTAACTTAGCATGGCTACAGAATGAGCTGCAAAAGTTCGATCAGGCATCTGCCCATATTCGCTATTCCTCAGCCGATGTGCAGGCAACATTGACCGAGCTGACAGCGATGAGTACCAGTATGCAAATCAACCTGTTTATTAAGGCAAATGAAAATAGCTCGGTTTATGTCTGCGGTGGCGGTGCCTTAAATGATTACTTGATGACTCGCTTGCAGGCGCATTTACCTCACTGCACAGTAGAAACTACTGCCAGCTTGGGACTAAACCCCGCTTGGGTCGAAGCCGTCGCCTTTGCATGGTTGGCACGGCAAACCTTAATGGGGGAAACTGGTAACTTGCCAGCGGTCACTGGCGCAAGTAAAGGCGTGGTATTGGGTCAAGTTTGTTTTGCTTAACACAAAAAAGCTAGAGATATTCTCTAGCTTTTTTGACTTAGCTAACTTTTAAACCTAACTTCTCTGCCTTATATTTTCTAGTATATATCGATTGATCCAAATTAATTGATAACAAATGTTCTAAAAATACTGGCTTAACATACAAGTCATCACATAGTTTTTCAACATAAATATTTTCTTTTTCTGCTAAGTAAGTAAAACAACTCTCAAGTAACTCAGGTTTCTCTAACTCGATAAGATTATCCTCAGATTCCTGTTTTGACTCTCCTTTATTTTTCAAATATATAATACCAGTACGGTACTGACTCTCTGTTAATAAGGATAATTGTTTAGCTCTATAAAGAGTAGCTGCCTTACTAACTTTGAACTGTTTTTTAAACTCGGACATATTATCCCATCTAAATCTTCCATTACTAAAAATAGAAGGAAAATATTTAATCATTATTGCTCTTGGAAGCAAAAATGCACCTGCAAAATGATTTGCTTGACTCTCTGTTTTCCTACAACCAGTTATGATCCCATCATGAAATAGTAAATGTGCTAGCTCATGGGCTAAATCAAACCTCAAACGACAAGCACTTTGTTTGGAAGAACTTCTGACAATAATTGGACGCTTAAGAGTGACTGAAAGAGCATCTATATCTGAGTTTTCGCCATGCTGATCATACGATATAACAACTATACCTAAGTTTTCACATAACCGAGTCATGTTACTGATAGGGCCAAGACCTAAATCCCACTCTTTTCTACAATATTCTGCTATTCTCTCTATATCAAGAGGCTTATCTATATCAAATCCATCTAGTTTTGGTAAATCAAAAGCAGGTAAAGTAACTTTTCCATTTAATCTTTTTTCAACCTTGGTTAATAGTCTATCAACATACTCAGCCGTAGAAATTAATGACTGCTTATCTATTTCTTTTGAGCGTTGTAACTTTCTAAAATGTACCTGATCTTCTTGCACTGTAGCTTTATCTTGAGAGAAAAAATCAGCTTTTACATTATATATGTCTGCTATATTTAAAAGCATTTCATTATCTGGAATACTTTGCCCTGTTTCAAATTTATGTAGATACTGTCTAGAAATGCCAAGCTGATCAGCCACATCTTGTAAAGACATTCTATAAAAATATCGAACTAGTTTTAGCTCGATATTGTTTAAATTTAGCATAATTTTTCCTTACGAAATCTTATAAGGAAGCGAAAAGTCATTCATTAGCAGCGCTATCTGTACTAGAATCAACAGAAGCAACTGGTTTGAGTGAATCGGATCCGCTCTCTAAGAGTTTAGCTTTAGGTATTTCTTTCGGTTTTTCATCAATAGTATCAGAAGTAAATGTCACACTATTTTGAACTTTATCAGATGACCATTCACCTTTCATACACCATGACTCATCAAAAATTTGCAGTCTTACGTACGTCTCACCATTCGAGTCAGAATCATTTTCAAAAAAGAAAAAACCAAATAATGGGTTTTCTAAACTCGTATCTCTAAATAGATCGAGATTGTTAGAGTAATTATCAGATAGATTAAATAAATCTAAAATATCCTTGTTATTCTTCTTTTTCCGATATTCTGAAGGCAAGCTTCTAATAAATCTAAAATACAATGATGAATCAACAAGTTTTAAAATAGCTCTTCCACTGCCACTTAAATCTTCAACGGTCTTATGTTCTGTAGCATATTCTTTAATTGCACGTAATGACTTACCATATAAATTAGTAGCTAAAGTGTAATTATTATCATACTGGGTTGAATTTGATTCCTCTGTTAATCCATATACATATAATAACTTTTGTGCCAAGCTTTCCAAAATTTCTTTCGAAATCAAGCTTTCAACCTCTATATTATTTTCCATAATAACCCTTATTTGTTCTAAAAATATATTATGTCAACTATTTTAAAGCTAAATTAAAAAAATGTAAACTACATAATTACACTAAATCTACAGACTTAATTAGTTATAGAGTTGGTCTACCAACTAGTTAATTTTAGTTTACACACGTGCACTTATGTGTTTTATAATAACGGTTAAAATACCTTCTTTTTAGGATCGCACGTACAGGATATATCGCATGAGCCAACATAGCAGTTCACCAAACGCGCAAGCCGCCGACTCTAATGCTGCCACTGTCCAGCAAACTCTGCGCCAAAAGCCGCCCCATTATGAACGCCCAGACGAGATGCGTGTGGTGGTCACCGGTATGGGTGCGGTGACACCTTTAGGATTAGACGTCGCAAGCTCGTGGACGCGTCTACTTAATGGCGAGAGCGGTATCGCGCCCATTACTCATTTTGATGCAACCGACTATCGGGCGCAAATTGCGGGCGTGGTCAAGGATTTTGATGCCAAGCAATATATGAATGCTAAAGACGCGCGCCGCTATGATGAGTTTATGCATTATGCCGTTGCAGCTTCGGCTATGGCGTTAAAAGACGCGGGCTTTATCGATGAAGTGAGCGCAGCTGATGCACCTGTACAAGATGTCGAGCAAGAGCGCTTTGGCGTGATCTTAGGGTCAGGCATTGGCGGTATCCAAACCATTGAAAACAGCCGTGATACCCTACGTGACAAAGGCGCTATGAAGGTTTCGCCCTTTATCATTCCAGGTTCTATCGTTAATATGGCTGCAGGTTTGGTCGCTATTAAGCATACTTTACAAGGCCCAAACCTGGCGACCTCGACTGCCTGTACCACCGCAACCCACGCTATCGGGCTTGCGGCGCGTTTGATTGCCTATGGCGATGCCGATGTGATGCTGGCAGGTGGTAGTGAAAAAGGCTCGAGCCCGCTTGGAATGTCAGGTTTTGGGGCGATGCATGCCCTCTCAACTCGTAATGATGAGCCAACCAAAGCCTCACGGCCGTTTGATAAAGAGCGTGATGGCTTTGTGCTCGGTGATGGTGCGGGTGTCATCGTCCTTGAAAGCCTTGCCCACGCCAAAGCACGCGGCGCAACGATACTTGCTGAGCTGGTTGGCTTTGGCATGAGTGACGATGCCAGTCACATTACCGCGCCACCAGAAGATGGTAGCGGTGCAGCGCGCGCCATGCGCAACGCCCTAAACGATGCCGGTATTGAGCCTGCCGTCGTTGGCTACGTCAATGCCCACGGTACCAGTACCCCTGCGGGTGATGTTGCCGAATCTATCGCTATCGAAACCGTTTTTGCGCCCGTTAAAGACAGTATTTTGGTCAGCTCGACCAAATCGATGACTGGTCATTTATTGGGTGCCGCTGGTGGCATCGAGGCTATCTTTACTGTGCTTGCCCTGCAACATCAGCAGGTACCGCCGACCATTAACTTGGATAATGTTGAAGACAACTGCAATCTCGATTACGTCGCCAATCAATCACGTAAAGTTGATAATCTGCAATATGCAGTTTCCAATAGCTTTGGTTTTGGTGGAACCAATGGGTCGCTTATATTTGCCCGTTGGCCGGTGCAACCATCAAGCTAAAACGCCTAAAACAACGTTAAAAATGCTAAATAAATGTTAAATAACTATTATTTTAGCCGTTGTAACCTTGGTGTCAGATTTGCTACGTTTGACCACTTGCAGCCCCTTATCGTACTTGCGTATGATAAGGGGTAATTTTATGCAACATTTATGGAAGATACCATGTCAAGCTACTCATTTTCCCATCAGTTTTATCAGCGCTGGACGTGTGCGCCAGACCCTGTACGCGCCTCTATCATCCAAGAACTTACCGATATCACTACCCTCTTACAACACGACACGCCATTTGAAACCTTTGTTTTTAGCACTCATGACTTAGACGACCATCTTGATACTCTTTATGAAAATCATGAAGCCGAACAAGCGATTGCCAAAGCCATTGCCGAAAAACAAGCAAAAGAGCGCGCCGCTGCCGAAAAAGAGCGTTTGGAAGAAGAACAACGTTTAGAAAAAGAAAAACAGGCAAAAGCAGCAGTAGACGCTAAGCAGAAAGAAGAAGAAACATTAAGGGCAGCAGAAGCGGCGAAACAAGAGCAACAGCACAATGAGCAGCCAGCTCATAAACAAGCTACCAGTGTTGATGACAATGCTAGTAGTAAAAATATTACTAGTAAAAATGACACTGACGCAGTAGACAAACTGGAAGCTACTAAAACGGATGCTACGAAAATTGCTACTGACACTGATAAAAAATCCATTCAAGAACCTGCTAATATTGCAAATGTGACAAATAGCGCAAACGATCATAATATGAAAACCATTATCGATAAAGCGGTTTCAGACGCTGCTATTCCTTTGTCTTTAAAAGATACTAAACTTGGCGCGAGTCACCCAGAATTAATTCGCGAGCTTGAGATGCATGTCGATGACTATTTAAGCGAGCAAATGATGCAAATTTCTGAGAATTTAAAATCTTGGTTACGGGCCGAATTGGCACAGCATTTAACCGAACCTGATACCGCCACTACTATTAAAAGTAATGAAAGTATCGCTAAGAAAAATATCCATTAGCGATAAAAAACCTGATTTAAATTAGGTGTTTCTTCATATAATTAGATACTAAAAAGCCCCATCGATATTGACGGGGCTTTTTAATATCTTCAATGCAAGAATATAAGCTTTTGCCTTAGATAGCTTTAGTACGCTCAGTTAACCACTCAAGCGCCGCACCTTTAACGCGATCTTTTAGCTCGGCATAGACTTGGCTATGATAATCATTGAGCCAATCAATCTCGACTTGGGTTAATAGTGCAGGCTCAATCAAACGTGTATCGATTGGGCAGTAAGTAATGGTTTCAAAGTTTAGGAATTGGCCAAACTCAGTCTCAGTCGGATTCGCAACCGGCGTATTGACCACCAAGTTTTCGATACGAATACCCCATTTACCCTCGCGGTATAAACCCGGCTCATTACTGGAAATCATGCCTTCTTTCATGGCACGTTCTTTTGGCGTACTGGCACTATAAGCAATGACCTGCGGGCCTTCATGGACGTTTAAGAAATAACCAACGCCATGACCGGTACCATGACCGTAGTCCATCTGTGCTTGCCACAAGGGTGCACGGCAAATCGCATCGATGAGCGGTGAAGCAATACCATCAGGGAAATGTGCTTTTGCTAAGGCGATATGGGCTTTTAGCACAGTGGTGAAGTCGCGTTTATGCTCAGAATTTACTTGTCCAATACCGACCACACGAGTGATATCGGTGGTACCGTTTTGATATTGCGCACCTGAGTCAATGAGCAATAAGCCGCCCTCGCCTTCAGCAACATCAAGGTAGCTGAATTTTTCTGGCGTCGCACGGTAATGCGGCAAAGCACCATTTTCGTTAAAGCCTGCGATGGTTGGAAAGCTTGGCGACACATAATGCGGCTGCTGACTACGGACTTCGATGAGCATACTGTCGACATCCAACTCACTCAAACGCTCACCGTCTGCTAGGCGTTTTTCAAATGTCGCAAAAAACTCACTTAACGCTGCGCCATCTTGACGCATCGCTTCGCGCACATGCTCGATATCCGCCGCAGACTTCACTGATTTGAGTAACGTACTTGGCGCCATCTGCTCGATAAAGCCCACATCGTCGGCCATTTTTGATAACGTACCGACCGCCACTTTGCTTGGGTCTAACAATAATAAATCCTCTGACGTTAAGGTAGCTAATGCCTCTTGCACCGCATCATAATCCGCAAGCGCGATACCGCTGTCTTTTAGCGCTTTTTCAATCTCGCTACTGACTTTATTATTATCAACAAACAAGGTCGCTTTATCTTCGCTAATGAGCATATGCGCTAAAAATACCGGATTATAATCAACGTCCGCACCGCGTAAGTTGGTCAACCAAGCGATATCATCTAAGCTTGATAGCAAGTGATGGCTTGCGCCTGCCTTCGCCATACCTGCGCGCACGGCAGCAAGTTTTGAGCTAGCGGGCTGATCGATAAATTGCGCATCGTGTTGGTAGAGCTGTGCTGATGGCAATGCTGGACGGTCTTTCCATATGTCGGTCAATACATCGCGCTCAGTAATTAAAGTAATATCTTTGGCATCAAACGCATCGAGCAATCTGTCTTGCTCAGCGATAGACAATACATTGCCATCCACCGCCACGCTATCGCCTTCGGCTAAGTTTTGCGCTAGCCAATCGATATGATTTGGCTGACCAGGAGCCAGTTTTTCCAAAGTAATACCCGTGCCTTCTAGCTGATGCGCGGCGTGTACCCAGTAGCGACTGTCTGTCCATAGGCCAGCAAATTCAGCGGTAACGACCAGTGTACCAACCGAACCTGTAAAGCCTGATAACCACAAACGCGCTTGCCAATATTCTGGCAAGTACTCAGACAAATGCGGGTCTGCTGACGGTACGATAATCGCCGTTAAATCTTGTGCGGCAAGCGTTTGGCGTAGACCATCAATACGCTTGTGGATGTGTTGTTTATTCATGAAAGGTGTCCTTATTACTTTTAAAAATGAGAGTTAAAAAAACGCTTGTGAGGCGACTATGAGTAGCCGTCTTATTGAGGCAAATAAATTTATCAGTATTACGTGGAGCCTTTATTCGCCTATAAAGGGTTTACTATTTTTAGAATGATAGCTATATAAATGAGTAAGAGTGTTTAGGCGTTTAGCCGAGCTATTATTAATTTCAGCTTAGTAATAGTATTTTAATAATAGTATTAAAGCAGCGCATCTCCAGATGTTTGGGCAGATAGCAGGCTTTCAATGGCGACAGAGAAATAACTCACTGATTGAAACAATAAAACGTGCTACCGATTATGGTAACACGTCTTATCTTTTGGCGTTTATAGGGACGATTGCTACTATAAATAAGCTAAATAGGCTTAATTAATCTTCACCATCTCCTTAACGCTTTATTTACTGAGCCGCTTTATCGGCTTGCTCACTTTTTACCAGCATGTTATTGATAGGTTTTGCCAGTACCAATAACACCACTGCGGTCACTACCAAAAAGACGGTCATGGTGGTAAATAATGTCGGTAAGCCTTCAATTTTGTCCGCAGAAACATGACCACCAAAGAACGCAGCGACCAAGTTGCCCATGGCGACAGAAGCAAAGAAAAGTCCCATCATTTGCCCCTGCATACCTTTTGGCGCAAGCTTTGTCATCGCAGACAACCCGACAGGGCTGAGCGCCAATTCCCCAAGTGTTAGCAGTAATAAGCTGCCCACTAACCATAAAGGTGAGGCCAGTGCACCATCACTGGTCAAAATACTTTTTGAGGCAAATATCATCAACGAAAAGCCTGCCGCGGTCAGCAACATACCCAGTGCAAACTTAACCATACTATTTGGCTCAAGGCCACGATTGGCAAGCTTGATCCAAACAATACTAACAATGGGCGCCAGCAATAAAATAAACAACGGGTTTAATGATTGGAACCAAATACTCGGTATCTCAAATCCTAAGACGTTCAAGTCAGTATAGCGATCGGCAAATAGGTTAAACGAGGTTGGTTGCTGCTCAAAGCTTGACCAAAATAGTGTCGAACCGATGATTAAAATAAAGCAAGTCAGTAGGCGCAACTTATCAGTTTTATCAAGACGAGGTGAGACAAACATAATCGCAAAATAGCCTATCACCACTGCTGCGATGATATAAGTCATATATTCGGCGACCATTTCAGGATTAAACGGTAACATGCCACTTGCTACCAAAACCACAGCCGTTGCCAATAACACCAAGAAACCGATTACCCAGCGACCGATATTTTTATAACGGTCATTGGCGTATTCCCATTCAGGCGTGATGTTTTTGGCTTGGGCATAGTGGGTCAAGGTTTTTTGCGCAGAAAAGCGGTAAATCAGAAGTGATATCAGCATACCGATACCACCAACGCCGAAACCTGCGTGCCACATGCCTTTTTCTTTAAACACTCCAACGATGAGCGCGGCCAATAACGCGCCAATATTAATCCCCATATAAAACAAGGTAAAGCCGCCATCACGGCGCACATCGCCTTTTTTATACAAAGCGCCTACCATGACGGAGATACAGGTTTTAAATAAACCTGACCCTAATACAATACATATCAAACCAACAAAAAACAGCGTCATGCCAAATATGGCGGAGAGCGCAATACATAAATGACCGAGGGCGATAATCACGCTGCCCCACCATAAGGCACGCTCTTGACCAAGCCAGTTATCAGCGAGCCAACCCCCCGGTACCGCCGCCAGATATAATGAACCGGCGAAAATACCATAAATAGCAGAAGCAGTGACTTCATCAAAGCCAAAACCGCCGCTGCCAACGGTCGCTACCATAAACAGTACTAATAACGGACGAATACTATAATAAGAAAAGCGTTCCCACATTTCGGTAAAAAACAGCGGGCGTAGTGGCTTTGGGTGCCCCATAAACCCATTATCCAGTGCTGACAATTCAGCTTCACTAACATTTACTTTTGAGTCTCTGCTCATAACTTTATTCCTTTAAAGACCACTGTAATGACGACCAAACTCCTGTTTATTTTGCTAAGCGGTCACATAGGCGCATTATTGTTTCACTTGGTTATGGTCAAGTAAAGAAAAAGTTATTCAATAATTACACAAATACCTACAAAAAAACCTGTGCTCAGTTAACCAAGCACAGGTCTTTAATGTTAGCTTCTAGAGTATTTTCACTCTTAGAATAAAGTATCGTCACAACAGTTGTATTTAATTACGGGTATCTAACTATAATTATACAAGTATTTGTTTTTATAACAAAATACTGAGGTCACAAGCTTACTCTTCAGTTTTCCAAGTATGCGTTAACTCTGCACCCTCAGCACCATCCAAATCCGCATCGGCTTCTTCTGCTGTCAAGTTAGCGTCATCAGGGACTGCGGCTTGATTGACAGTACCCTCAGCAGTTGCGGTGCCAGATTCAGCAGCAACGACCGTACCATCAGTATCGGTTGGCGTTACCGTAGCATCCGCTGGTGTTGCAGTAGCAGCTGCGTCGGTATCGGCAGCTTCCGCTGTCGCGGCAGGCGCGGCTTCTGTAGCAGTTGCCTCTGTTTCAGCAGTCGCTTCGGTGCTCTCAGCAGTGATATGCTCGCCTGCTGGACGCAAATAGCCAGAAATGCCGATTAATAAGACGATACCTAAAAATAAGGCAACACCGCCTAAAGCAAATAGGAACTCTTTCTTGGGATTGTTTTCGACAATATGTTCTGACATACCTTATCCACCTTGCACAAAATATTTAAAATATTGGCCTATTATATCGCAATTTATATCGATTTGTGAAAACCCTTAACGATTTAAAGGGTTTATTAGCGAAAAAACTTACAACCAAAGCCTATGGGTATTTTTTTATTTGACCAAACGTCTCTGCGGGGTCGCACGCTTGCCAAGATAGCTTAATAATAGCAGAAGCGCAATAATGATTAAAATAGGATAATTACCCGCGCGCATATAAGGCGTATTGCCAACGCGTGCTTGCACATTTCCGCGTAAAACGGTGCGCTCAAACTGCGGCGCCCGCTCCACGATATGACCTTTATGGTCAATGATAGCCGTAACGCCAGTATTGGTCGCACGCATAAACCAGCGGCCGTTTTCAAGCGCGCGCATCTGGACCATTTGCAGATGCTGGAGCGGACCTGCCGAGCTACCAAACCACGCATCGTTAGAAATGGTCAATAAAAAGTCAGTATTGATGGCGTTTTTGCGCGTGGTGTCAGGATAGGCAACTTCATAGCAAACCGCCGCGCCCAAGTTATGACCACGCACGCGCAGCGGTAATTGATCGTCACTGCCGCGACTATAGCTCATGATATCTTGGCTGCCAGCAAGGTTTGGTAAGATATCTAGCATGCCCTCAAAAGGGATATATTCGCCAAAGGGTACCAAACGCTGCTTTTTATATAGCCCTTCAGCGTCCGCACCTAAAGCAATGACACTATTATAAAACGGCGGGTATTTATCGGTCTTGGCATCAAAAGCTGCGGTATCTTTATATGGGATGCCAGTGACCCAAGTGGTATCGGTTTCTTTGGCCACTTTGACCACTTCACTGATAAAACCTAGCGCTTCATCTTGAAACATGGGAATGGAAGACTCTGGCCACAAAATCATATCGCTGCCCCATTCGGTACTGGACAGGGTGGCATAAATTTTTAGCGTTTCTACCTGATATTCGGTCAGCCATTTTAAATCTTGCGGAATATTCCCTTGGATTAATGATACCGATAAGTCAGGCGTGCCCTTTGGTTTTGTCCATTGCGGATTTAGCAACCATAATGCGCAGCTGACAATAAGCAGCGCGGCAGTAGGAATCATATAACCGCCGCGGCGACGCAATAGCTCAACCAAACTTGCCGCCAATAATACTGCCACGAAAGACACCGCAAATACGCCAGCAACGGGCGCTAATGATGATAGCCAATACTGCTCGGTAAAGGCATAACCGACAAATAACCACGGAAAACCGGTAAATAGCCACGTTTTCATCCACTCTTGCAATACCCAAAGCGCGGCAAAAGATAATGGCTGCTTACCGACGACACGATTAAAAATCAGCGCTAAAAAGCCATGAAACAAGCCCATCCCAAGACCCATTAGCGCAATCATAATTAGCGCTAGCCACACTGGCGTATCGCCATAGACATGGATTGAGGTATACAGCCAAAATGCCCCGACGCACCAAAGCCCAGTACCATAAGCTTGACCGATAACAAAAGCACGCTTGCCAGTCATATCAGGCATCAGTAAGGCATACAAAATAGCAGGCGACACTAACGCCACCGGCCAAAAACCATACGGCGCGAGAGCAAAGATAAACACTGCGCCTGCCAGCCACGCAATCAATATGGTCAACACCAGCGGCAAGCCCTTGGGCTTATCGGGGTTTAGACGTTTTTGCAAATCCACAGTAGACAGACGCATAGCAGTTATCCAAAACCTTATTTTTCAGTCGTTTAAAGCTTAAATATTAACTTTGATTTATTCGGTGAGCGCTGGATTGATAGCCAATCGTTAGCTGCTCAATACAGCGCTCAAAAATTAAACCTGCCCATGATACCAGTCTAAACCAATCAATAGGTAACATTGCGTTGCAAAATACCGATTTTAAAAGCAAAAAAAACACGACCGCAATCGTGTTTTTTTATATTTAAATGCCGAGCTGATCTTTAAGTGCCAAGATTAAGTAATAAACATCAATAAATTAATGGCTACCTATTAATATTTGCTGGTCAGCATTGATTTTAGACAGCTCAAGATTTTGAATAAAGCGCCCTTCAACATCGGTAATGGTAATTTGCCAATCGTCTATCACCACACTCTCCCCTTCCAAATCACCAACATGACCGAGCGCTTGCATGACCAAACCGCCCATAGTATCAACATCGGTATCATCAAAGTGGGCGCCAAGCTCATCGTTACAGTCTTCAATCACTGTCGATGCTTGCACGCGCCACGTATTTGGTCTTTCAGGATCGGCGACGATATTATTGATATCACTGTCTTCATCGAAGTCATCATGCTCATCGACGATATCGCCGACGATTTCTTCGAGCAAATCTTCCATCGTTACCACACCAGCAAAATTCCCAAACTCATCGACGACAATCGCCATATGCACTTGGGTGCGCTGTAATGAGCGTAGCAAAGTATCAGAGCGCGCCGTTTCGCTGATATAAAGCGGTTGACGCACCAAGTCTCGTAAACGTTGACTGTCAATTTTATCTTCTTGATCGCGCACCATGTGTACGAGGATAGGAATCAAGTCTTTTGCCAATAGAATACCGATAACGGCATCATCGTCTTGGCTATCAAAGACCGGATAGCGCGAGTGTGTGGTCTCAAGAATGATATCCATCACTTCAGCTAAGCTAGCGCTTTCGTGCAGCCCAATCACTTGCGGGCGCGGGGTCATAATTTCGCGAACTTGGGTGGCAGGCAAATCAAGGACACCTTCCAACATGTCCACGGTATCGGGTTCTAAGAACTGGCGCGAGTCTTGCACCAAACGTATCAGTTCATCACGGGTTTCGGGGGCGGTCGATAGCCAGCGTTTTAAGCCACGCATCGACCAACTACTCGGGCTTGGAGCGTCTTCGGACATGATGATGTGATTTAACCTCTTTAGTTAATAGCAGTAATCAAAGAAAATAGTGAATAGCAATTAAAATCTTAAACCTAAATGGGGATTAAAATAGCAAATAAAACAGCGACTTTATATTTAGGCAGTAGTCAAAATATTTAAATAAAGATCAAATTATCCATACAAATCCTATCATAGCGATAAATGACAACTATATAAGTATAGATAAAAATAGACTAGCCTAATAGGTTTCACTTTATCGCAAGGCTTACGGACATTCAACGACAAATTCACTCAAATTGTATTGTCAGTGTGTTGCAAACTTTGCTATGGTCAAAGCCTTCATTCCTCAAAGTCAAACCTATGTCGCTACGTGCATTTTTTTCTCGCCTGCTCTCGCCGCTTTCAAACAGCAATCGCTTAGAGCATGGGGCAGCTCATGATCGCCAGCAAAAGCGAACTTGGCGCTATTACCTCGCGCAGGTTTTAATCGTTACTACGTTGCTCCTATCTGCTATTTGGCTGTTAATGGCAATTTGGTATCAGTTTGGCATACGCTCACCGATTACTTGGCTTACGACCCTTGTTATAATCGGCATTTTAGCGGCGCTGGCTAATGCCGCTTATGCAACAAAAAGGCATTGGTCAAAAACTCCAAAAAATCGAGGTAATCAGCCATCAAATAATTCAGCAGCGCCAGATAAAAAAGTAGCCGTTAAATGGCTCATTGGTTTATATGGGGCAGTTTGGTTTATTGGTTTGGGCTGGTTTTTTTCTATCGAGCCCAAACAAGACCGCGACTGGATGGCGGAAGTCAGCGAAAGAGTTACTTATAGCCGCGATGCCAACAACCCTGACTTAGTCACGCTCACCAATGTGCGAAACTTTGATTGGCGTACCGATAAAGAAGCGACTGAACATTGGGACACGCGCACCATTGATATGTCAAAACTCTCTGGCGTCGATGTGACCAACTCCTATTGGATGGGGCCGCTGATTGCGCATACTTTGGTCAGTTTTCGCTTTGAAGATGATAGGCCGCTCGCCTTCTCGTTTGAGATTCGTAAAGAAGAAGGCGAGTCGTTTTCGGCATTGGCAGGGTTTTTTAGGCGTTTTGAGCTGAGCCTGATTGCTGCTGAAGAGCGCGATATCATTTATACTCGCAGTAATGCTCGCGGTGAGCAAGTTTATCTGTTTCCGGTCAGCAATCTACAACAGCACGAGGTCAAGTCGTTATTTGAGTCTTACTTAACTGCCGCCGATGAATTGAATGCCAAACCAACTTGGTACAACACGTTGATGAGCAACTGTACCAATATTATCTTTTATATGGCGCGTATCGTCAGTGGCGACCGCTTGCCATGGGATTACCGAATTTGGGTATCGGGCTGGCTACCAAACTACTTATACGACGTTGGCATGCTCGACGCCAACCCTGAAAAAGACGGTCAGCCTTGGTCAATGGACACGTGGTACGAGCGCACCCATATCAATCCAAAGGTTCGCGGCTTTGATAATTTGGCAGGAACTAGCGCTATCAATAGCCGCGAGTTCTCCAAGCAAATTCGGCAAGATATTCCTATCCCGCCACTGGCAGATTCACAAGCCGATGCGGAAGCGAGCGCCAAATCTGCCGCGCAGGAATCTAAAGAATAGCTGAGGTTTTCGAAGAGGTGCAGCTACTCTCCAAAGCGGTATTGCGACGTTAAATCCATTGTTCATTAAGCATAAACATAGATTAAACCCTTTATAAAAAAAGTTAGGTTAAGGCTGAACCCAATTTACCACCCGCTCCTCCATCTCCTCATCTGTCATGCCAATCTCAGAAACACAGCGCCCTGCTACGCCAACATTGGCAGCGCGCATTTGCTGCTGGGTCAGCACTGCATCTTGGGTTAGTAATAAATGCCAACTTGGTAAACTTTGTCCTTTATACAAGCGCTTATAAGCACAGTGCGACGGCAGCCACATCATCTGCGGCAAATTCTCCATAGTTAGCTGAATACAGTCTGGCACGTGCTCTTGGCGGGTGGTGTAATGCTTGCAATAACCCGTCGCGCAATCCATCAGCTGGCAGGTGACATCGGTATATTCAACCATTTCTGCTTCATGACTATTGTCATCGCTGACATTCTCATCGTCGATATACTTGATTAGGCAACAGCTGCCGCAACCATCGCATAGCGCTTCCCATTCGCTATGGTTTAGCTCTGACAGCGCAAAACGTGACCAAAACTGCGGACGCAATAGATCATTAGCATCGTTTTGGCTGTGAGGAAATAAGCGCACAGCAGATGGCGTCGCTGAATCTGAATCAGTTGTTGTTTTGGAATCTAGAGCAGATGCTAATTGAGATTCAGATTGATTGAGCAAATTGAGTGTCATAAAGTCGCCGTAGCATTTTGATAAAGAGCGTTACAGTATTATAGCTGTTTTTGGTATGCTTGGGCGTTAAGGTAGGAGAAGTAAATAAAAGAATGAAGCAAAATACGGACAGTTAACACTTATAAAACAAGCATTTATAAAACAGTCATCTATAAAACAGTCATCTATAAAACCCACTTCATAACATAAAAAAAGGACAATAATATGTCAATTAAGACTTTTGAATTAATCAGCACTACCGAAAACAACGTTGAGCTTATCAGCTATGTGGCGCTGCCAGAATCTGCCTCAGAGGACAATCCAGTAGCAGGTATTTTGGTGGCGCCAGAATGGTGGGGCGTGGTCGATCATCCAAAGTCCGTCGTTGAGCGCTTGGCAAAAGCAGGCTATGCGGCGGTGGCGATGGACGTTTACGGTGAAGGCAAGCTGACCAGCGACGCGTCGATGGCCAACATGTGGATGGAGCAAGTACTTGCTGATCAAGACATGCTAATGGCACGTTGCCGCTTAATACTCAATGACTTTGGTGACCAACTGGCGGTTAATCGCGATAACTTAGCGGCGATTGGTTATTGTTTTGGCGGTAAAGTGGTGCTCGATATGGCACGCGAAGGTATGCCATTAAAAGCGGTTGCTACTTTCCACGGCAACCTAGCGGCCAAACAGCCTGCCGATAAAAACTTCAAAGCCAAAGTATTGGTCGCTCACGGCCGCGATGATTCGATGGTGTCGATGGACGCAGTAGAAGGTCTAAAATCAGAGCTAGATGCTGCCGACGTCGACTACACGATTGATGTCTATGACGGTGCCAAACATGGCTTTACCAATCCGCATGCCGATGAGCGTGCTGCCAAAAACGATGTTGACCTTGGCTACAACGAAACCGCTGCTAAGCAAAGCTGGGACAACATGCTTGAATTTATGAAAACCAATCTCGGTCAATAATTTTAAAAATATCATCAATCAAGTTGTATAAACGCTCACTATAACGAGTGTTAATACAAAGTATAAGACGAAAAACAGGGGTCACTTTCTCAGAAAGCGACCCCTGTTTTTCGTCGTTATACACAATAACTACCATGACCAATCTTGTGCTTATGAGCAAATAACGTCATCATCACTCTATTATAAGTGGGATTGAGTAACGAGGATGTTATATCTATTGATAAATCAGCTAGGCTGGCTGGCTTTTATGGCTTTATTGATCGTGGTGCTCATACTATACGCCAGGATAAGCCAACAAATCAGACAGTTGCGTCATGATATGACAGCGCTACAAGCTGAGCTTAAACGGCAAAAAGAGGGCTTAATCACAGCAAAATCTTCTCACGCCGATATAAATAGCAATCAAGAAAGTCAATTTGCAGCAACGCCCGATCTCTCTTTAACCTCGCGGTCACCAATGCCGCCACCGATACCGTTAGCAGCAGTAGATTCGGTTACAGCAGCTGACGCTAGCGCCGAACCCATAGAAGAAAACCTCGGCTTAAAGCCAAAGCCAGCAGAATCGACAAAATCGAGAACCCCCGTTACAACGATAGAGCCAGACGAGCGTTCCTTACCTATCGTTACCTCACTCATTCACTCGATGCAAAACTGGTTTTTTGGCGGCAACTTAGTAGTGCGCGTTGGGGTTTTGGTGTTGCTCGTCGGGGTGGTGTTATTGCTGCGCTTATTAAGCGACTATATCGAAATTCCGATTGCCCTGAAGCTTGTGAGCATTGGCATTATTGGATTGGCGTTGGCTGCGCTTGGTTTAAAATTAGCAAAAAATCGCTTTGCTTATGGCATCACCCTGCAAGGGGCAGGTTTAGCGATTGCTTACTTGACGACCTTTTTTGCCTATAGCGTCTATCACGTGCTGGCGAGTGTGCCGAGCTTTATTGGACTTGGCCTTTTATCAGCTGTCACCATCGGTCTCGCCGTGCGCCAAAACGCTTTACCGTTGGCATTGTTGGCACTTTCTGGTGGGTTTTTTGCACCGATATTGACCAGTAGCGATATCGGTAATTTAGTGTCCTCGTTTAGCTATTATTTATTATTAAACGTCACCATTGCTGTCATCGCTCATTACCGTACTTGGAAAATGCTCAATCTACTCGGCGTGATGGTCACCTTTGGACTGGCTTACTATTGGGGTGTGACGGAAAATTTAAGCGCTGTTATTGAGGCGCAGCGCTGGACGTTGGTATTGCTAGTGGCGCTGCACGTATTACTATATTTGTTTGTCGTCATTCGCTACGCGCAGCAAATCATTGCTTATAACACACTTAATGAAGCAAATTTTGCTCATACAGCTAACGTTGATAGTGCAGAGAATCCAAGTCATTTAGATAAATTTTATTTAGGAAACCACAGCTATATATTCCCTATTGATACCGGCTTGCTGTTTTCCGTGCCGATACTGGCCTTTGGTTTATTCGCGGCGTTGTTAGAAGCTATTCCTAATGGGTTGACCTTCACCAGTGCTATTTTCGCGGCAATTTATTTGGGTATTGGCTGGGTATTTGTCCAGCGTAGCCAGCGCTACGCCTTAATTACCGAGGGTATGCTGGCATTGGGATTTGGCTTTTTAGCCTTGGTGATTCCGCTGGCACTCGATGCAGAATGGATTGCCTTTGGCTGGTCGGTACAAGGGCTGGCACTGGTATGGTTTGGACGGCGCTCACTACGTGCATGGTCGGTATTGTTTGGGTTGTTATTGCAGCTGCTCAGTATCGCGATGCTAATGATAAATGTGGTCTTTACGATCAAAGATTATCCAACGTTGGCGTTGACGATTTCGGCGCTCAGCTATCTAGCTACGATGTTTATCTTACGTGCCAGCAACTCGCCTATTGATGACGCCAACAACCAGCTTAACGCCAATCATACGCTGACTGCCTATACTAAAACCTTGGGCATTGGTGAACTCGCTACTAAGCAATGGCTTACCAGTATCAATAGCCAAAGTATGGC
The DNA here is from genome assembly GCF_016613355.1 of Psychrobacter sp. M9-54-1. NCBI lineage: Bacteria > Pseudomonadati > Pseudomonadota > Gammaproteobacteria > Moraxellales > Moraxellaceae > Psychrobacter > Psychrobacter sp. M9-54-1. The sequence goes on along the minus strand of NZ_JADGFW010000009.1, from coordinate 21,764 downwards.
GTTTAACTTGATGTGGCGCAGTCCAAATTTGGGTCGATTTTTGACCTTTACTGCAATGGTTTGGCTGCTGTATGTCTTGGTGATTGATTTTGGCCAATGGCTTGACAGTTGGCGATTAGCAACGACGGCGCTGCTAGGATTGGCCACCTTAACCAGCCTAGCTATTTATCAGGCAATCAATCACTATCATTCGTGGCGCAAGATTAGGCAGTTTAGCCATGCGTTATTGCTGCTATTTTATGCCATGGTCGTACTACAGCTGCCGCAAAAGTATGAATTTGATTATCAGTGGACCACCTTTCATTGGCCGATATTTATCACACTACTCATAGGCTGGTTGGTCGTTGGGCAACTATGGTTAAAAACATGGCATAAAGAATTGGAGTTAAAAAGTTTTGATAGCGCGAGCTGGCTTGGTGCTGGCATTATCCTGTTGGCAGAAGCTATGCATTATGGCTTGCCTGATTCAAAAGGTGTCATGACTATTTTGGTTCCGGTTGCCTTTATGCTGGCTGCATTATGGTGGACACAGCGTCAAGCTATGGCTCAATACAATGATAAGCAATCACACTCGCAAACAGGAGCAGCGACCTCAGCATTTGCGACTTATTGGTTTGATTGGCATCAGGCATTATTAGACAGTGCCAAAATATTTGTACCAATCACACTAGGTTGGGCTATTTTTACCAACTTCACTTACGATGGTATTATTTGGGAACTGCCCTACTTTCCTTTATTTAACTTATATGATGTGACGTTATGGTTGGTGGTGTTTTACGGCTTGGGTGTTTATTTGCTCCGTCAGCCATTAGGTATGCACTCGAAAAGACTATTAAGTGACATTCCTAAAAACGATATGCTGTTAATTATCTTAGCGCTGATTAGTTTTTGGATAGGCTCTAGCATGTTAGTTAGAACGCTGCACGCATTTATCGGCACGCCGTTATGGACTGGCGGTTTATACGACGTGACAGGAGGCGCTTGGAATAGCGAGCAAGTACAAACGGGACTAACCATTTTATGGACGCTCATTGCTTTGGTCGCCACTATTATCGCCAGCCGCTATGGACAACGAACGCTATGGTTTATGGGCATTGGACTATTGGGCGTTGTGGTGCTAAAACTGGTCTTGGTTGATTTATCCCAGACCGAGGCGATTTGGCGGGTGATTTCCTTCCTTGGTGCAGGTATCTTAATTTTAGTCATTGGTTATTTAGCACCATTACCACCAGCGCGCGAGGATTTAACAGACGAGTCTGCAGGATAGTCTGCTCTGAGCGTTACATGAAATTGTAACGTGATAACTTGATAACGTTGGGTGATAGGGCTGGTTGTGTAGTAAACTGGACGCCATTAAAAAGTAAATGACGATGGTCTTACTTTGAGCATTTTTTATAAAAGGTTAGTAAAGCAGATGGATAAGAGAGCAAGTATTCAGTGGTTCCCTGGGCATATGAACAAAGCCCGTAACGAAATCAAAGAAATCATGCCGCAGATGGACGTCGTCATTGAAGTGATTGACGCGCGTATTCCTTATAGTAGCGAAAACCCAATGGTCGCGGCATTACGCGGCGAAAAACCGGTCATCAAAATTTTAAATAAAGCCGACCTTGCTGATCCTGAATTGACTAAAGCGTGGATGGAATATCTTGAGCAACAAGATGGCGTCAAAGCCATCGCTTGCGACAATAATAAAGCCGATGACGTCAAGCGTATCATCGCGATATGCAAATCCCTCGTACCCAATAAAGTCGGTACCGGTCGCCAAATAAAAGCCATGATTATGGGTATTCCAAACGTCGGTAAATCAACCTTGATTAATACCTTAGCGGGGCGCGCGGTAGCTAGAACGGGCGACGAGCCAGCGGTGACCAAGTCACAGCAGCTGATCAAGCTTGACGATGACATCATGCTCTATGACACGCCTGGCATGCTGTGGCCAAAGGTTGAAAACGAAAACTCTGGCTATCGCTTGGCGGCGACCGGCGGTATTCGTGATACGGCGTTTGACTTCGCCGATGTGGCCAGTTATACCGCTGAGTATCTCATGCAAGCCTATCCTGAACTGCTAAAAACCCGCTATAAGATTGAAGAATTACCCAAGACCGATTGGGAGTTTTTTGAAATGGCGGGACGTAATCGCGGCTGCGTGCGCGCGGGCAATCAAGTCGATACCTACCGCATGTCTGAGATTTTGATTAACGAGTTACGTAGCGGCAAGCTTGGAAATATTACCCTCGAGACGCCAGAAATGACTGAAGCTGAAGAGCTAGTCGTTGCTGAACAACGCATCGCTGCCGAAGAGAAAAGAGTCGCTAAAGAAGAGGAGAAGCGCCTTCGTCGATTAAAAACGCGCAAGAATCGCAAGTAGATGCTTATTAACTATTCGTGCTATATAGTAATATTATGCCTACCTATTTAACTTAACAGCTTTTAAGGTACTCCTAGGACTATGGAAAGCAAAAAGACTAAATGGCTAATTTATACCGTTCTAGTAGGATTAATTCCAATTCTTGCAAGACTTATGGTCTGGTTTGTAACTAAAGAAGGTAGTCTTGACTTACTATCAGCCTCCGATTTTGTTGCTTTTGGATTAGTTTTGCACATCTCTAACATCAATGAAATAGAACACTGCGTAGGACAAGAAGAACAATGGAAAACTGTCCAAAATGGTATTTCGATTACATTTATAGCTTTTTATAGCATTCTATTAGCTTTGAATCTAGTTGGAGCAGATGTTGTTGATATTAGAGCTATAACATTTTGTGCTATTGGTTTAGCAGTAGTTTCATTTGTTATCAGCTATTCAGTATATGATGCTGTTTCAAGAATACCTATTCCTTCTGTTGAGAATACAATATGACTACTATAATTATAGTTGCGACTATTATCTTAGCGTTAATAGGTATATTTATAGCTGTTTGGTCAATAATAACAACTCGTAAAAAATACTATGATGAGTATATTAGAAGGAAAAGAAATGATTAAAAATATTATATATCTTGATGAAGATAAAATGTATTCATTATCATCACAGCTTTTTGAAGGAGTGACTGAATATATTTTAAATGAGAAAAGCTTAGATAAATCCGAAACAGAGCAGCAAAAAGGTCCTGTTTCCAGTGGTAGAATAGTCGGTGATATTTTAAAAAATAGCGAAAGAAATACTGAAAAGAAATTTTTAAATGATTATTCATATACTCTTTTTGAAAAGAAGCTTATTGAAGAAAATAAGGTACTTACAGTTTCATACGACAGCTCTAGTTTAGAAAAATTAATAAAAGAAAAGTCATTTATAAAAGTTACAGCAAAGGCAACATTCAACGATATAGATTCAATAATAAGTACCCTTAATGATTTTAACCGAATGGGTAAAGCACTAACGTATGTCACTAATTACGAAGACATTAAGTTAGTTAAAGCGGAACTCTCGAGGGTTCAAAAAGGAAAGGATGAAAGAGGTAAAATTAGTGGGCTGAACGCTGAACTTAAAAGAATCAGCAATATAGATAAACTGTCGTCTGATCAAGGTTTAAATTTTGATAAACAGTTACTTGAAGATTTAAGTTTCCTTTTAGAATATGGTTTGGGAAGTCAACTTGAAGTACAAATGAATCTGTCTAATCATATAGCTTCCGCTAATCTCAATCGAAAGTTTCTTAGAGAACCAGAAGACTTAGTGATTCGTAAATATTCGAGACAGACTGAAGTGAAATTTACTTTATTTGGTATAATCACACAATGTGAAAAAGAACAAACTAGCGTTCCTGAAGCAACGCATGACTATGAAACTTTGAAAGAAGCCATAATGAATATGGTTTCCCATATAACTAACTTAGAATCGGCATTTACTGGCAGGCTTAGTAATGAAATAATTATTGATCCAATCGCATTATATACTGAGTTATAACTAAATCTGATAAAGTAAATGTAAAAGCTATAAAACAGTTTTATATGAATTAACTTTAAACGATGGAAAAGCTGACTCAAAGCCCTCATATCCTAATTCTCGCTTCTAATATGATGGTTTTTTATGACTCAGCCAACCGCTAATTTAAAAAATAAAATTGGAAACCACATATTTAGCCAATCCGAAGCTGAATTAACTAACTTCGCTCCCCGCCTGCTCGATTGGTTCGCTGAAAACGGTCGCCACGATCTGCCGTGGCAACAGCACCAAACCGATACGCCCAATCCTTATATCGTTTGGCTATCAGAAGTCATGCTCCAGCAAACGCAAGTAATGACAGTGCTGCCCTACTTTGCCCGCTTTATGGCGTCGTTTCCGACGGTGCAAGATTTAGCCGCAGCAGAATGGGATATGGTGGCGGAACACTGGGCGGGACTTGGCTACTATGCGCGCGCGCGTAATTTGCACAAAGGCGCGAAGCAGTTGGTTGAGGTTATCAATGAAACGGACGACTTCCCGCAGACACTAGCAGGTTGGGAAGCGATTTCTGGCGTTGGGCCGTCGACCGCTGGGGCGATTATGGCAATGGGGCTACATCGTTATGGCGTTATCTGTGATGGCAATGTCAAGCGCGTCCTCACCCGTTGGGCCGCTATCGATGGTGATATTACTAAGTCGGCGACGACCAAAGCACTGTGGGCATTGGCGGAGCGTTTAACGCCTAGGGAAAATTCAGGATTATTTGCGCAAGCCATGATGGATATGGGTGCAACCTTGTGTACGCGTAGCAAGCCTCCTTGTCTGCTGTGCCCATTGCAAGACGATTGCTTGGCTCATGCGCAGGGTCGCGAAACCGATTATCCAGTCAAGGCCAAAAAACAGCCCAAACCCAGCAAAGTTAGCAATGCATTATTAATTAAAGATACGGACGGCAAAATACTGTGGCTACAGCGTCCTGATAATGGCATTTGGGGCGGATTGTGGAGTTTGCCTTTGCAATTTGTTGAGAAAATTGACGGTAAAGTAAGTGGCAAAACAACTGCTGAAAATTCAGAAGCCAGCGATGATAAACGATTAAAAGTTGCTAATAATAAAAAAAACTATGAAAAAGAGTATGAAACAGAATTTACCACCGCTGAGCAAATTATCAATGAATGGTTGGATAAGCATAGTTTAGCAGCCGCGCCCATTAATAAAGCCTTAATTGATGACGCGCCTATTAAACATTCATTAACTCATTTCCATTGGTATTTAACGCCGCAATCACTGACTTTAGCTAATGAGCAAGTGACTGATTTGACCAAAGCCTTGCAAGCGGCAGAAATTAATATTAACTGGTTAAATGCGAGTGATGCGCAGGCAACACTTGGATTACCACGAGCGATGGTTAAGATTTTAGAATAATAGGTTATTGCAACCAAATAAAACCCCTAAAAAAAGCGACTCAAAATATATTCTGAGTCGCTTTTTTCATTTATAACATACAAAAAACTAAGACAAAATTTAAGATTTGGGCACCCGCAAACGCATCAGGCCTTCTTGTTGTACCGTTGCGACCAATCGACCATCTTGCCAAAACTGACCGTGATTTAAGCCTTTGGCGTTAGAGGTCGTGTCGCTCCACATGTCATATAGCAGCCAATTATTTAAATCAAAATCACGATGAAAATGCATCGAGTGATCAATACTCGCCGCTTGCAAACCACTGGTCATAAAGCTGACCCCATGTGACATCAGCCCCGTACCGACCAAGTAAAAATCAGACGAAAACGCCAATAGTGCTTGCTGAATGGCCACAGGCTGCTTTCCAAGCTCACGGATACGCAGCCAGTTTGCTTGCTTGGGTTTCATCGGTTCTGGATGAATCGGATCACGCGGCTTAATCGGTTTAATCTCGACATGACGATGACGCATAAAACGCGCTTTTAGGGCATCAGGAACCTTTCCAACATACTGCTCTTTTAAATCTTGCTCATCAAGCAAGTCTTCTGGCGGCGGATACACGGGCATATCTTCTTGATATTCCAAGCCCTCTTCCATCGGTGAGAACGAAGCAATCATCGAAAATATCACTTGCTCGACAGGCGCTTTACCGCGCACTTCTTTATACTGAATTGCCGTGACTTCACGTGCTGACAGACTGCGACCATCACGCAGGCGGCGTACTTGGTAAATCACCGGCTGATTGATATCGCCACCGCGCAAAAAATAACCATGCAGCGAATGACAAGGTTTGTCTTTATCGAGCGTATGCGATGCGGCCATAATCGCTTGCGCCAGCACTTGCCCGCCGAAAATACGACTGCCCACATAATCGTGGCTTTTACCTTCAAAAACATCAGGGCTGACTTCGATAAGCGCGACAGTAGCGAGCAGCTCATCGATCAGTTGCGGATAATCAGACATGACGATAGGTTTCCTTATTTTGATCAATCACACCAAGCATTGAGATATAAGCACTCAAGGGTCAAGCGTATCAATACGATACGGCTTAAGCCAATGCGGCGTTTTAATTTAAAATAATATGTATAGTAGGTTCATTTTAAAACTGTTATAGCATGGCTATTATAGTTTGCACTAAACAGCCAGATAACGCTGACAACGCCAAATAAATAGCCAGTAAAATGATTAGCAATCGCTCATTATAAAGCGAAAAGCCAATCATCTTAGCGAATATTAAAGATTTTGACTAAGCAGTCGCCGCTTAAGTAACTTAGTAGTTCTACTGCTTAGTCGTGCTACCGCTTAGTGGCTTAAAGATAGTCAGCAAGCGATTATTTAAAACAGCATATTTGCAGAAAAAACGAGATGTTATCTCACATCTCGTTTTTTTTGGCTTGACGTTACGGTTTCACAGCGACTAGCACGCGGATAGAATCCGGTACAAGCGATAAATTGCCTAGTGCTTGCTCACCTTGGGCTTTTAGCTGCTCTAGACGCTCAATCTCTTCTGGGCGCACGTTAGGATTAATCGTTTGCAGATGCTTTAGGCGCTTGATTTCACGTGACCACTGCTGGCTAAAGCGCGCGCTTGCCTGTTCACCAATGTCTTCTAGCTGCTGGCGGGCAATATCTTCGGCTTCATAATAGCGCTGCTCAATCACATCGCCACGTACTTTAATCACTTGGCGGGCGCGGTTTTTATCCAAGCGCTCGATATGCGGCATAATCATATCGCTGCTAATACGCGCGGATAAATCACTGCCCTGCTCACTGATAAAGACACGAATATTTTGCGTCGGCAAGGTAGCAGGCAGATTAAGCAATCTTGGCGCAATCGCTTCAACGCGGAAATTCACTTCTAGCAGCACCATACCTTGTGGAACGGCGGCACTCTTTAGCATCGCAACGGTGGTATTCCCAAAAGTGCTGGTACTTGCCAGCTCGTAAATCGCGCGCATCAATGGATGCTCATGGGTGATAAATTCGATATCTTCACGCTGCAGCGCTTGCTTACGCTCAAAGGTCAGCGTCATACCATCTTCGTCACCGAGCGGCAGACCGTCGATATAATCGCTAATTTCCGTGCTATCAATCGGCGCAATCACCCATGAACCATCGCGCTGGATATTGTGGTCGATATTGGCGGAAGCAAAGAAGCGCTCGATAAATTGCGGCAATAGATTATGTTTATCAAAATCATGCATGGCATCTGCAATACGCCCAGCAACGCGCGGACGGCATGAGTTGTACTCAAGTAAGCGATCGCGACCAGCTTGTAGCTGTGCTTCGAGTCCCAAGCGCGTTTGCTGTGCTTCTTCGATAATCTCCTGCAAAGTGGTGCGGTTAGCGTCGGTATCCGCGCCTTCAAGCAGCGGCTTTAACTCTTGGATATACTGCTCTTGTACGCTTTGCGCAGTTGGAGAAATCTGATTAAACATATTGAGCGCGTCGTTATACCAGCGGTACAGTCGCTCTTGCGCCGTCCCTTGTACATAAGGAACGTGCAGCATAATTTGCTGTGTCTGCCCGATACGATCTAGGCGACCGATACGCTGCTCTAACGTATCGGGATTGGCAGGCAGGTCCCACAATATCAGCTGGCTTGCAAACTGGAAGTTGCGACCTTCTGAGCCAATTTCTGAGCAGAGTAATATCTGCGCGCCTTCTAAATCGGCGAAAAACGCCGCCGCTTGGTCACGCTCAAGTAAGGTCATCTGTTCGGTAAAGATGGCGGTTTTAATACCAGCATGCAGGCGCAATACCGCCTCTAAACTTTCAACCGTCGCCCCACTACGAGCAATCAGTAATACTTTTTTATGCTTAAGCTCACCCTTTAAAATATCAATCAACCACGGCACCCGCGGATCATCCTCTAGCCAGCCGCCATCGGGTTGATTTTCTTCGCCCCAAAGCTGCTCGCGCAATTTACCCTTGGTTTGATAGCTATCGACCCATGCTTCAGGTAGCGGCAACGGATACGGCTGGCTGCTACGACCATAAAAACCTTTGACACTCTCACGGGTATTACGGAATAAAATACGCCCCGTACCATGACGGTCAAGGAGTTCATTGAGCGCATAAGTACGCAGTTTTTCGTCGTCATTAATGTTTGCTAATTCATCGATACTAATAGAAAGCAGATGACTTAATGCCGTGATTTGACCGTTGCTTAATGGTTTATCTTCGATTAAGACACTGGCAACAGCGGCAGTTTCGGCAAAGGCTTCTTGGCTATCGATAAATTCATCAAGGTCATCAAAGCGATCGGGGTCTAATAAACGCAGACGGGCAAAGTGGCTTTGGGCGCCAAGCTGCTCAGGTGTTGCCGTTAATAGCATGACACCCGGTGTCTCTTCGGCAAAGTCAGCAATGAGGTCATATTTATCATTGCCGCCTTGTGCTTCATCCCAATGCAGGTGATGCGCTTCATCGACGACCAATAAATCAAAACCCGCTTCCATCGCTTGATCGTACAAATCTGGATGGTCAAGCAATAAGTCCATGCCGGCAATGATACATTGCTCAGTCGTAAAGACGTTTTGCTCAGGGTCGTGTTCTTTAATCGCAGCGGTACGTACCAAATCAAACAAGGCAAAGTTTAGGTTAAAACGGCGACGCAGCTCGATCATCCACTGATACTGCAAACTGTCTGGTACAAGAATTAGGACGCGCTCAGCTTTGCCCGTCAATAGCTGCTGATGAATAATCAGACCTGCTTCAATGGTCTTACCCAAGCCAACTTCGTCAGCAAGCAAGACACGCGGGGCGATACGTTTACCGACTTCATGGGCAATATACAGCTGATGCTCGATGATATCGACACGTGCGCCCATCAAGCCTTTGAGCGGATGACCCGCTAGCGCTGATTGCATACGCAAGATATCTTGACGCAGCTCATACCAATCCCCGCGCTCAATACGACCAGCCAGCAAACGCTCAAGCGGCTTAGCCAGCGTGATATTAGCCGCCAAACGGGTTTCCATAATGCCGCGCTCATGCTCATCAACACTGTATTTGAGCACGCCCATCACTTCTTCGACCGCGGTTACGGTATAGCTATTACCGGCTTGGTCAGAAATACTATCACCTTCTTTGAACACCACGCGCGATAACGGCGCAGAATTTTTGGCGTAGACGCGGGTCTCTTCACTTTGCGGAAATAAGATATGTACACAGCGGTCATCGACGTCGATGACCACACCCAAGCCAAGCTCAGACTCCGTATCAGATAAATAACGTTGACCAACGGCAAATTCGGTGCTGTGCAATGAAGCGATAGAGATAGTCATAAGGCGATGTCTTTTGTACTCAGATGATAAGAAAATAGATAGTTAATGAATCAAGCCACAATCATACAAACAATCACGCAAGGATTTAGTCAATTAATAGCTCAAACTCATTAATAAGTTGCTGGTCATTGAAGCTATCAGCAACGCCCAACTTGTCAGCTAGGTCGATAGATAAAACAGACCATTATATAACGTTAGCGCCTAGATGAGTGCGTTAAGTTAACTTTTCAAGAGCACTTTTTGGCAAGATTATTGCAATACTGCGCTTAAGTAACTTTTTAGAAATCCATATATAAAGACTCACAAGTAAAGAAAAAGGCTCGCTACTATGCCCTAAACATTGTTATCATAAAATTGTTTCTATATTGTTAATATATGCAATTTAACATTTCTTATTGTTATTGAAGCTATGTTAACCATTACCCCCTTTTAGATTTTCCAAATAATATAAAAAATTTATTCAAAAAATTTAACTATCAAGTCTTAAAACACAAAACTTCGGCAACCTCCTACTTAATACCGTCCTTTTTAAGACCGTTAAGTAAGCCAAATAGTGTTTTTCATAGTCGTTTAAGTTATGAATTAACCGTAAATACTTTAATACTAGTTATATATCTAGATATTTAACTGAGTGATAATCTTAAAAACTTTGCCCCAATACTCAAATCCCATTTTCGTAAGGCTTACGTATCACCACATCATCGATTGCTCACAGCAAATAGCATCAGTAGTCTGTATAGACAGTCTGCTTTGTGGTCACGTTTATCCAAGGACAATCCCCTCATGAGTGCCTCCAAAAAAGTTGGCTTTTTTAACCAAGTCAGTACCCAAGTGACGACCATTCTATTTATCGCTTTTGTGATCGTACTAGCCGTTGTTGTGTATGTTGTTGATAAAGAAGGTCATGAAAAAATTCGCCTTGAATCGGCAAAACTGGTCGCTGAGCGTGGTAATACCGCGGTCAATAGTATCTCAGCCGATATCAATCGCGTGATGCGCAGTGCCCTGTTATTGCAGCAAAGCGCGCAGACTTTGCCGCCACAAGAAGCGATTTTGCAAGCCAGTACCGCCAATGCTTTTGATAAGCGCGATTATAACTTATTAGGTAGTGGCGGCATTTGGCCAGAAAAAGGCGCACTGGGCGCCAATACCGCCACCCATCCATTTTTGATGGTGCGTCAAAACGGCGATTATCAAGCGGTACTCAGCGACCCAAACCCTGCCAATCCTTATTATCAAGAAGACTGGTTTAGCGTTTTGAAATTGCTCAAACCTGAAAGCTGTATCTGGAACCATGTCCGCGCCAGCCAAACTAAAGGCGAGCTGGCGATGAGTTGCGGTGTCGCCATCGAGCGTGACAACCAGTTCTGGGGTGCCAGTACCGTCAACTTTACCCTCAACCAGCTACAAGAAAACATCGTTAAGCTCAGCGAAAGCTCGGGCTCAGGTTATATTTTACTGCTCGATAACAGTGACAAAGTTATCGCCTCCTCTAACCCTGAGCGCTTAAGCTATATCGACGAAGCCACCGGTACACCGCTTGATATCAAACAAGTTATCAACGCTGACCCTGCTTGGAATCCGGTATTAAACTTCTTGGAGACGCAGCGTAACGAAACCATCGAGCGCGTTGCCGCTAGTGTATCGCCGCAAGTTCAGCAGGTATTGACCACGCTTGATAAAGCCGAAACCGGTACGTCAAAAGGCTATTATCTCGTCAACTACGCCGCTTATCTAAACAACGGTGAAAATAAGCAAAACGCGATGGACAGCCGCTTATTGCAGAGCTTTGAGTTAGAAAAAGACAGCTATTATAACGGCAGCCAAGCGTACGTATTTGAGATTCCTGAGACTTATTGGAAACTTATCGTCGTCCAGCCTGATGCTGAAATTAACGCCATCGCTGACAATCTAAGTAAAAATCTGATTAACTGGATTGCCCTCGCGCTACTTATCACCGCGGGTTTGATTTACTTTATGCTCACTTATTTAGCGTTTAAACCGTTAAAAGAAACCACCGATAAAATCGCGCAAGCGGAAAACCTGATTAATGATAAGCAATACAATAAGCTAAGTGAGGTTAAATTCGCCGAAGGTCGCAACGAGATTGGGCTGGTAAACGGCTCTATTAATGACCTCCTAGACCGTATCCAATCTAACGAAGGTAAGCTTGCCAATATTAATCAGCAGCTAGAGATTAAAGTTGAAGAGCGTACCGCTGAGCTACAAGAGACGCTAAAAGAGCTGAAAAACTCTCAGCTGCAATTGATCCGTTCAGAAAAAATGGCAACCTTGGGTCAAATGGTGGCGGGCGTCGCTCATGAGGTTAATACGCCATTATCTTATGTGCAAAACAACCTTGAGATTATCGGTCAGTTGACTGAGCAATACGAAGAGTTGATTGAGTTGGTACAAGGGTTAAAAGCCGCTAAAACTGATGCCGCTACTGATGGCAAAATTGATAAGTTATTGGCTGATATCGTCCGTGCGTCGGATGAAATCCAAGAAGATGATTTGTCTACTGAGCTTAAAGAGCTGATTAAAGACTCACTCTTTGGTATCGAGCAAATCACCGAGATGGTCCTAAACCTACGTAACTTTGCCCGTCTTGATGAGTCAAAAGTGAAAACCATCGATGTGCGCGAATGTATCGAAGCGTCATTGAAAATCGCTGGTAACTCTATCAGACATCAAGAAATTGTCACAGATTTTACGCCGACGCCTGAGATTAAATGCTCGCCGTCGCAAATCAACCAAGTCTTGGTGAACTTGCTTAATAACGCCGCGCAAGCCATGGGCGAAAAACCAGATGGCAAAATCGAAGTGCGAACGCGCGCCGATGACAATCATGTCTATATTGATGTCAGCGACAATGGTAAAGGCATGAGCGCCGAGGTACTTAACCAAATCTTTGAGCCGTTCTTTACCACTAAGGGCGCGCGCGAAGGAACCGGTCTTGGGATGGCCATCAGTCAGCAGATTATGGAGCAGCATAATGGCGACATTAAAGCGGTTTCAACCGAAGGCGTTGGCACTACCTTTACCTTAACGCTACCGATTGATAATGATTTAACCGAACAAAGCCTAGCAGCATAAATGCTAGGTTCTGGTGTTCGTTTTGTTGTGAGCTCAATTGCTATTTAAATGATTATATAAAACTAACGTACTATTATTCATCATAAGGAAATCATCATGAATGAACTTGACCATGAAATGGAAACCTCTGGCGACGAGCTAGGGTCTGTACCAAAACCGAAGTTGGCGTTTATCGACGATGAACAACGTATTTTACGTTCGATGAAACTGCTGTTTCGTAAAACGCATGACGTTTTTATCACCACTGACCCGACTGAATATATCGACTATATCAAAAATAACCATGTACACGTGGCGGTCAGCGACCAACGTATGCCTGAGCGCGTGGGTGTCGATATCTTGCGTGAAGTCAAAGAAGTGTCGCCGTCTACCATGCGGATTTTATTGACCGGTTATGCTGATTTAAACGCCATTATCGGCTCTATTAACGATGGTGAGATTTATCGTTATTTGACCAAACCTTGTAAATCTGAAGAACTGCTCGCCGTCGTCGGTCGCGCTACCGAAATCGCGTTGACTTATAATCCAGATGAGGACGCGGAGCAATTTGATAGCTCGGGTAAAAAGCAGACACTGTTGGTCATCGATGAAACCGACGAGCTGATTGAGCAAATAAGCAAGCAGTTCTCGCATAGCTATAAAGTCCTGCACGCAGAAGGCTTAGAAGAAGCTTACGATTATTTGGCCAATGAAGATATCGGCGTGTGTATTACCGACATCAATGTCAGCGGCGAAAATATCGCGCCGATTATCTTCACCTTAAAACAAGATGCGCCGCACTTGGTGGTCTTGGTACAGACGGAATTTCAGGATGCGGGCTTGCTCATTGATTTGATTAATAAAGGTCAGGTTTATCGCTGCTTACCGAAGCCCATGCGTGCCAGCCTACTTGAGATTAGCGTCAACCGTGCTTTCCAGCATCATGCAAAACTCAAAGCCAGCCCTGAGTTGGTTAAGCGTTATGAAGTCGAGCACGACCCTGAAAACGATGTACGTATTGATTTAAGCAGTCGCGTTCGAAGTCTGATTGGCAAATTGCGCAAGCGTTTTTCTTTATAAGCGTTTTTCTTTATAAGCTTAGGAACGATATAAGCACAAGAACTCCTGTCGCAAAAAATAAAACCTCTATTTCAATTGAAGTAGAGGTTTTTTACTGCACGCTTTTCGATGGGGTTTTTGACGCATTTTTTGACTAAGTGCGGCAACGTGCTACATTAAGCCAATAACTCTGTCAGCCTATTTAAAATGCAAGGCCATTTAAAACGTCATCTATTTAAAATATCATCTATTTAAAATAACAATGAGATAAGGAAACATCATGCAAGCGGTTTTTTTAGACAAGGGTACTTTTTCTGACAATATCGACTTGCCAGCACCTGCTGGCGTGACTGACTACATTACTTACGACGATACACCTCAAGAGCTGATTATTGAGCGCTGTCAAAATGCTGATATCATTTTTACCAATAAAGTCCAAATCAGCGCTGACGTCATTGCCAATCTGCCGAAACTTAAGCTTATCCAACTGACCGCAACAGGTATGAATAACGTCGATCAAGATGCCTGCGCTAAGCACAATGTTGCGCTATATAACGTCGCAGGTTACGCGGTCAAAAGCGTGCCCGAGCATACCTTTATGCTGATGCTAACGGCCATGCGCGCAGGCATCTATTATCATGAAAAAGTTGCGGACGGTACGTGGCAAGATGATGGTAATTTCTGCTTACTTGATATTCCACTGATAGATTTGGAAGATAAGACGCTTGGTATTATTGGTGTTGGCACTATCGGTAAACGTGTCACCGACATCGCCCGCGCTTTTGGGATGACGGTATTGTGGGCGGAGCATCAAGGGCGTACGCCGCGTAATGAGGATTATACGGCGTTCGATGAGGTACTTGCGCAGTCTGATGTATTGAGCTTACATTGCCCATTAAACGAGCAAACCAAGCACATAATTAATAAAGACACCTTAGCAAAAATGGCTAAGCAGCCACTAATTGTTAATGTCGCTCGTGGTGGTATTGTCGACAGCCAAGCGCTGAGCGATGCCATTAACGACGAGCAAATTATTGGTTATGCCACCGATGTATTTGAGCAAGAGCCGATTGTCAAAGACGACCCTTTATTAACCCTTGCTGACCATCCGCGGGTGATATTTAGTCCGCATAACGCCTGGGGCAGCAAAAGTGCGCAAGAAACCTTGTGGCAAATCCTAAGCAAGCAAGTCTCAGAATTTATCGATAAGCATGAGAAGACAACCACTAATAACACTTAACGACTAAAATTTAACCAATCGTCCTTTATTTTGCGGTATTTAAGCATCACGCGGTCACTCAGATAATTATTGGTGACCCGCCAAGGATAAATATCGCCTTGTTTCGGTAATTGGTGTTGCGCGCGCTGCACATAGCCTGCCGATAGCGCGCCCATCACCGTATCTGGCTGCGCATGCGCCTCGCTATGCGCAGTTTTTGCTTGTGACACTGCCACCTGATAACCGTGCTTGTGCATATGGTTGAGAAGCCGCAGCACATACTGACAAGCCAAATCGATTTTGAGCGTCCACGACGCATTGGTATAACCAAATAGCGCCACCATATTTGGCACGCCTTCAATCATCACCGCCTTATACGTCATGCGTTTGCCAATATCAATTGCCCGTCCATCGATATATAGTTTCGCGCCGCCAAGCATTTGCAGCTTTAGCCCCGTTGCGGTCACAACAATATCAGCGTCAAGGTGTTTACCAGAATCAAGCATGATGCCAGTTTTGGTAAAGTGGCTAATTTGATCAGTCACGACGGCAGCGTGCTTGCCATGTAATGCCTTAAACAAATCGCTGTCTGGCACGGCACAAAGCCGCTCATCCCACGGATTATAAGTAGGCATAAAATGCGCAATATCAACTCCGCTGCCCTTTAACTCGGTTTTAACGCCACGTTTTAATAATGCTTTTATCACTGTGGGCGCAAAAACTGCCGCTCGATACGTCCCTTGTTGCATCAACACATTACGCGCGCGCAGTAGCTTATAAGCTTGCGTTTTTGATAACGGCGAAAATTTACCTGCCAGCCAATCAAGCGCATAATCATCGCCCGGTACACTTGCTACATAGGTCGGCGAGCGTTGTAGCATAGTGACGTGCTGCGCGCACTGCTCGCTTTCTTCATCGACCATAGCGGGCAGTAGCGTCATCGCGGTGGCACCGCTACCGATTATGACCACTTTTTTATCGTCATAATTGACGTTTTGCCAATGCTGCGGATGGATGATTTCACCTTGGAAATCTGCTTCGTTTTCAAAATGCGGGCGATAACCTTGCTCATAATCATAGTAGCCTGTAGCACCGACGACAAACTTTGCCGTTAAGGCAAATACCTCGCCGCTTACATGGTTTTTTACCGTTGCCGTCCACTGCTGACTATGGCTTGACCAAGACAGTTGTTGCACCTCATGCTGATAGCGAATGTGCTCAGAGACGCCAAACACACGCGCGGTATCGGCAATATAGTTTTTAATATCATCGCCTTTTGCCAATACCCGATGGTCCAACCATGGACGAAAGCTATAGCCAAAGGTCAAAGCATCAGAATCGGAACGAATACCAGGATATGTAAACAAATGCCACGTACCGCCCAAGTCTGCGCGTTTTTCTAATACCACAAAGCGCTGGCTAGTTTTTTGCCGCTTTCTTGTGGCTCGCTGTTTTAAGCGACTTGGGCTTTTCTGCCCAAACAGCCCTTTGTGCTTTTGCTGCTGCAATCGACACGCCATACCGATACCGGCAATCCCTGCGCCAATAATCAGCACCTCGCAATCGACGGGCGTCTTTGAGGTAGATGACGACGATTTAGGTTTAAAGCGCTGTTTAAGCGTCTGTTTAGCGGTATTGATATCAAGCATAATACGATCCTTGTTTTGCATGATTTATTTAAAAAAGCTTTTTAAAATGAGCTGATCAAAAAAGTTGTTAAAGAGGAATGGCTAAAAAGGGCATGGGCTTTCCCAATCCATCCAAGCACCAAGCGTCGGATGCTTGAGGCGCAAATGCTGGGCATGTAAATTAAGCCTCGGCGCAATTGTTAAGGCATCACCTTCAGCATAGATTGGGTCGCCAATCATCACATGACCGACGTGTACCATATGCACGCGCAGCTGATGACTGCGTCCGGTCACGGGCTTTAACAGCACGCGGGTGACGACCTGACCATTGCATTCTTCATGCGCCAATACTTCATACAATGTCAATGCATGCTTTGACCAATCATAGTCAACGATATGCCGCGGTTTGGTCGTGGGCTCATAGCGTACTGGCACTGATATCTCGCCTTTGGCACCGACACGCTGCCACGCCCCAAAGACGCGCGCTTGATAGCTTTTTTGCGGCAACCGGTCGATGAATTGCTTACTAATATGGCTTTGTGCGGCGGCATTCTTGGCAAAAATTAGCAGCCCTGAAGTATCCATATCTAAACGATGAATCAATTTTACCGCCGGATTGGCGCGCTCGAGCCGTGCCAATAAACTTACCTTAAGGCTTTTACCATCGACGCTTAACAGTCCGGCGGGCTTATCAACAACCCAAATGTCATCGTCCTCATAGACAGTAATGTCTTGGGCAAATTTTTGGAAAAACGCAAGAGGATAGGCATTTTCTTGAGCGTTTAAGGCGTTTATTGCTTCATCGGTAAAAGGCATAAAAATGGGCTACTTATATCAAAAGGTTGGTGGTCTAAAAATAGATTATTCTAATAAGGCAATAAATGATATTAGGGTTTAGAAATATTAACGGCGCTACACGGTAAACATGCTAGATGTAGAATAATGCCCGCAAGAGATTAGGGTGACAGATAAAACATAACCTGTGTCATTATGTGTCGATTTATTGTGCTAATAGTAATAGTTAAACATTTTAACCCGCCTGCATCTGTCAACTTTGAGCAAACATGTTAATATAATGGCAGATTTTCACCACCTCCCAACCATTCTTTAACCACTCATCGCTCGAATATGACAGCCGTATTGTATGATGACTGGTGATAGAAATAATAAAACAAGAGAGATAAATTATGTCAGACCTTATTGTTAATACCACTGATGCAAACTTCGACCAAGACGTTCTACAATCTGATATGCCAGTGCTAGTAGACTTTTGGGCAACTTGGTGTGGTCCTTGTAAAGCCATTGCACCTATTTTAGAAGATTTGGCGAGCGAGTACCAAGGTAAAGTCAAAATCGTTAAAGTCGACGTCGATAACAACCCGCAAGCAGCGAGCCGTTTTGGTATCCGCAACATCCCAACGCTATTTGTCTTTAAAGATGGCGAAAAAGTCGATTCAGTCATGGGCTTACAGCCAAAAGCTGAACTTGCTAAAGTATTAGATAAACATCTATAAGTACAGTTAATAAACGCCCTCTAATAATCGCTAAAGGTGTTTGTTAAAAATAGCGATTTTAAAGAATGCGCTATGCTATTTATAAAGTACGTATTGAAAAAGCCATTATCTTTTTGAGCTAATGGCTTTTTTGCTGCTTTTCTGAGCAAAAAGCTGGATATTATAGCTTTTTTAGCAAAAATTATTGACAACGCTGTCTTGAACGCCGTATAGTCTGCTGACAAGAGAAAACTAATCATTTTCCTAAGTGTCTTGTCGCTATTCTCCTCGTGTTTATCAACAAAAACACAATCGTCATTATAAAACACCACTACTGAACGCAATGACTAAACACAATTACTGATATTGAGTTTTTGACGCAGACTCTTATGTAGACTTCTTTATCTTCACTTTTTATAAACCTGCCCGACTGTCTTGCAAGGCGTTTATAAGCTGGCACGTAAAACAAATCCTACATAAGCCCCAAGCCCTGTGTATATACCCTCTATCGCCCTACACCCTTTGTTTAATCCTTGTCGTGATTTGTGCTGATAATGGCATCTCTCATCTGATCAACTGCTAATGACCTATCTATGAATCTTACTGAACTAAAGAAAAAATCAATCGCTGAGCTATTGGCCATCGCCAAAGAAATGGGCCTTGATAATATGGCGCGTAGCCGTAAACAAGACATTATCTTTGCTATCTTAAAAACCCATGCCCGTAACGGCGAAGCCATCTACGGCGACGGTGTGCTTGAGGTACTTCCTGATGGTTTTGGCTTTTTACGCTCATCAGAGGGCTCTTATTTAGCAGGCCCTGACGACATTTATGTCAGTCCGAGCCAAATTCGCCGTTTTAGTCTCAAGACGGGCGACAGTATCGCGGGCACCATTCGTCCGCCAAAGGATTCTGAGCGTTATTTTGCGCTACTAAAAGTTGGTGAAATCAACTTTGATACCCCAGATCGCTCGCGTCATAAGCTGATTTTTGAGAACTTAACGCCATTATTTCCAACTGAGCAATTAAAGCTAGAGCTTGGTAATGGTACGACTGAAGATTTGACTGGTCGTATCATCGACCTGATTGCCCCGATTGGTAAAGGACAGCGCTCGATTATCGTTGCACCGCCAAAAGCCGGTAAAACCATGCTCTTGCAATCTATTGCTCAGTCTATCACCCGCAATAATCCTGAATGCTACCTTATCGTCTTGCTCATTGATGAGCGTCCAGAAGAAGTGACCGAGATGGAACGCACCGTGCGCGGTGAAGTCGTTGCCTCAACCTTTGACGAGCCACCGCAGCGCCATGTCCAAGTCGCCGAAATGGTCATCGAAAAAGCTAAACGTCTGGTCGAGCATAAGCAAGACGTGGTCATTTTGCTTGACTCTATCACCCGTCTTGCCCGTGCTTACAACACTGTTATTCCATCATCGGGTAAAGTATTGACCGGTGGTTTGGATGCTAACGCGTTAGAACGTCCAAAACGCTTTTTTGGCGCGGCGCGTAACGTCGAAGAAGGCGGCAGCTTAACCATTATTGCCAGTGCCTTGATTGATACGGGTAGTAAAATGGACAGCGTGATTTTTGAAGAGTTTAAAGGTACGGGTAACCAAGAAATTACCCTTGAGCGTGACTTAGCCGAAAAACGCGTCTTCCCTGCGATTAATATCAAAAAATCCGGTACCCGCCGCGAAGAGCGCCTACTTGATGAAGATAAACTACGTAAAGTTTGGATATTGCGTAAACTGTTACAACCAATGGATGGCGTGCAAGCGACTGAGTTTTTGCTTGATCGTTTAAAAGAAGCCAAAACCAATGATGAATTCTTTGAGCAAATGAAACGTAAGTCACAAAATTAGATCGTTAGCTAGATTGCTAGATTAAAAAAGACCACTTTATGTGGCCTTTTTAGTTTTGCAATTACGCAATTGCAAAAAACAGTTAGCGGACTATCATTATAAATACAATAACTATAAGCAAAACCCCTACCAATGATACAGCGAAGTAACATAATTTACCGTATATTTGCAAAGCTTAGCGTTTCTACTACGGCTTGATAGAGACAAACAAGCTATTATTAAAAGTAGTACAGACATATTTAGATACATCCTGTATATTGGATTTCAAATTTGACAACTTAATAGGTGATACCATGAAATTTGCTAAAACTTTTGCACTAACTGCGATTGCAAGCTCAGCTTTGATGATGGGCGGTTGTGCTAACAATGGTTATGGTTACAACAGTGGCTTAAGCAACACTGCTAAAGGCGCAACTGCTGGTGCAGCGGCTGGCGCACTTCTTAAAAGTGGCGGCAACAGTAAAGACATCGCTCGCGGTGCAATCGGCGGCGCAGCAATCGGCGGCGCAGGTGCTTATATCCTTGACCAAACTCGTTAATCACTATTCATTAGCTATGATTAAATCATTATCTTAATTAAGATGATAGATTACATGAGTATTGAAAAAAGATAGCTGACTATTAAAAAGTTAGCAAGAAAAAAGCTTGCAATGGATTTGCAGGCTTTTTTACGTTTATAGGGTAAGCAATACCCAAATATTTTTATAACACAAAACGAACTCTATAACGCGCCGCTAAAAGTATCGCACGCTTGCACATTACCGCTCTCTAAACCACGGGTAAACCACTGCACGCGCTGTTGACTGGTGCCATGAGTGAAATTATCTGGTACCACAGCGCCGCCGCCGGCACGCGCTAAACGGTCATCACCAATTTGACTGGCCGCATTGATGGCTTCATCAATATCGCCCGCTTCCAAGAACTGTACGCGCTCTTGATTGCGCTGCGCCCAGACACCTGCAAAACAATCGGCTTGTAACTCTTGCATGACGGATAACCTGTTAGCCTGCGCGCGTGTTACTTGACGACTGGCTTCATTGACTTGCTGAGTAATACCAAGCAAAGTCTGCACGTGGTGACCGACCTCATGAGAGATGACATAGGCTTGCGCAAAGTCTCCCGCTTTACCTTGATTTTCACTATCGCCTGAACCTTGTTCATCGCCAGTAATACCCAAACTTTGCCGCATTTCTACAAAAAACGACGTATCCAAATATACCGTCTGATCGCCTGGGCAATAAAAAGGCCCTGTGGCGGCGCTGGCACTGCCGCAAGCTGAGCTGACCTGTCCATTAAATAAAATCAATGACGGCTCTTTATAAGTACTCCCCGCCTCGTTAAATATCTGATGCCAAACTTCTTCCGTATCCGCTAACACGACTTTGACAAAGCGTGTATCACGGTCGTCGCTAGTAGCAGGCTGGGTAGACGTATTGCCGCCGCCCGTAATCACTTGCCCCGTTTGCAATGCGGTCATCGGATTAACCCCAAACACCAGCCATAAAATACCAGCAATGATAATACCGCCGATACCGCCGCCAATCATCTTGCCACCGCCACTGGTGGTGCGCACATTCGAGCTGCCACGTCTGTCTTGCCACTTCATAATGTTTCTCCTAAAAATCCAATAGCATACCTATCGCTATCGTAGTAAATCCTGTTATTTGATTATTAACGTTATAAGATATTTGCCTCAATCCTTTGATTTTTTATTCTAGCTTTCAACCATAATCGCTTCTATATTTTTATAGGTATACCCCACTCTCAACTTGAAATAAGCAAATCA
>NZ_JADGFW010000008.1:0-803 GCF_016613355.1 Psychrobacter sp. M9-54-1 | reverse complement strand
GATGGTGTATCAAAAAGTATGCTGGGGTAATAAAGGAAGGGTGACAGCCGAAGCAAGATGATATATTTGAGGTTATGAAGACACAAATACAGATCAATTGCCCCGACTGTCACAGTCCCAGTTTAAAGAAAAATGGCATAAAAAGCTATGGCAAGCAGAACTACCAGTGCAAGGACTGCAAACGCCAGTTTATTGGCGATCATGCGGTAACCTATAACGGCTGTCACTCTAGAATAGAAGATCTCATACGACTGATGACTGTCCGAGGTTGTGGTGTTAGAGACATAGCCGTTATAGCCAAGGTTAGTATTGGAAAAGTGCTTAGCACCATAGGCTCATCCATTTACAAGATTGTACCTAAGAAGCGCTACTATGAACGCTTAGAGGTTGATGAGTTCTGGACTTACGTATATCGCAAGAAGCGTAAAGTTTGGCTTATTTATGCTTATGACCGCGCTACTAATGAGATTGTCGCTTATGTCTGGGGCAAACGTGACCTAAAAACGGCTAAGAAGTTAAGAGCACGTCTTAAGCAACTTAAAGTGAGCTATGACTCTATTAGTATGGACAATTGGGACAGTTTCATAACGGCCTTTAAACCAGATAACAAACGAGTTGGCAAACAGCATACGGTAGGTATAGAAGGTAATAACTGCCGTCTTAGACACCGATTAAGACGATCGGTTAGAAAGACTTGTTGCTTCTCAAAAAAGCTTGATAATCACTTTAAAGTATTCGATCTGGTGTTCTTTTATGTCAATTATGGCTACGTCTGATGCCAGCATACTTTTTAGAACACCACC
>NZ_JADGFW010000067.1:0-277 GCF_016613355.1 Psychrobacter sp. M9-54-1 | reverse complement strand
TTTAAATAGTGTCAAGCTACTGTCGTCCAGTAGTTGATTATATAGGGTATTTCTCTTTGCTAGTCAGTCTAAGTCAATAACTTATCCTATCTAGCGAGCCGACTATCATATCATAGTGATTTGGTTTGTCAAGCTTTTTTATAATTTGTTTCAGTAAGTTAAGGTTTTGATTTGACTAATATTATTAGTCTTTATCTCATCCTTTCCCTTAATGAGGTGCGTATTATAGACGGTTTATTTACTAAGTCAAGAAGTTATTTTTATTTAGTTTGAAATT
>NZ_JADGFW010000066.1:0-349 GCF_016613355.1 Psychrobacter sp. M9-54-1 | reverse complement strand
CCTTTCGACTGGGTGGCATTATACGCGCTTTTAATAGGGGGTCAAGCTAATATCAATTTTTATTTTATATATATTACAACTTATTGAAATACATCACTTTAAATAAGTTGAATAGAGCATTAGTTTTTTAGAAAAACGTCATCAAGCTATTACTTCATTAGGATATAAGATTTTTAAGCCGGATATATATACACGAATAATAGCTAATATTGAGCCTTATGAAAGAAAAAACGTCCAGTCATTGGATTAATAATTATTTAGCTTAAAGCAGCCAAAAGAAAACCCCCTTCTACTTTCGTAGAAGGGGGCTTTTTAGGGAATAGAGAGCTGACGATGACCTACTCTCACA
>NZ_JADGFW010000065.1:0-682 GCF_016613355.1 Psychrobacter sp. M9-54-1 | reverse complement strand
CGTTCATTGGCAAACAGGGTTGATACTTGATGTACAAACCTGCAAAGGGTCAATCCACGATTTTAAGCTCTATAAAGATACTTGTCCTGACTGGCTTCCTGACAATGCTAAATTACTAGCAGATAGTGGTTATCAAGGGTTAGCAAAGCTACATAAGCAAACCTTCACCCCTTTTAAAAAGCCACGTGGTGGTCAGTTACTGGAGATATGCAAACAGGCCAATCACTATCTAGCAAAGTTCCGTATTGTGGTTGAGCACAAAATAGGCTTAATCAAGTTGTTCAAAATCGTGGCTCATAAATATCGTAACCGTCGTCAGCGCTATGATCTTAGAATGAAGCTGTTTGCTGGTATCATTAATTTCGAGCTAAACCTATGACTTTTGCAAGAGGTCTAATGTCTATTATTAGGTAATAAAAAGCAATGCATATTAGAAAAAAGGTTATACCAATTGTTTGGTATAACCTGTTATTAACGATATTCTAAGATAATGATTTTTTGCTTTACATTGTATACACTCTAAGCAGTGAGTTTATCCTGTTGCTTACGGTGTTTCAGTGAAGCCAGCAGGGCCCAACCAATAAAGGCAATACCAATCAAACCTGTGATAAGCTCTGGCACATGGAATTTCACCGACAATAGCATAATGATGGCTAGAGCGCCGATGGCATAATGCGCGCCA
>NZ_JADGFW010000007.1:0-13434 GCF_016613355.1 Psychrobacter sp. M9-54-1 | reverse complement strand
TTGCCATATCCTTAACAGGCACTCTGTCATCCGTATTACCCGCAGTGACTTTAACAGATACAAGCTCGCCCTTATGATTGATAATGGCGTGCAGCTTAAAGCCATAGAACCAGCCCATGCTGCTTTTGCCTCGGGTTGCCAGTCCTTCAAAGACTTTATGACGGTAGATACGCTTGTTATGACAAACTGCTATCTTGGTTGAATCAATATAGCTGATACCTGTACAGTCGCCCATCATGCTTTGCAAGTAGGCACATAATGGCATGATACTGCGTGGTATCAGCTCTATAAACCGTGAATAACTGGGCAAGTTTGGAAACTCCCGTTTCATCATGCCAAGCATGTGATGGTAGTAAACGCTTATCCCGAATTGGGGTTAGATAACAATCTTGTAACTTTTCATTTACTAAGCTTAATTTTTAAATATTTCATAGGATTATCTAATAGTCCTCATAGAATATTTATAACGAATAAGAAGCTCAGTAAAAATATCTTATGGAGGGCGGGCTGTAGTGACATCGAGGTCAATATCACTGACCCTGTCCTTATTAAACAAGGGCAATACGTCGCGCGTACTGCTGACTGTGTCGCCTGCCATACGACGCTTGACGGTGAAACTTATGCTGGCGGCCTGCCTATGCTGACGCCGCTAGGTGCCATTTATTCAACCAACATTACCCCTGATAAAGAAACCGGTATTGGTAATTATACTTTTACCGACTTTAAAAATGCCGTCAAGCATGGCGTGCGCCGTGATAATAAAGCGCTATATCCTGCCATGCCCTATCCGTCTTATCAGCTCATGCCAGAGGAAGATTTGGCCGCGATGTACGCCTATTTTATGTCTGACGTCAAACCCGTTAAGCAAGCCAACTTAAAAAGTGAGTTGCCGCCAATAGCCAATTGGCGCTGGCCGCTGGCTTATTGGCAAGCACTGTTTGACCCAAAACGTGACTTTGTGCCAGAAACTGATGATGCGCTATTGACCCGTGGCCAGTATCTAATAGAAGGTCCTGGACACTGCGGCTCTTGTCATACTGAGCGCGGTATCGGTTTCCAAGAAATCGCCCTAAGCAATGCCGACTCAGAAGAATATTTGAGCGGTGCGGTCATCGATGGCTGGCGTGCCAAAAGTATTCGCGGTGAACATCGCGGTTTGGCTACGTGGACCGTTGCAGAATTAAATGATTTCTTTAAAACCGGTCGCACGGACAGCACGGCGGCCTTTGGCGCCATGGCCGAAGTGGTCGAGCACAGCACGCAATATATGACAGACTATGATATCAACGCCATGTCATCTTATCTAAAAACCTTAACGCCAGCGCCAAACAAAGAAACAACCTTGCCGGCGAAAAAAGACATGACCACGCAAAAACTGCTTGATGGCAACTATGATTCGCGCGGCTCAATTTTGTACGCCGAGTATTGCCAAGTTTGTCACCGTGCCGATGGTAAAGGCGTGACGCGTATCTTCCCAGCCCTTGATGGCAATAGTGCGGTATATGCGAAAAATGCCGACTCGGTACTCCAAATCACCTTGAGCGGTGGTCGTATGCCAGAAACTCCGCACGACCGCATGGCCTTTACCATGCCTGAATTCACTAACTTAAGTGATGCCGATGTGGCAGAAGTGGTCAACTATGTACGTAATAGCTGGACCAACCAAGCGCCTGAAATTGGTGTCGATGATGTGGTAAAAATGCGCGCTTTCCTCGCCAAAAAACCAAAAACCAGTACCGATATCGCCCCAGACTTAAGTATTGATGCGCAAACAAAAGGAGCAAAATAATGAAAAACTCTCCACACAACCTGCCTGCTATTGTTAGCGTTATCTCTGACAAAATAAAAATGGGCAAACTAACCACCGCTGCCCTGACTGCTTCAGCGCTTAGTATCGTCGCTATCAGTAGTGGCTGCTCACAGCCCGAGCCTGTAGAACAAAACGCGCCTAAATACAGCTTGGTCACCGCGGATGATGCCAACGAAGACATCGGTACTTATGTGCTGCCGCAAGATACGTCTATCTTGGATGAGCCAAACGCTGATGAGATATTTTATGGTAAGCGCTTATTAAACGAAACCAAGCGCTTATTGCCCGAGCACGTCGGCGCGCAAATGAACTGTAATAGCTGTCATATCTCGCAAGGTAAAATCCCCATGCCAATGGGCATTCAAACCAAAGGTCTATGGGGTCATGGCAACGTGCTCAGTGATCAAGATGCCATCGATGTCGCTGAATTTTTTACCCATCAACCGCGTCCTGACTTTGCTGGTAAAGTGAACGATTGGCCTAATGGCAAAAAACCCAAAGACGCGCGTTATTAAGTAAGCCAATACAACATTAATGCTCATTTTATTGATAAACAAACCTCAAACACGTGAATTGCTTTGAGGTTTTTTGTTATCTCTGGTTAATGCGACTAAAAAATTTTGGTCAGCCATTATATAGTAGTGCTTAAGGCAATGACTTTTATTACAGTCATACTTACTTATTGCCATTCGCTTATGAGGTCTATCATGCGTAAAATTCCTATTTATACCCACCCTGCTGCTGGTTGGCCAGCTTTGGTTGCTTCTACTCGTAAGTTAATGGATTATAAGGCTTTTTTGCGTGGCAGCATAAGTATCTTGCATAGCAACCAGCCCAACGGCGGCTTTGACTGTCCGGGCTGTGCATGGCCAGATCATAAGACCCATAAAAGCCTTGATGTCTGTGAAACGGGTATTAAAGTCATTGCTAGTGAAACGATGAGTAGGTGCGCCGATGCCGCATTTTTTGCCAAACATAGCGTCAAAGAATTACAAGGTTGGTCAGGCTACGAGCTTGAGCACAGCGGGCGCTTATCAGAGCCGTTATATTATGATGCAGAGCAAGACCGCTATGTGGCGATTTCTTGGCAGGCAGCGTATGAGCGTATTGCTGATACGTTAAAAAACCTCGATTCGCCAGATGAAGCGTTATTTTACACCTCAGGACGCGTCACTAACGAGCCTGCTTTTATGTATCAATTGTTCGTACGCTGTTTTGGCACCAATAATTTGCCAGATTGCTCAAATATGTGTCACGAGCCAACCTCAGTGATGCTCGGCAAACAGTTAGGCGTCGGTAAAGCCACGGTGGTTTTGGAAGATTTTGAGCAAGCGAAGCTGATTATGCTGTTTGGGCAAAATCCTGCCACCAATCATCCGCGTATGCTTGAGATGCTGGCACACGCTCATAAGCAAGGCTGCAAAATTATCTCTATCAATCCGATGCGTGAGCAAGGTTTAAGCAAGTTTAGAAATCCGCAAAAACCTACCCATATGGCCGCAGGGCAAAGTGATGAAATGGTTGATGAAGTCATTCAAATTCAAATCGGTGGTGATACTGCTTTATTGACGGGCTTGGCCAAATGGCTGACCAAAAACGGCAAAATTGATAATGATTTTATTGAGCAGCACACATCAGGTTATGAGGCGCTCGATACTTGGTTACGCCAGCAGTCTTGGGCAGACGTAGAGCTTGGCTGCGGTATTAGTAAAGCAGACATTATTAAACTTGCCAAACTTGTTGCTGATAGCCCAGCAACGATTTGCACCTGGGGCATGGGTATTACCCAACATGTCCAAGGCGAAGATAACGTCGCCATGATTACCAATTTGCTGCTACTCATGGGTATGATTGGGGTCGATGGCGCAGGCGCTTCACCGGTGCGCGGTCACTCCAATGTGCAGGGCGATCGCACCATGGGTATCCATGAGCGTCCTAAACAGAGCTTACTTGATAGCCTTGAGCGCGTGTTCAAGCGCCCTATGCCGCAAGAAGATGGGCTTGATGTCATCGCTGGGGCAAAAGCATTGATGCAAGGTAAGCTCAAAGCCTTTATCAGTATGGGTGGGAATTATGCCGTTGCCGCGCCCGATAAAAGTGCGATTCAAACAGCCTTAACCACTACCGAACTCAATGTTTCCATCGGCACCAAACTTAATGAAACCATGCTCTATCCGGGTAAAAACAACCTTATCTTACCTTGTATCAGTCGTACCGAACGCTTAGTAACGGCGAAAGGCGAGCAGTTCGCGACGATTGAAGACTCTATGTGCCAAATTGTTCCTACGCGCGGTCGCATTGAGCCGATTAGTGATAATTTAAAATCTGAAGCGCAAATTGTGGCCGATATGGCAACCCACGTGCTTGACGCTGATTCGTCTATTCCATGGCAAACCATGAGCAGCGACTTTGATATCATCCGTAATTATATCGCTCAAGCTATTGAAGGCTTTGAGAATTTTAACGATCGTATTCGTGAAAACGAGCGCGGTTTTCATTTATACCACCCTGCCCGTCATCGCGTTTGGAATACCGATAGCGGCAAAGCGCAGTTTGAAGTCCCACAATATCCGATTACTTATGTCGCAGCACAGATGGCAGAAACCACATCAAGCTATCATAGCCATGCTAAAAATAACAATGCTAAAAGTGACCATAGCAAAAATAATGAACCCGAGATTCATCCAAGCAATAGCGATCACAATCCAACCCAAAGCGCTGAGCAAAAAGTATGGCAGCTAACCAGTGTCCGCAGTCATGATCAATTTAACACCATGATTTTCGGGTTTAAAGACCGCTATCGCCAGACCAACCGCCGCGACGTGTTATTTATGCATCCCGATGAAATCAAGCGTTTAGGTTGGCAAAAAGGCGATAGCGTTACGGTATCGCGTCAAGACAGTCAACATGAACAGCGCACCTTAGGTCCATTAATACTGACTGAGATGGATATCGCTGCCAATGCGGTGGCGACTTATTATCCTGAATGTAACGACCTTATCGACTTAGACACTCACGCGCCAGACTCAAGGACGCCTTCTTATAAATCCGTCACCGTTGTTTTGCAGCGCGTTACTGAAAACACACTAGCCGCCAGCGCTTAACAAAGATGGTTTGATAAAGGTAATGGTTAAAATATAATGGTCAGTAAACATAACGTAGTTGCAGTAGAACCTTGGTTAAATGGCTCAGCGGCCGATTTAGAAACCAATGCTGTTCATGCTGCTGCGCCAATAATGGATATGCAGACCGTGCCTTTATCGCGCCTACATTTAACACAAAAACATGCTTATTTATCTACAGCAAATGTCTCTTCTAAAAATGCAGAAATAGAGGTTGATAACAAATCAGCGCTGCTGGCAGTAGAGGCAGCGGTTGCGATTGTCATTAATGGTATCCACTATGCGATATTAATGGCAAGCCCCTATCAGCTTGAGTACCTTGCCATTGGCTTTTTATATAGCGAAGGATTAATTCATCATAGTCATGAATTATTAGATTGGGAGGTAACGCAACTGACTAATATTGCCAGTTATCGAAGGTTCACCAGTAATTTAACGGATGACTTGCTTGACGAAAAGACGGCATTTGAGCAATTTTCAGCGCAGTTGCAAGACTATGATGTATATGTAGTAGAGCTGGTACTAAATCAGCGCTGTCATCAGCGTATTCAAGCGCAGAAGCGACAGCTAGCAGGACGTACAGGCTGCGGTATGTGCGGTATCACCGGGCTTTCGCAAGCGCTTCCCGATTTAAGTCATTATTTATCATCCGGCTTGCAACAAAAACAGTCAGAATCCTCCGTGCCCAGCCTTAATTATTTACTACACATGCATCAGCAAATTGGCGCCGCCCAGCATACCCATCAACTCACGGGTGCGGTACATGCTGCCGCTACCATGCAAGACAAGGATTTGTATTTATTTGAAGACGTCGGGCGTCATAACGCACTTGATAAACTCATCGGTTGGCAATTGCGCAACAAGACCGAGCTGACATGCGTGGTGATGACCTCGCGATTGTCTATTGAGCTGGTACAAAAATCCATTCGTAGCCACATTCCTTGGCTCGTTGGTATGTCGGCACCGACCAGTACTGCGGTACGCGTCGCTGAACGCTATGGTTTGGGACTGGCGGGGTTTTTACGCGATGACCGCGTTACTTATTATACTAATTATGAGGATGCTTAAACCGACAAACTAGCGGCGACTCTTTTTTTATAACCATTTAACTCTATCACTAAACCGCTAAGCAATAACTATTTTCTACTTATTTTTACTTCAACTTAACTCTCCCTGTAAGTTCCTAAAAGAGCCCTAGCCTTTATCGTTATCCTTTCCTTGATACAAGAAAATTTGTTTAAACTTCATAATTTCTCCTAACCTCTTCTGCTTATTATAACCATTTTAATGACGATCTATTAGTTTATCTTAATGCTGGCTGACTAAAAAGTCTGCGGTAAAATTTGAGATAGCAGACAGAATAGGTTACTCTTACCGCACAAACATGTTACGAGAATTTAACATCGCTGTAGTTTTATTTATCAATGACGAGTAAATACTGGCAACAACTGCCATAAAAATTTACTTATTATCACGACAACGGATGTTCGCTCATAAGCAATAAAAGGATAAAACTCCATCCTAACTATTGCTTAACGCAGCTACTATACATAGCTTATCTAGCACCGCCCAAGCAGTTTAGGCTCAGTGCTTATCCGTATTTTTGCTAGAGACGCTTAACCAATAAGCGTCTTTTAGCGTCTCGTTACTATCGAGTAAGCCTCACTTGACAGCGTAATGGTCAATCCATTAACAGACGCCTATTGAGAGTTGCCGCCGTTATTTCTAAGACAAAGTTTTAGTCTATTTTTTTTGCAAATATTTGTCTAACGGACTGTGCTAAATAAAAAAGCGGCATCACATTTAACGTGAGCGTTTGGCTTGCCTCATTGCGTGCTTGTGCGCTGTATACAAGCAGCGAATAGAACCAATGCGTCCTATTACATTCCTAACAGTTTGTGGCATGACTTTTATTGCAAACCTTTATTCTTCAAACAATTGCGAGGTATGAATTTGAAAACTGAGTCATTGTTCCAATTTTCATCAATCACCATCATTTTACTTTTATTAGGGTTTTATGGCGGCACTTATCTGTTGTCTTTATTGATTAAAAAAGATAAGGAAACCACTTCTGGATTTATGGTTGCCGGTCATGGTGTCGGTTTCGGCATGGGCGCAGCGAGTATGACCGCGACTTGGATTTGGGCAGCATCATTTTATGCGGCTGCAACCTCCGGTTATAAATACGGCGTTTCAGGACCGCTACATTATGGTTTTTGGGGCGCTTTGATGATTTTATTCATCTACCCTTTTGGCATGCGCTTTCGCGAACTTGCTCCTAATGGACACACCTTAGGTGAACTTATCCACGCCCGCCACGGATCATCAAGCCAATTAATTTTAGCCATATCTAACCTTATGGGCAGCTTAATTAGCTTGATGGTCAACTTCACCGCTGCTGGTGCTTTGGTATCAGTATTATCACCGTTATCGTTTCAGACCGGCGTCATTATCGCAGGTGTCGGAGTACTCAGCTATACGTTAACCTCTGGATTTCGAGCGTCAGTATTTACCGATTTTGCTCAATTGGTTGCTTTGATGGCGATTGGAGTCATTATCATCCCTGCGGTGCTATTTGCCATGGGCGGACCTTCGGTCATGGTCAGTGGCTTATCAAACTTAACCTTAGAGCAGCAAAACCTGTTTTCTTCTGAAGCCTTTTTTCAGCAAGGGGCGCCTTATTTTGTCGCGGTATTGGCTTATGCCATCGGGAACCAAACCATTACCCAGCGATTATTTGCCATTGATAAAACCAAAATCAAAGCCACTTTTGTCACTGCAACGGTCGGCTACGCGGGCATCGTCATTGGTCTTGGTATGATTGGTTTGATGGCTTTGACGATTGGTATTGAACCGCTCGATGGCAATATGAATAACTTAATTCCGCAAATGGTTAGTACTTATTTGCATCCGGTATTTATTGCCTTGTTCTTTATTTTGGTCATTGGCTCATTATCCTCAACCGCTGACTCAGATTTATCGGCGCTATCAACGATTATGATGGCGGACGTTTATGGCAAAAATATCGCTAAAGGGCGTGTAAAACCAAAAACCATGATGCTGGTTGGACGCTCAACCATGATTATTGCCACCGCTGCTGGATTGATTTTCGCTAGCTTTAAGCTTGATATATTAGTCATGCTGGTCTTCGTTGGTGCATTATGGGGCACCATTGTATTCCCTGTGATTGCCAGTGTGTTCTGGAATCGCGTGACCAATGTGGCCTTTACCTCAGCCGTCATCGTCGGGTTGTTATTATTTTGCGTCGCACGCTTTGATCTGATTCCCATTGAAGGCTTCACCGCACTATTCTTTGAGATTTTGGCCAGTGTTGGCGCTGCTGTCGTGATTGGACTCATGGTCTTTGGCTTTTTAGGACGCAAAATCGGTATGGTCGCCGCCGCTATTACGCTAGTACTGATGCTCATTTTTGCCACCGGCTTTTTACGCCAATATATGGTCTTGTTGGCCTCCTTGACCGCTTACGGTGCCAGTACCATCGTCTGCGTGATTGTCAGCCTTATGGGTGACGAGCATTTTGATTTTGACCTCATTAAACAGCGGGTGGGCAACTACGATAAACAGCCGCAAGCAAAAACGTTACCAAAAACTTAAGCAAAATCTTATTAGGCATTGATGGTTAACCAATGCTTGGTTAGCCATTCTTACTGAAGTCTAGTAAGCAAAAAATTTGTATAAACACTATAAGGAGACATCATGGACAACGTCTTTATCTATGGATTTTATATCCTCGTCTGGCCGGCGATTACCCTTGGGGTGCTGACATTAATCTGTACCGCAACTTATCGCGATTTCAAAAAAGCAAAACGTAATAATCAAGATATTGTCTAGCAAGCGTTAAACTAAAATAGTTATATTTAACAAGTCATCACTGAATTTAGGTTTGGCGATGACTTCATTTGCACCAATTTTGCTATCCTTTTACCTTATTAAGGCTCAAATAATGCCTCATTTATGGTTAAATAGCGGCAACTTAGCAAATAAGCGCTGTTTCGTTAAAAAATGACTTGTAATTTAAATTATTTTTGCTAATATAGGCATCCTTGATTGGCTGGGTGGCAGAGTGGTCATGCAGCGGACTGCAACTCCGTTAACGCCGGTTCGATTCCGACCTCAGCCTCCAATTATTTAGCTATAAATATATAAGTATGACGTTAATTTTAGCTTGCTTTATTAATGGAAATGCTTATAATAGCGACCACTATCTAATAAGTAGAAAGCTTACTTTTAGATAAGACAAGTTTTGCCCGGGTGGTGAAATTGGTAGACACAAGGGATTTAAAATCCCTCGCTAGTAATAGCGTGCCGGTTCAAGTCCGGCTCCGGGTACCATTACATAGTCCTATACTATCTTATAGAACAGCTAAAGCCCCTGATATCAGGGGATTTGTTGTATCTGACGTCTTATACTGTCCTGCTCTATCTATCCCAATCCATGCATCTGATGTACACTACTATGTACACTGGTTTTTAAATGTACATTGGGGTGTCAGTCATGGAAGCACGCAAGCCTATTAGCTCTGATCGTAGTATTAGCAGTCATAAAGCTAATGTCAAAGAATATCTAGTCTCTGTCAAAAACTATCCCATGCTGTATCTCATGGTCAGACCTAACGGTACTAAGTCTTGGGTTTATCGCTACCTGTCTCCTACTCATTCAAAAAATAAACGTATATCGCTTGGTGTGTATCCAAACGTCTCGTTCGCTCGTGCCTGTGAGATCTGGCGTAACTATGAAGATCTGCTGAGCAAAGGCGTTGACCCTAAAACATACCGCGAAGATGAAAAGAAAAGTGTTATTAGTAAAACTAAAAACTCTTTTAATCACTTTGCTTGGGAATACTTTGACAGTCTAAATAAGACTCAGAAGAGCAATACCCTTATTCGTAAGAAAGGTTGGTTAGAGCTAATATGCTCCTACATTGGCAATGAGCCAATCAGCGAGATTAGTTCTCCTAGAATGCTTGAGGTTTTTTTGGACATCCAAGCTAAGACTTTGAATAAAGATGGCAAGCCTACGGATAAGGCTGAACGCTGTGCAGGTATCGCTCGCTTCGCCAACGGTATGTGGATAGCCCTCTGCTGCTAGCAATTCGATAATGGCTTGTTCAAGTCTGTCTTCGGTGAATTTCAATTATACGTCCCTTTTATTTATTTGATGCGTTAAATTGCAGCCCATCTATTTAACCAACTCAAACTGCTGCTTGGACGAGAGATACGCATAAGTATTGATATCCTTAGTACGTGGCGCTATCTCTTTATCAGTACGATAGTTGACTGAAGTTTTGTTTATGGTCACCGTCAGCGGATAAAAACCGCCAGTCATAGGCTTATGGCGTTCATGACTGACATCCCCCTCGCCCTTATGATAGATAGATTTGCTTGCTATCTCATTATGATAATCAACCTCTATCTCAGCCACTGGTTTTATCTTACCGTCTACAGAAGCATACATCAGCCATAGACAGCCACTTTGTCCGCCTTTGCCGCCGCAGTGCTTACCTGTCCAAGCGTATTTGTCATCGCCCACTTGAGACAGATAAAAATCATAGAGCTGGCTTCTCCCAGAACCGCCTGTAAAGATAAAGGGATCGCTGGCAGACATGACCCAAGAGCTGCCCATTTTATACAGCTCAAATAGACCACCGATACCGGGGTAAGCGTTACCTGATTTGCCATCATAGACGTAGCCTGAGGCTAGCAGATACAGCCGAGTTTCACCGTTTACGTCTTCAACTTGATATTTGATAGGAGCGATACAATAGCTGTCCTTAGATACATACTCCTTGCCATCATAATTAGAAGTTTCTTTACGATGATAAAGGGTACAGCCACGCAGTTTGTCATAGTCTGAGCCGTAACTGACCGCCATGACGTTATTGATGGCTTTCGCAATATCTGCTGGAATTGGCTCTTGTGGCAAAGTAGGAATTTGTGCGTTTGCGGATGTTGTAAGCATTACCGTAGATGTAGCCGTGAGTAATAGGCTTATGATAAGAGAGAGACTGGTTAAACGTTTAGTTGTCATAGTTTTAGGTCTTAATATTGAGATGAAGCATTCATCACATTATGTGAGTTAAGATAATGAGAAAAAATTACTGCTCGGCATTAACTTCATCTAAATACGTTTTAAACTGTTCTGTACCAGTAACTATTCTTTGCACCTTAACAGGATCTGCACCAACAAGTTGTTGCGCTATTTGACGGATGACAAGCGCATTTTTATAGTCATCAAGCTGAATACAAATTATCATCATCTCGGTAAGAGCAGCGATAACTTGATCCAAAACATCAAAGTCGTTACTTCTATGGTAGCGATTAACGATTCTATTAAACACAGCCAATCTATCATTAATATCCTGACTATTTACTTTAACAATATCAGCTTTTATTAATAGCATATTAGCAGTTAGATACTCTGTAATATCGTCGGTGTAAGTAATGTACTCATCCACAATTGAGTCTATAAGTACACCAGCTTTGTCATACTCTTCTAAACTGAAAAGTGCTTTTACTTTATTCCAGTTCGCCTCTCTGAGATAGCCAACTCTATATTGATTTTCTATATCGTCAATAAAAGCATCATCAGTAAATACACTTATTATTCTGTCAGAATTTAAGACAGCATCATGGTGCTTTTCAAGCATAAGCAAACTTGGTGTTTTTGCTATCAAACCAATTTTGGCGTGAATACGTTTTTGTTGATCTTCGCTGTCAGAATATAGTTCATACAGCTCATCAGCCAATTTTACGACAGCCTCGTGTTTACCACGTTTACTGAGTTTTAATATTTTTTTTAACATTCTTGTGGATTTGGAAGACTCAAACATACTTGATCCTTTTTATAGGTCATCATTATTTATTTTAATGGTAGAACAAAGTATATTATACTAAACTTTTGTCAATATTTTCAGTTGTGTAAGATAACATTTAAGCACGCTACAATATATCATCGGGAATGCGTAATTCACCTGACATTAACTTGGGTAGAAGGGTGTCGCGAAGTTTTGATAGAGTCTCTATTTGCTCGTGATTAGAGTGGACTTTTTTGAAAATTGGTGACATCTCATTAACAAAATGACTCAATATTTTATTATTAGGCGTAACTACAGGTAAAGCCCTCAAAACTTTAAGCGTTAGATATTTTTGAGTTGTTCCAGCGAGCCTAGAATCTAAAAACTGTGTCATATAGTTCGAGTTCAAATACAAATAAAAGAAAACAGCATAACTTTTATTATTGCTTGTCTTAAACAAACCAACATTCTTAATTGCAAAATCAATTTCATCTTGCAATACAAGCATAGAAGCCCCTACGGTACCAATCATTGTTATCAAAATATCATAACTTTCAACTAGACTTCTTTTATTGACTTCATCAAAGTCATCTTGTGAGATAAGGTATGCATTGGGATAATCTATAACGCCACTTGTAATATGTCTTGATGTAATTAAATATTTACCTTCATCAGATTTTTTTGGTGAATCATGAGTACCATCTCTAACGTCAAATAAATCACCACTATTTTTAACCTCCCACCCCTTCGGAATCCAGCCCATTTCTTCTGTAAACTCAAACTCACTAGGGAATAAGTGCTGAATATGTGAATTGTCTTTTTTCTCAATCGCTTTACGCTGTGAGCTATGCTGAAGAAACCGTACAACTAAACTTGGTAAACTAAGCGTATTAATCGGAGTTTATCATGACCAAGAAAATCAGAACCTATAGTGCAGAATTCAAAGCTGAAGCCGTTAAGAAGATAGCAGACAATAATGGCAACATCTCAGCGACCGCAAAGCAGCTTGGCATCGCCATGCAGACCTTATCTAATTGGCACAGTAAAGCCAATCAAGGCAAACTTATCGGCACAGAACAATATGATCCTGAGCTTATGGCAGCTATTCAGGAAATAAAGCAGCTCAAGCGGCAACTTAAAGTGGCCGAAGAGGAACGAGAGATATTAAATGAGGAGGGATAAAGCGAAGCGCTGCTTCGCCCCGACGCAAGATGAGAGCTATGCTCGAATGAGGCCACGGCGTACTTCGCGAGAAACAGTTAGTCAGGTACGCCTTTATCAAAGATAACCAGCACTTCTTTAGCATCACCACTATGTGCCGCGTACTACAGGTTAAGCCCTCAAGCTACTATGACTGGCTAGGTCGTGATATCAGTGACCAACAAATATATCG
Source organism: Psychrobacter sp. M9-54-1 (assembly GCF_016613355.1). Classification (NCBI taxonomy): domain Bacteria; kingdom Pseudomonadati; phylum Pseudomonadota; class Gammaproteobacteria; order Moraxellales; family Moraxellaceae; genus Psychrobacter; species Psychrobacter sp. M9-54-1. The sequence goes on along the minus strand of NZ_JADGFW010000007.1, from coordinate 294 downwards.
CAACCAGTCTGAGCTGCTAGCCAAAGCCGCACACAGTGAAACTAAAGAGCGTTATGGTATAGATCGTCTGCATGCCTATCTAAGCGATCAAGGGGATGATATTAGTCTATACATGGTCAGACGTATTAAAGAAGAGTTTGGCATTAAATGTCGTCGTCACAAACGCTTTAAAATCACCACTGACTCTAATCATAACAAACTGGTCTATGATAACGTGCTTGATCAGCAGTTTGACGCTAAGCGCCCTAACGAGTCGTGGGTCGGTAACCCTCCCAAACTTAAGACACCTAATAA
>NZ_JADGFW010000064.1:0-333 GCF_016613355.1 Psychrobacter sp. M9-54-1 | reverse complement strand
TATCAATGTAAGGACTGCAAACGCCAGTTTATTGGCGATCATGCCCTAACTTATAACGGCTGTCACTCTAGAATAGAAGATAAAATACGGCTAATGACAGTGAGAGGCTGTGGCATTAGAGACATTGCTATTATAGCCTCAGTTAGCATTGGTAAAGTGCTTAGCACCATAGGCTCATCTGTTTATAAGATTGCGCCTAAGAAGCGCTACTATGAACGCTTAGAGGTTGATGAGTTCTGGACTTACGTGTATCGCAAGAAGCGTAAAGTCTGGCTCATCTACGCTTATGACCGTGCTACCAATGAGATTGTCGCTTATGTCTGGGGCAAACGC
>NZ_JADGFW010000063.1:0-218 GCF_016613355.1 Psychrobacter sp. M9-54-1 | reverse complement strand
AGTCTAATTATTTCGATATCACCTTAATCCTTGATTCAGTTGGATTAAGATGACACTAGTCATTAAAACACATAGACTCATATCTAACCCCCTTTGCTGACGACAATAGCATGATGGCACCACCTGATCCCTTCCCGAACTCAGAAGTGAAACATCATCGCGCCAATGGTAGTGTGGCTCCGGCCATGTGAGAGTAGGTCATCGTCAGCTCTCTATTC
>NZ_JADGFW010000062.1:255-763 GCF_016613355.1 Psychrobacter sp. M9-54-1 | reverse complement strand
ATACTTGTTTGCCAATTAGGGACACGCCCTAATATTACATACTTTTAAATTTGCTATTTGCAAATTCGCTAATAGCGAAATAAATGTTGATTAATTTTTTTCTTATTGTATAATCTAAAATGTTAGTTGATGTATAGACGAACTACTCATCATAAGTATTAGGTAAGATTTTTACCTGCGGAGGATTAGAACCCTCTACCTTTTGCTGGGCTCATGCGGGCTTTATTCGACGTATTGTAATGGTTCGGTATCGTGCTTGCTTGCGATGAGAGCAAGCAAGCACCTGTTAGGATTGACCGCTGATTAAGTCTATTTTTCTAGTTGAGATGAGAGTATTAGTGATTTTACTGATACTAACTAGGAGAAATGTTTATGGAAAACTCAACTAATAATCAGCAACCGCTTAAGGGAAGTAAAAAATGGTTAAAGAAGTCAATCTTCTTACTGTTGAAAGCTTTTAAAATTATTGGTGGTGTATCAGAAAGTATGCTGAGTTAATAAAGGAGAG
>NZ_JADGFW010000062.1:0-195 GCF_016613355.1 Psychrobacter sp. M9-54-1 | reverse complement strand
CTCAGTTAGCATTGGTAAAGTGCTTAGCACCATAAGCTCATCTGTTTATAAGATTGCGCCTAAGAAGCGCTACTATGAACGCTTAGAGGTTGATGAGTTCTGGACTTACGTGTATCGCAAGAAGCGTAAAGTCTGGCTCATCTACGCTTATGACCGTGCTACTAATGAGATTGTCGCTTATGTCTGGGGCAAACG
>NZ_JADGFW010000061.1:0-308 GCF_016613355.1 Psychrobacter sp. M9-54-1 | reverse complement strand
ATGGTAGAGCAATATTACAAAATAGTCGTCACCCAGCCCTTGCGAGGTGCAGGTTACGCGCCAAAGCTAAGTGATCCTGAGATCATTTGCATGGAGATGGTCGGTGAATTTTTACACCTTGATCAAGACAAACAAATTTGGCAATACTTTACCCAGCATTGGCAAGACTGGTTTCCAGCCATCGGCTCATACCCTAACTTCGCAAAGCATTGCGCCAATCTGTGGCAAGTCAAACAGCAGATACAAGATAAAGTCAGTCAAATTGAAGGCCGTAACAACATCCATTTTATGGATGGCTTTCCGATACC
>NZ_JADGFW010000060.1:0-812 GCF_016613355.1 Psychrobacter sp. M9-54-1 | reverse complement strand
CTAGGGTGTGTTGACATATATAGAATAATTGATAATCATAGTGTTATGACTAGATTAACCCTAAGTGATGCCCAGTGGGCAAAGATAGCACCGTATTGTGCAGGTAAAGAGACCGATGTTGGTAGAACAGCGGTAAATAATCGACTATTTATCGAAGCTGTTCTATGGATTGTCCGAACAGGTAGTCCGTGGCGAGACTTACCCCCTGAATTTGGTAACTGGAACAGTGTTTATAAGCGCTACCGTCGATGGGTAAAAAGCGATAGATTCAGCAAGCTATTTAATGCTCTGAATGACTCAGATTTAGAGTATGCCATGATTGATGGCACTATTGTTAAGGTACATCGTCATGGACAAGGCGCAAAAGGGGGGCTTGTCATCAGGCAATTGGCAAATCAAGAGGCGGTATGACCACTAAAATCATGGCAATGGTTGATGCATTAGGCAACCTTGTTGATTTTACTTTATTGAAAGGACAACAGCATGACATGGCTGGCGTTAAACCTTTAATTAAAGACAAAGAGTTTGGTGCATTGCTTGCTGATAGAGCCTTTGACACGGATTGGCTACTGCTAGACTTAGAAGAGCGTGGTAGCAAAGCGGTCATACCCCCTAAACGCTCTCGTTTAAAGCAACGAGATTTCGATAAAGAAATGTACAAGTGGCGTCACTTAATCGAGAACTTCTTCTGTAAGCTGAAAGATTTCAAGAAAATTGCCATGCGTGCTGAAAAAACGGATGAGTCGTTTGCTGCTAATATCTATTTAGCAGCGACGATTATCCATTTACGGTAATTGTCAACACACCCTAGT
>NZ_JADGFW010000059.1:0-6700 GCF_016613355.1 Psychrobacter sp. M9-54-1 | reverse complement strand
TTCATTGCAAGATGAATTGAGGACACGCCCTAGGCTAAATTTTTTCAATGGTTTATTCATAGGTTAGGCTTATCTTCTATGTGGGCGCAGTTTCCATTGCACCGGTAATGGCACAACCATCATATGCTTTGCCTGCGTAACTTAATGTTGCGGTAAGTTCATTTTGGTAGCCATTGTCATCGATACAAATATTTTTTCGTATATTTAAAATAATAGGTTGTCCATTGACTGTACTCTCGTATTCGACGCCTTCAGTAGTGGCGGAACCCACTACTACAATTGTTGTAGGCTCTAAGAATTCTGCTTCTATACTTAATTTATTTCCTTCAACTACTGTCCGCCAACTTTTTTCTTTATTACCAGCAGCGGTAAACGCCAATAACGCTACAGGTACTTCTATTGTCGGTTCCTTATTATGATCCGTACTATCGGCTTGTTGATTACTACAAGCTACTAGGGTTAAGCTGACCGTTAAGCACATTGCCGTCAAAAGCAAAGAACGCATAATTTTTTCCTTTAAATATAATAAGAGAACACTACTATTTAGCAGTGTTCTCTTTGTTTACATAATGAAATTCAGGTTTTTACTACTATAGTTAGGTTTGCGATAGAATTAGAAACTAGTGTATTAATTAATTAACACCAACGATTATGAGCAGCCTTGTTCAGTAACCTATCAATGTACTCTCTATATTGGTAATATTAATATAACATATCTATAAAGGTTGACAGTGTGCGTTGAGATAAAATCGTTTTTTTACTGCTTGAGTGTTTAAAATATGAAAAACTTAACTGCTGCTATTCTAATTGCGCTTCCTGTTCTAATGGTAAGTCCTACAGTAATGGCCGCATCTTCAGATGCAGTGGCTAAAACTGTTGATGTTCAATTTAAAAAAGGCGCTAGTTCAGCTAACTATTATGGGAAATTAAAGGGTAGTAAGTACGATTCCTATACATTTTATGCCAAAAAGAACCAAAAGCTTTCTGTTAAAACAACGGGAGGGAATGTAGATTCTTATTTATTTAATAAGAATCTATCAGATTCTGTCAATGTAGGAGAATATTCCTCTGAACTAGATAACCAAGGTTATTACAAGCTTCCATATTCAGGTAAATATGAATTGCGTATTCTTCAGCCACGTTCTCAAGCTTCTAAAGGAAAAACACCTCCATATTGGCTAGAAGTATCTATCCTATAGGTATGTAAGCTTAATAATGGAGACCTTCCTAAATTTTGTGTAAGCATTTAATCTAAACGTCAGTTACACAGAATCTGGGATGGTCTCTTCAAGTCCTCACTAGCGCACCGATCATAGATAGAATATCTATGGTAAGTACATCATGAAGTACACTGTGGCTATCTCAGCAAGTTGAAACCTTAATACCATTAGCTCACAGCCAAAGATTCAAGTCCTCACTAGGGAACTAGACCAGTAAAGACGCCTGATCTAGCTCATTAGGATTTGAGCAAAGGGCCTTAAGTTGATATCTTTTACAGATTTTCAGACTTATTCTTGGTTGGTGGTACTGAATAGGTTCCCACAACATGGGCAACTAATTCGTCAGATCCATCTGAGTATAAAGAAACCTCACCTACGACTAGACTCCTTCCAACTTTTAGCAGTTTGCACTCAGCAATAATGAGTGATTTTGCAGTTGGTTTACGTAAAAAGTTGATAGTTAGACTCGTGGTTACTGCTAATGGTACTATGCCAATTCTACCTAAGATAGCCACATAAAGAGCCACATCAGCAATTCCCATCATTACAGGTCCCGATACAGTACCTCCAGGTCTCAAATCATCTAAACTGATATCACGGGATAAAATTGACCCACTGCTATTTACTGCCTCAATCTTGTACTTTGCTTGAGGGAACTCAGACTTCATGAACTCAGCTATCTCTTCCTTGGTTGCTGACATAGGGCTTCCTTTAATCTAACTGTTATTGGTACCTCTATTCTATCCTAACTTTCCACCTTACTACGATAAAAAGTTATAGAACCGTTTTAGTTCAGAGCACTAGTTTTAAAGTCCTTGACGATTTGCTGAGAGGTATAGGCTAATGATAGCTTATCAGGTCCTTTCACTGGTTCAGTCCCACTGTAAGAAGTGAAAAAAGACAATTAGCTAGCATTTGAGAAAGATTAGTGTGTATATTGACTGATTAACTATAAAAACTAAGGGCGCAGGATTGGATAATAATAGATTTCTCATACGAGCAATTGAAACTGCTGGTTAAATTTTTATGTTGTCTGCGATGGTTGCCGCTAGATTTTTTTAAACATGCTCTAGTTTGACTTCTATCCTAGAACACAAACTGTCGGTTGTACGTCCAGTTTTTACGGGCTTTCTTATTAGGTATTTTTCTCAATATCAACACCCGCACCAACAATCAGTTTTTATTCCGCCTAACTGATGTCTTTTTAGGGTTCGTCATTATGATGAAGGTGTGCTGATTTTTAGCAGACCATCAAAAATTTAAATCATCGAGCGACTCAATGCCAATGACTTTACCTGCTATCAATCCCCTAACAAATCCTTTTGTCAGCTGCTCGTACTCTGCTTTGGTTGTTTTCTTGCTGTCGGTATCAATCGTAACCGCGTCTAACCAGTCAGTGTTAACAGTAGGGTCTTGATGATAAATTACTTGTCTTGCTTGCTCTGATTTATACAAAGTTATTTTTCCCTTAAATCGTGATTAGTGCGTTGTAAGGGCGTTGAACTCTTAGTCGTTTCCCAAGTGTTTTAGTGGTCTATAGACTTCTCTGATTGTATTTTAACATCATTTGCGTATTGCTATCTTGGTTTGAATATCAGGTTCTAAGTTGTCCGAAAATAACTAAAAACCAGTATCGTTATACGATAGAAAATACTATCATAACTAAGAATAGGTTGTTAAGAGCTGATCATAATGTCGTAAGCCAGTAATAAGACGCGCTAAAGCTGCTCGTTCTAATTGCAGACTGTCTCGATTAGTTATATTATATAGACTGTAATCTATATATTGGTTTTTATATGTGGACTGTCATCACAACAGAGCTGTTCAACCAATGGTTTGATCAGCAAGATGAATCAACGTAAGAAAAAGTACTGGCAGCTTTGATGGTTTTAGAACAACAAGGCCCAAGCTTAGGTCGCCCTTTAGTGGATACGGTGTATGATTCAAAATTCACCAACATGAAATAGTTACGTGTTCAGCACAAAGGTAAGCCACTCAGAGCATTTTTTGCCTTTGACCCAAAGCGGCAAGCTATTGTGCTTTGTATTGGTGGATAAGGGTAATAAAAAGCGTTTTTATAAAGAAATGCTAGACACTGCAGACCAACAGTATGAATGTCACCTCAGAACTTTAGGAGATTCATGATATGACTAAGACATTACAAGAAATGTTAGCTGAGCGCTCTTTGGATAGCCAAGCGCGTATTAAACAACTGGCAGAGCAACTGCTTTTAGAAAACCAGCTGTCTCGTATCCGTGAAGAGTTAGAGATCTCTCAAAAAGAACTGGCTCAAACCATGGGTATTAAACAACCTTCATTGTCTGCTATAGAAAATCGCGGCAATGATCTTAAAATATCGACCATGAAAAAATATGTTGAAGCTATGGGTGGTAAGCTTCGTATCGATGTTGAGCTGCCAACAGGGAAGCACATAGGTTTTAATGTGTAATAATGAATTCGAGTGATTCAAACGCTAATAAGCCACCCTCTTATGGTTGGCTTTTTTTTATTAAAAATATGCTAATAATAGTACGCTTGAAGTGGTTTTACTGCATTAGTCTATTTTAAACAGTCTATCAATGGGCTTAAAGGGTGATATAGCTGTTTCCGCTCGGGTATAGCCGAAATGAATCAGTAACTTAATGCCAGATTGAGAAGCTTTTCCTAAAAATTGTGCAACTGCTTATAATTCAATAACAGGAGAATAAGCAATGACCAGCTTAAAAGTTTGAGAAAAAGGTGTGTTATTTAAAGTCTTATCTACTACAGCTCCATAGCTATACTGGAAGTTATTTAACCTGTGCTGTTTCTAATAAACTGCCATCTTTATCGAATAAGCAGTCGACGATAATGAGCGGAGCCGCATCCAAACTATCTTCAGCGTAGTAATGTGTTATGACTTCAAAGTTACCATTATTTAATCGTCTGTAGTCTGTGTTTTTTCGTTTAATGTCCATAGACTTAAAGCCTTTAAGCATGGGCTGTACTGCTTTCTGGCACTTCGTTAGCAATGCAATCTTTGATGTTTTTTGAGCTTGTTCGAGTTCAGTATTTCTTTTTTTATCAAATGGGTTACTGCCATTTTGAATCCAAATATAAAATGCTGCAAATGTAATAATAGATAGTCCTGTCAATGTCTCTTTTTTCATAATATGACTCGTTTAGCAATAGTAGAATAAGATATTTACCAACATACAAGCATAGCTCAGTTATTCTTAAGGAGCATGTTAAAATAATAATTAACCGTTGAAAACAATGGGTAAATGTTACTCCCGTTCTGGTTAGTTCAGCTTAATATTATAAAATAAGGCTTAATGAAACATGGATACCTTAAATATCGTGTATCTCGTAGGAGCAGTATTAATTTTCGCCAGTATCATGGCAAGTACGTTATCGGCGCGTTTGGGTGTTCCACTTTTGCTATTGTTTTTAGTCGTCGGGATGCTTGCTGGTGAAGAAGGTATCTTGGGTATTGAATTTTCTCAATATGCGATAGCCAATTTTGTCGGACAAGCAGCCTTAGCCTGTATTTTGTTAGATGGCGGGTTGCGCACCTCTGTTAAATCATTCCGAGTTGGCTTAAAACCAGCCATCACACTGGCTACTTGGGGCGTACTTGCGACAGTCATGATACTGGGTGTATTCGTCACATGGCTGCTGGATGTCGATTGGCGCTTTGGCTTATTACTGGCAGCAATCGTGGGTTCAACCGATGCGGCAGCGGTATTTTCACTGTTGCGTAATGGCGGTGTTAAATTAAATGATCGTGTCCAAGCCACGCTTGAATTAGAGTCGGGCGCCAACGACCCTTTAGCGATTCTGTTAGTCACTGGATTGATTGCTCTAAATGTTGATCCTGCCGGACAGACAGCGCTAGGCTTCTTAGGCCTACTATTACAACAGCTTAGTTTTGGTTTAGGAATGGGCTTGTTCTTTGGTTATTTCCTATCTCGATTATTACCCAAGATACATTTGGCAGAAGGTATGTATGCCATTTTAATAATGTCGGCGGGTTTAGCAGTGTTTTCTGCCACTAACTTACTGGGCGGTAGTGGGTTTCTCGCGGTCTTTATCGCTGGTATTATGATTGGCAACCATAAGGTACGCTCAACTGAGCATGTCATGCGCGTGATGGACAGCTTTGCGTGGTTGTCGCAAGCGGTGTTATTTGTGGTATTGGGCCTATTGGTCACACCATCGAACGTTCTTGAAGTTTGGCCTTATTCAGTGGCCATTGCTGCCTTTATGATTTTAGTGGCTCGTCCTATTGCAGTCTATACCAGTGTTTTACCGTTTAAATTTAAAAATAGAGAGATCGGCTTTATCTCTTGGGTCGGCTTACGTGGTGCAGTGCCCATTACCCTTGCCATGTTGCCAGTGATTGCAGGGGTGGACAATGCCTTTATGCTGTTTGATATCGCTTTTGGGGTGGTGGTCTTATCGTTGGTGTTACAAGGGACGACCATTCCTTTTATGGCCAATCTGTTTAAGGTGCGTATTCCTAACAATAAGGGCCCAAAAGAAGAGCATGAAGTGTGGGTGTCAGATAGAGCAAGTATTACGTTGTATGAATTTGAAGTAAAGTTAGGCGCGTTTGCAATTGGTCGTCATCCGAGGGATATATCTACGCGTATCAGCCCTGAAGGAATCCATGTTTTTGCCTTGGTGCGTGGTCAGCAAATCTTGGCAATTAATGAACAGACTAAGCTCAAATTTGGCGATAGCGTATGGTATGCCATGAGTGGCGATTATGCCGATCAGATTGCGACTGTTTTTAATGACACTACGTTAGACCGTAGAGCCATCGATGATTTTTATGGCGATTGGATGCTATCGCCGAGTGTCAAACTTAAAGATGTGCCTTTCTTTACCGATAGGATGAAATTCGAATCTCTAGAAGATACCCTGAACACGAATAATATGTGGGAACAAACGGTTGCTGAATATATTAAGGATAGCTTAAAGATGGCACCCGTAGCAGGCGATACGGTTGTGATTAATAAGGAGTGGTTATTAGTCATTAAAGAAGTTGACGGCCAGGGAAGACTGAAAACGATTGGACTAAAACAACTAGAAAAGCCAGCAGTGGCATAGTATCTATCATTATTAGACATAACATGGACTATTAGCTGAAAGGCAACCATTTAAGACAATTAATAGTCCTGCTAACATTGTCCATTTTAGGTAACTTATTAGCTCAAATTATGGTCTGTTTTACTGGTCTCGCTAGGGTATGCCCAAAATAGCATAATTCTATTTAATCAGTGTCTTACGCTTAGAATTATTATCAATATATAAGGTTATTTTAGTAGCCAAAGCATAAAAAACACAGTGACAATTTTGCATAGAATATTTAAAAAAAATACTTTATATTCTATTAAAAATCACATAGGAAAGTGGCTCACGATAGCCACTTTTTTTATGCCTCATACTTTTAGTAGATACACTTAGCTTTATGCAACCAGACAGGATATGTCATG
>NZ_JADGFW010000058.1:0-1109 GCF_016613355.1 Psychrobacter sp. M9-54-1 | reverse complement strand
AATAAACTGGCGTTTGCAGTCCTTACATTGATAGTTCTGCTTGCCATAGCTTTTTTTGCCGTTTTTCTTTAAACTGGGACTGTGACAGTCGGGGCAATCGATCTGTATTTGTGTCTTCATAACCTCAAATATATCATCTTGCCTCGGCTGTCACTCTCCTTTATTAACTCAGCATACTTTCTGATACACCACCAAAATTTTAATTGTTTTAACTGAAATGTTAAAAACTAAGTAAACCAATACCTTAGAAAAATAAGTTGAGAGTGGGGTTAGAAAACAAAAAAAACATCTACTTATCAGGTAGATGCTTTAGATAACTCATTGTTTTGTACCAACAGGCTTACGAGAATTCTAATTCAGTCTCGAAACCTTTTAAAATATGACGCGCCATGGCAAGGTTTGATTTTTGACGGTCAAGTACAAGGTATAAAAACAAATTGTCATTACGTACTAGTGGACGTAGCAAATGATACTGCTTGCTCAAAGTGATAAGAATGTCTTCGATGTTCTCATTTAAGCCTAACGCTGCTGCTACTTTGCGCTTAGAGCGTAGTACTTCGGTGTTGCCAGCCGCTGCTAGCTCAAGGTCGATACCAGAGCCAAGAGTAGCCATTGCAAGACCAGATTCGCTGTCTACTAGCGCAGCGGCGATAAAGCCGTCGATGTCGTTTAATGCGTCAAGAGATAACTTAGCCATGAGGGTGTACCTTAATAATTTGGGATAGAGATAGGATTATTTTTTAGTCATTATTCTTTATTAGCAAAATCCTTTAATAAAAAATCTTCTCACAAAAATCTTTTAATAAAAGACTCAAAAGCGAAAGCTTTGCAAAATATCTTTAAAAGTGCGCCAAAAAACGGGACTGATTAGTTTAGCTACTCAAAAGAAGGCGGTATTTAAGCATATTCCCATAAAAAAAACAATCGCAAACCGACTAAAGCCGCTTTTTACCAGATTATCGGTTAAAAACGTCTTTTTCAGTTTACGATTGTATACTTAGATTATTCCAACAGTACTATATTGCTTGACTAGGTTGCTTCTATAACGAAGCCATTATCTCGACTTATTTAAAGAGACCCCACTCTCAACTTCGAAAGTGATTGAAAAA
>NZ_JADGFW010000006.1:0-320198 GCF_016613355.1 Psychrobacter sp. M9-54-1 | reverse complement strand
TAGATCCTACTGATCCTACGGTAGGTGATGACCGTTCAACCGCGCCAGTTGCTGTCGATGACCTCGAAACAGGTTTAGTAGGTTCTCCTGTGACTGTGGCTGTGGTTGGCAATGACACCGATGCTGAAGGCGACCTAGATCCGACCACTGTCATGATCACTGTGTCACCAGCAGGTAGCACCATTGCTGCTGATGGCAAATCGGTTGACGTATCAGGCGAAGGCGTTTGGACAGTTAATCCAACCACTGGTGACATCACCTTTACCCCAGAGACAGGCTTCACAGGTGATCCAACGCCAATCAGCTATACCGTTGATGACCTTACAGGTAAGACCTCGAATGAAGCGACTGTCACCATCGATTACGATCAACCAACTAACATCTCAGTATCGTCGCCTGCCCGTGTTTCTGAAGAAGGTTTGGCTGGAGGTAATCCAGATACCAATCCAGATTCAACTTTAGATACCACTGATTCAGCAACGGATACTGATAATAATTGGATTAGAGTAACTGATACTGATACAGATTTGTCAAATTCGGTGGTCAACTTTGTCCTACCAACTGCTGTACAGAACATTACTAGCCAAGGCAATCCAGTAGATTTCCGTATTGATTCGGCGACAGGTAATATTGTTGGTGAATATACCTATACAGACAGTGCTGGTGCTCCTCAAGTTCAGAATGTTCTGACTATAAGTTTAAATGGTAATAAAGAAGCCATAACTGATGGTTATCAGTTTGGATATGATGTGGTATTAGGCGCGCCTGTAGACCACATACTAGGTGACAATACTGAAGGTGTATTACCTGTTAGTTTTGGTATCGAAGTCTTTGAAAATGCTACTGCCACTGAGTCATTAGCTAAATCTGATGAGTTACTAGTGATAGTTGAAGACGACTCTCCTTTACCTCAACCTGTGGTTTGGAATATTGATGTTCAGCAAGAGACCATCACTATCAATGGCTTACAAACAGGTTTCGATGAGACATTGTTCACTCGACCAACACGTGCAGGCTATTTGATTGCTGATGCAGATAATGTCGCTGCTGGTAGCACAGGAACCACTGTTGAATCACGGAACTATGGCGGTACAATTGGAATATTGTCTGCTGAGCAAGATGCTACGTACCAAGCAGGTGATGGTAACACTTATGTAGACTCTTTGGATGAGGGTATTTATTGGGGTAGACCAGCAGGAACGACTCCTCCTGCAGGGTATACCACTTATGAAAATACCAACTATCAAGGTGCTGGTCAAGGAGTTAAGTTCGAGACTGATATTGATTTAGGTAATTTTTCACATATCAACTTTAGTATCTATGGAGATGGCGGTACGTTGATTGAGACGAGTCTTAACGTCGACTTTACAATTGATGTGAATGGCAATTCTGAGCCAATTTCAGTTGATTATTTGCTTAAGCATAATGAAACTCCCAATGGTAATACGGCTGAGTTTTATGGTTTAACTTCAGCAGAATATGATGCTACCTTTGTGGCTAGTGACTTCATCATCATACCGAATGCATCCCGAGTTATAACGATTGCTGGTCAGCAATATAAGCTTGATTTGGAGCTTGTAAATAAAGATCCAAATGCAGCTGTTGACTCTGATAGAAACAAAACGTTCCTGAAAGCTTATCAAACTAAAATTAATGGTTCTTACGATCCAGCATTGGACGATGAAGGTACCTTTGTGGTAAACAGTGAAGAAGGTAAGGAAAATACTTATGACATCATTGGTAAGCTAACGCCGTTAAATCCATTGCCTGAATTAGCCGATAACGTTGTGATTGCAGGACAAGTAGCGGTGGGTGCAGATGCTGTTGATTACACTAACCCGACTGGCACTGGTATTGTCTGGTCAGGCACATCGACCACTGGTGCTAATGGAATAGCCATTATCGATACAGATAGTGATATGACTAACTATGAGTTCAAAACAGACTATGGTGTGTTTGTTGGTTATGCCAATGGTAGTTATAAATTCAGTGCAGCTAAAAATATCTCAGAGATTGTGTCGCCTGGTCAAGATGATATTGATGTGTTCTCCTTTACATATAAAGATGCTGATGGTGATACGGCCACCTCAACAGTGACACTGAACTATAATGAGTATGCAACGCCTCAAAATCCTAACTCAATAGATAATCTTGCTCCACGTGGCACTGATAATAATGATTACTTATTAGGTACAAACCAAGCGGAAACATTGAACGGCGGTGCAGGAAATGATACTTTAGTTGGTCTGAGCGGTGCAGATACTTTGCTAGGCGGCGAGGGTAGCGATACTATAGTATTTGATAAAAATGATGTTTCTATTGATGGCGGCACAAACTTAGACGGTAGTCAAGAGAATGACACCTTAGTGATTACCGACACGAGTATTATTGCTAGCAATGATATGAATAACGTTACTAACTTTGAAACTCTTGATTTGACGAATAATACTGCTCAAACACTAAATCTAAACTTGAGTGATGTTATTAGTATGACTGATGGTAATAATCAGTTATTTATCAAAGGTGATAGCGTTGATACCGTCAATGTATCTGGTATGACTAAGTCTGGTACTTCTGATCAAGCAGGTTATGATCTGTACCAAGACGCCGGTAGTATAGCGCAGTTATACATCCAAACTGATATCATTGATAATGTTATTTAGTAGTATTCAATAAGGATGAGATGCGGCTGCTATAGCGCATCTTATACCAACTAACAAATACAGCTATCGTCATTCAAAAAGCCATAACTTGTTGTGGCTTTTTGATTAATAAGTTATGACAATAGTTTAAGTATAGCGGTTATCTATCACTTTCTGATGACTCAGGTATCGTCTGATTTTTATTTGCAGATGAGGAAGGCGGAGATGTTATAGGAGTTATAGGATAGTCATATTTTACTGAAGGCGTTGCCGTTGCACTCTTATTGGAAGGTGTGTCTGTTTGATACTGTTGTATCTGGCTTTGATTGTATTTTTTAACTTCGCCGATGAGTTTAGAAAGTTGATCAGCATCCTTATCGATGTCAGCATCTAATTGTTGATATTCTTTAGTCTGTTTAAGGGTATACTCAGGCGGCTCTTGTTGAGTATCGAGGACTAAATCGGTATTGGGTTTTAGATTGTTGTTAGCATTAAGTCTTGATGCTTGCTCAATTGAGGCACTGCTATCTTTTTGTCCTTCGTTTTGAACAATGGACTTTGTCTTTTGAGTGGTGACCACATTCTTATCTGCTAAGTTTTTTTCAGTATTGGCGGTCATATTAATGTCAGCAGTATTCGTCCCATCCTTTTGCAGGTCACTGGATTGGGTAGCCATGTCTTTTTCACTATCTAATGGTGTTAGCTCGTTCTCTTCTATAACAGAAGCTGATATTAAGCCAGTGTTATTAAGTAGTGGTTCTTCTGTTGATGATTTTTTATCATTAAAGACCGTAAAATAGATGACCACTGCAACCAAAACATGAATTGACACTGCCAGTATAATAGCTATTGATGATCGGTCTTTTGATTTTTTTAGGCGATTAGAGGGTGGTAAGAGTTGAGTCATAAGGTTATGATCCATACGTCAAAAATAGGGATTTAATAGGCAGTTTATATTAAATAATTAGGCTGTGTTTTAATAATGTGTTGATAGGGTTTCTTAGTAAATGGTAAAATAACTCTACAAGCTTTAATCTGTAAGGGCTTAACCATGTCAACCACTACAAAAAATATCGATATCCTCAAACAGTTATTCAACAACCTCTCTGAGAAAGAAAAACAGCTCTTTCTTGGTGATATTTCAGGTCAAAATTCTCTTGAAAAAGTTATTGCACCTAAAGAGGTATCAAAATGCCCTCATTGCGACTCTACCAATTTCGTCAAAAATGGCACTAAATGCAACAACCAACGCTACTTGTGCCGTGACTGTAAAAAATCATTTGTTGAGCAAACAGGCACTATATTATACAACTCGCAAAAAGGCATTGAGGTTTGGGAAAAGTATATCCACTGTATGATTGAGAAGTACCCCTTACGCAAATGTGCCAAAATATGCGGTATCAACTTAGCCACTGCATTTGCATGGAGACACAAGATACTCGATGCGCTACAAAGCATGATGACTGATGTTGAACTTGATGGTGTTGTGCAAGCTGATGAAACTTTTACAGCCGTATCATACAAAGGCAATCATAAGTCTTTTAAGTTGCCACGTACAGCCTACAAGAGAGGAACTAAGGCGAGTAAGCGTGGCTTATCAACAGAAAAGGTTTGTATTCCTTGTGCGGTCAATTTAGACGGTCTATCCGTTGCTAAAATATCAAACCTAGGCAAACCATCACTAAAGAATTTGCAAAAAGTATTGAATGGTAATATATCTAAAAACTCAGTATTTGTTACCGACTCATTATGTCCTTATCAAAAACTATCACTGGATATGGAGTTAAATCATATCCGTATTACCACTAAGAAACGTAGCAATGGCTTGTTTAACATTCAGACTGTCAATAGCTATCACCGTAGACTTAAGGACCTTATAACCCACCGTTTTAAGGGTGTGGCTACCAAGTATTTGAATAACTACCTTGTGTACCATAATTTTGTCAACTTTGCTAAAGGTTCATCAGAGAGTAAAGAGTCTATATTGCTTGATTTTATTCGCAATACTCTATGTACGAGCAAAACGATTGATATATCTACTCGACCAGTTATTCCATTATAACTTTAGTTTTTACCCTTGTTGTGGTTAATAGCATTAGTCGGATTGATGGTGCAGAAGATTTTTTGGTGGTGTTCTTTTATGTCGATTATGGCTGTGCCTGATGCCAGCGTACTTTTTAGAACACCACCTCATTTAGTAAGCGCTGCTGGATAGTCGCAGTCAGGATGGGAGTTTGAGGTGATTAACCATCTTAAAAAAGACGCTTCACAGTTTTGCAAGCGTCTAATCAGAGATTACTTAGATTATTAAATAGCTATCTGGTATAGAAAGTTAACGATATTCTTCATAAAGATCAGCGATCATTTCTCTGCCAACAAGCTGCCAACCAAAGTCCTTATATACAACGGTATAAAGATACTTGTAGCGTGGAGAATTACTACCGTCATTACCGTAGTCAGATGATATAACAGACAGAATGCCATCATTGTAAGAAACAGCTTCCATGAAACGTGAGTTTATATCATAGTTATTATTACCAGAATCTATAGTGTCTACAATATCGCGCTCACGAGCAACAAACTTACCTTTTTCTCTATCTCTTTCAAAAGAAGTTATGAAGCCCATGTATGTACCACTACCACCAGCACAAGCATTATCTCCACGCCAATAAACAAGGTATCTAGTGCCAAAAACACTGTTACTGTTAAATGAAGATTGTGACTCAACTAAATGAACGTCAGTTACATCAGTACGGTTATCTTCGCTGTCACGTTCGAAAGTAGTAATACAGGCTGTGGATTTCGCATAGTTTTTGGCTTGACGAAGTACTTCCAGCTTTTCAGATACAGGCGGTGTTTGAGATGATGCTCTTTCTATCTCTAGTTGTGCCATAGCAAGTTCAGTGGCTGCATTATTATATGGAGTTGCAATCGCACCAAGTGGTAACCCCAGTGCAATTAAAGTCATAAGAGGTTTTTTAAAAAAATTAATGATTGTTATAGTTAGCTGAATGTAAAACTGTTATAGATTTAAACGCGCTACTGGTATAAATTTTACTTGCGTGCTGCGTTCCCAGAGGCTGCGCAAAATTCATCCCAGTAGCGCTATGACATTTTTAGAGTGTATCGACTATAGCTCCTTAAAAAGTAATTTTAGCTGTCGAGAAAGCTTAGAAGGTTACAGTAGTCAAAGCGATAATTTTATTAAAACTAATCATGAGTTTTTATACCCTAAGATGGAGATCAGATTAAATAGTTTTGTTGCTTGAGTTTATCTTATCGTATTAGTTGTTCAATATAAACCTTACATTAGATATTTACCCGATTATTAAGACTTTAATACAAGCTATTCTTATCGTATATCAGAAAAACCCATACTTATTATTTCAAACCCACGTAAAAAACAGACGGTTGTTATGGTGATATAGTCAAATTCACCTAAAAGTGTTATAAACTAATTATCAAATTCAATTGTTATTATAAAGACCATGACTTACTCACTAGATTTCCGCAAACAAGTACTAAAAAGCTTAGACGAGGGTATGACCTTTGCCGAGGCAGCTAAATTCTATAACCTCAGCCCAACCACCATACAAAACTGGAAGAGACGTGTTCATAGTAAAACAACCAGGCAAACCAAACCCTATAAAATACCAGATGATGTGCTACTTAATGATGTTAAAGAACATCCTGATGATTATCAGTACGAGCGAGCACGTCGTCTAAACTGTAGTAAAACAGGCAATCATCATACCCTAAAGCGCCTAGGCATCAGTCAAAAAAAGACATTAGAACATCCAAAAGCTTGCCCAATAAAAAGAGCGGTGTATCAGGGAAAGCTTGAGCACTTTAAGCAGCAAGGCTACCCCATTGTATATATATACGCGCGCGGCTTTGAGGCTGAAACCATTCGCTCTCATGGTTATGCACCGATTGGTAAGCCTTGTATCGATAGCTACAACTGGCAAGGTAAAAAGCGAACCAACGTTATTGGTGCTCTGTATAACAAGATGCTGTTTGCGCTAGATTACTTTGAGACAAACATCAACAGCATCGTCTTCTATCACTGGTGCAAACACAAACTAATCCCAAGTCTTAAAACAAAATGCGTGATTGTGATGGATAACGCCAGATTTCATAAGAGCAAACGCATTCAAAAGCTACTAAACAGGCACGGGCATCGTATTCTTTGGTTGCCGCCGTACAGCCCTGATCTGAATCCTGAGCGAGGATAAAGCAAAGCATTGCTTTGCCCGAGCGCAAGACGAGAGCTGTGCTCGAGTGGGAGAAAAAATGGGCTCAGGTGAAGTTTCTACGCCAAGGCTGGATGGAAAATGACTTATCCAAATTGTTTTATGATATTTGTCCAAGCTATAACAATTTTATTTTGAACTGACTATATTTGTATTTTCCCTTTGTTTAAAGCATAACTGAGCCGAACTGAATGAATGTTTACCAGTACAATTTACCCATAAAAAGGTCACTGAATAAATTGTTCGCTACGAAGCGAGCGTGGCATAGCATAGCTTGGAGTATGCTATTCATAGCATCATCAGGTACAGCATTTGCCAATGCGGACACTTATATGAATACGCTTATTAACCAAGCGATTCAAAGCCATCCTTTGGTTGGTTCAGCGCGAGCAGAACAACAGGCTACTACTGAAAGCATTCGAGCTGCTAAGCTTAATATGCTACCGGCTCCTACACTGTCTACAGGCTATGATCCAGAGGATGGTATGGTATCACAGCTACAGATTAGGCAGTCGCTGTGGACTGGCGGTAAGTTGACGGCAAATGTGAATCAAGCCATATTTGATGACAAAGCAGCGACAGAATATGTCTATGAGCAACAAAATCAAGTGGCCAAAACCACCATTGAAGCGTGGCAAAGCTATATTACCGCTGTGTCTAAACAAAGTGTCTATTACGATAATTTGCAACTGCTAGCAGAGTTTGAATCGATGATGCAGCGCCGTGTGAATCAAGGCGTATCCGCTCGTATCGAATTAGACCTAGTCACCAACCGCATTTTGCAGGAGCAAAACGCTTATCAAGGGGCTGTTGAACAGCAGCGTATTGCTATTGCTCGCCTAGAACAGATTGCTGGACGTCGGATAACAGCGGCTGAGTTACCAGCACCCAACTTGAGCGAAATCGTCAATCGTGCTAAAGGCTACTCAAAAGCCTTTGAGAAAATGGCATTTGACCAAGCCAGCTTTTATAACCCTACAGTGGTAAAAGAGCATTATCGTGTTGAAGCCGCCAAACAAGAGGTTAAATCGATACAGTCATCGCGCTATCCAACTTTGTACGCGCAATACGAATATGACTATTATTATGATGACAAGAATAACGATAATAACAATGACAATGGTAGTGGTTTCTCAGTAGGGCTTAGCTACGACCCAGGTGCAGGGCTTTCTAATTTAGCGTTAGCAAAGGCATCAGAGTCACGCGTTAATAGCTTAGTACAATCAAAAGAAGCCTCAAGACGTCTGGTACTTGAAACCATACAAACGCAGTATCAGCAATTTGCTAGCGCTCAAGACCAAGAGCGTTCATTGATTGCCGCAGTTGCAGGAGCTCAGATTGTCGTCAGCTCCTATCGCCGTCAGTTCATTGCTGGGCGTAAATCTTGGCTTGAAGTACTTAATGCCGTACGTGAGCATTCACAATATGAGATACAGCTGGTCGAGAGTCGAACCGCCGTTATTGCAGCCTACTATAAGCTGCAAGTTGATTTTGGCATGATGTCGTGGCAACAGTTCGATAAAAGTCGTCAGCCAACTCAACTCTTTCGTCCGCTAGATCCCGTCAAAAACTGGTTGAATAACCAAAGTGATGCTAGACCACAAACGGTAGTTAGTCAAGATAACGACATGAATACATATCCTATTAATGAGGGTGTTAGCTATGACATTACTGATACTAGCTATGACGTTACTGGGACTAGCTATGATAATGACTTATTATTATCAGACGAACCTTAAATATACAGTCAAGTAAATATGAATACATCATTGTAAATATAAAGTTATATTCTTATTCACGTTGTGTGATTATTACAATATGGCTAATCAGTAGGATATGTCCATCATGAGTACACCTGTTCCAGATCTAAATATCCGCACATCTGACGGTGAGTTGGTAGTGAGTTCTAATTTACAACCGTTGATGATGTCGGAATCAGATGAACTACCCAATGAGCAAGCGGTCCAACTAGCAGCGGCGCTTCACACCCTGCTAACTGAGCAAGGGTATCCTATTGATAATGTGCGGCTCAATGGCGTGATTTATCAGCAGCAGGATTTACTAGCACTGCCTAGTATTATTGGTGTGCTTAATCAATTAGGGATTGAGCAACTACCAGAAGTGTTACCGGCACCAGATGCTGCATTTTTACCCTTATTAGCTTTGCATCCTACGCAGGGTTGGGGTGTGATCAATCAACAAAATCCGCAAGGATTATGGCAGTTCAGTCAACTAGGACAGACGAGTGCTCACCGTAGTGACGCGTTTTTACACCTATTGAGCGTGCGCTTAGGGGATGAGCCAAGCAAGCGTAGACAGTTCTCGTTCGATCAACTGCTCAAAAAGGACTTAAGGAACTATCGAGGTATCGTCGTTGAGGCCGTAGTCGCCTCATTTTTGATTAATATGTTAGCACTTGCTGTGTCACTATTCTCAATGCAAGTTTATGACCGTGTCATCCCAACGCGTAGCGAATACACGCTGATTATTCTGGCAAGTGGTGTGGGACTGGTCATTTTATTTGAAACTTTTATGAAGTTCGCCCGCTCCAAGATTATGGATAAAGTAGTGGTCAATCTTGATCAATATTTATCGCGTGAAGTTTTCCAGCGTCTGCTAAACGTGCGCATTGATCAAATGCCAGGATCAGTCGGTTCGATGGCAGCGCAGCTACGTGGTTATGAGCAAGTTCGCAGTTTTTATACTGCAAGTACGCTATTCGGTCTTGTTGACATTCCAATGGCTATTATATTTGTAACCCTGATTGTCATCATTGGTAATCCTTTAGTGGCTTTGGTACCTATTGTGGCCGCCGTTATAGCCATCATACTTGGGTTCGGCGCACGTAGAAAAATCGACAGTATTGCGGCAATTGGAGCAGCAGCGTCTTATCGCAAAACAGGTATCCTTGTGGAGACTGTGGAAGGTGTTGAGACTATCAAAGCAGGATCAGGGAATTGGAAGTTCTTATCACGTTGGCTCGATGTGATGAGCATCACCACTAAGAATGATCTTGATATGAAACATGCCAATGACAATTTGAGCTATCTGTCGCAAATGATTCAGCAGACCAGCTATGTCGGCATCGTAATTATTGGCTCGTTTGTAGTGATGTCAGGTGATATGACAATGGGTGGACTTATTGCATGCTCAATCCTAGGTGGTCGTATCTTAGCGCCAATAATGGGTATTCCTAACCTGTTAGTACAACATTCACATGCCAAAGCTGCCAAGCTAAATATCGAAAAACTATTCTCATTAGAACAAGACAATCATGGTGTCAGTCATCCCTTGTCGCCTAGCAAAATCGCTGGTAATTTTAATGTAGACAAAGTTATTTTTAATTACCAAAATAATGATCAACCCGCATTGGCAATTAGTAGTCTGAATATAACAGCAGGTGAGCGTATTGCAGTATTGGGCCCTATTGGCTCAGGTAAATCGACTTTATTAAAAGTACTGTCAGGGCTGTATGCTCCTACCCAAGGCCGGATATTATTAGATGGATTAGATATTCAGCAGATTAGTCGTGAATCTATGAGTGAGCAAGTCGGCTATCTGCAACAAGACCATCGTTTGTTCGAAGGCACACTGCGAGAAAACTTATTGATTGGTCTACCAGCGCCCAGTGATGATGTAATGCGCGACGCCCTCGTTAAGACGGGACTGATTAAATTGGTAGCCAGTCATTCTAGTGGTTTGGATTTGCCAATTAGTGAGGGAGGTAAAGGATTATCAGGGGGTCAAAAACAACTGGTAGCATTTACTCGGTTGCTGCTGACAAAACCTTCCATATTATTGATGGATGAGCCGACCGCTTCTATGGATAATCGGCAAGAACTACAATGTATTGACGTACTCAAAAAAGAGTTTGGACAAGGGCAAACGCTTATTGTGTCCACTCATAAAATGCCACTCCTACAACTGGTCGATCGCATCATTATTATGGACAATCAAAAAATCGTAATGGATGGTCCGAAGGCACAAGTTCTTGAGCAATTAAAAGGCAATGATGATCAGAAAAAAGCTAGCAAACCATCAATTAAAGTAAGCTCGCCTAGAGTGACAGTAATTAGTAATAAGACTTCGAGTATCTCACCAAAAAACGACGATAAACGTGATAATTCAGGGCAGGATAATGGATAATTATAAACATAAGTTTCATGATCCTAAAGTGGGGCGCACGCGCATTATCATTTGGGGCTCATTGGTCGGAATAATTGCACTCGTTGTCTGGGCTTATTTTGCCCAAATTGATCAAGTCACGCGAGCGACGGGAACTATCATTGCTAGCGCTCGTACACAAGATATACAAGCCGTAGAGGGTGGCGTCTTGACCGAGATATTGGTCAAAGAAGGCGAGGATGTCACTAAAGGACAGTTAATAGTTACTTTAGAGGAAGAACGTGCGCAAGCAGCGGTCGCCAACTCAGGCTCCAAAATAGCAGCACTCAAAGCTAAGATTGCACGCCTAGAGGCGGAGATATTTGAGCGACCATTGGTGTTTCCAGAAGGCATCAAAAACTATAGTGAATATATAGAAAATCAAACCCAACTCTATAATCGTCGTAAGCAAGCAATTGACCAAGATGTCAGCTCACTACAAAAGATGATGGTATTAGCCCAGCAAGAGCTGAGTATGAATGAGCCGTTATTATCGTATGGTGATGTGAGTCAGGCTGATATCATCAAGTTGCGTCGGCAAGTTGCTGAAATTCAAGCTCAAATTACTAACAAGCGTAATAAGTATTTTGAAGAAGCACAGTCAGAGATGACCAAAGCGCAAGAAGATTTAGATACTGAACTTGAACAATTACGCGATCACTCACAAGTATTAGAAGAAAAAAATCTATTTGCGCCAACAGACGGTAAAGTAAACAATATCCTAGTGACTACTATCGGCGGCGTGGTTAAGCCTGGCGAAATCATCATGAAAATATTGCCAACCAGTAGTGATTTGATCGTCGAGGCTAAAATAAAGCCCGTAGACATTGCTTATGTCAAAGAGCAGCAGGATGCCACTGTAAAGCTTGATGCTTATGATTATTCTATCTTTGGTGCTATGAATGGTACTGTGATCTATATTAGTCCAGACACATTAATGGAGCAAACTCCGAAAGGGGAAGAGCCCTATTATCGTGTACAGATAAAAATTACTGGTGCTGAATTTTCTGGGCGCAGTGATGAGATTGTCATTAAGCCTGGGATGACAGCTTCCGTCGATATTAAGGCACAGCAGCGCTCGGTACTATCATACTTAACTAAGCCCATTACTAAGACTTTCTCTGAAGGACTAGGTGAGCGTTAGCGTTCAAACCCCGATATCAATCAAGCCACCTGAGTACTCCTAAAAGCAGTAAGAACTTGCTAAGACATGCCAGCAAAAGCTTAGCGGGTCTTTTATACGCAAGGCAGCTCATTACTCTAATATTTGCAATGCTTATCGTTGATAATACTAGACCCTTAATAACCATGGTATTGCTACCTAAGAAGTAAGAGCTATGTCGTCAGGATACTTGTTCTTTATGAGTAGAATTTAAGTTTTGCACTCTGATTAAGTTAGAGTGAGTACGTTTTAAGCTCTAAATAAGTGACTTTAATACTCATATATTTAGGGCTTTTTATTCTTGTTGCCTATTGCCTCAACAACTAATTATTTAATAAAATCAGCCACTTGATAATTGTTATGGCGTTCTATAATGAAAAATAAAAGCCTTAAAGCGACCCAAAAATTGGTAGTGCTTACCTCACAAAATCTACGGGTTCATCCTGATGCAAAATCTGCCTTTATGGTTTGGCAGCAGCATCGATTACCTCTACTGCGACCACAGCTGGCAAGTTTAGATGACTATTATCGTCAACCACTACGATTGTGTGCTGTAGAAGATAGCTATCAGTTTTTTAATACCTTTGCGCGTATTGATGAGGTAATGAAGCTCGAGACTAGATATCGACAGCCATGCTTAATTGCACCTGAGAGCAGTCATGACATTAAACGGCTAGCATGGTGTGAG
Organism: Psychrobacter sp. M9-54-1; assembly: GCF_016613355.1. Lineage (NCBI taxonomy): Bacteria > Pseudomonadati > Pseudomonadota > Gammaproteobacteria > Moraxellales > Moraxellaceae > Psychrobacter > Psychrobacter sp. M9-54-1. The sequence continues at coordinate 307,289 of NZ_JADGFW010000006.1, read as the reverse complement.
GTGCTTAGTTTATCTAGATTTAATGGTGTGGATCATCCCATGCTGTTTAAAGCGATATATCAGAATTCGCCAAAGCAGCTTATATGTGAGCTAATGGGCGTGAACCGCTTAACGGTCGCCAGTTATTGTCAGTTCGCTGGTATCAACCAAAGTGCTTATGAGTATCAGCAGTGTAAGGTAGCCAATGATGAGGCGATGCTGGGGCTGCCCAAAAACCTGAATTGGATGGACACATCTTATGGGTCACACTAAGTTACTTAATGATGTGATCGACAAACGAGCTTTGGATAAGCTTATCCCAATAGATTCACCACACCACATACAAATGCGTCAGCTCGTGATTAATGTAATTGTAGTGGCATAATGAAATAGGACAGTAGATAAGAGATACCATCTTAAAAAAGCTAAATCAAGTGCTAATTAGCTCAACTCTTGCTTGGTAAGGTTGCTGATGTTTAACCACGCCGAAACAAATATGCACAAGCTTACGCATCGCCGCACAGACAGCCTGCATTTTGCACTTACCGTTAGCAAGCAGTCGCTCATACTGCGCCTTAATGTCGGAATTATGCTTAATGGCGACTAGCGCCGGCATATACAATTTAGCTCTTACGGCACTTGAGCCATTCTTTGCTAAGCGAGACTTGCCCTTAAATAGCCCTGATTCACTATGCTTGGGAACTAGGCCTAAAAAGGCTGCCATTTGCGACGCTTGACTAAACTGCTTATTATGCATCAGCGACATCATCTGCTTTGAGACAACAGGGCCGACGCCTTTAATAGTTTGTAGCAGATATTGGTCTTGCTTTAAATTGGGATGACCATCGATATGGTCATCAATATCACCATTGAGCTTAACAATGGCGGCTTGCAAAGAGACTATCATCTGCTCAATAGACGCTTTAACGATAGGAGCGGTGTCTGTGGCCTCCGTTTTTTCCAATCGATTCAGCTCACGTTGTAAGTCTTCTTGTAGCGCGTCTAAGCGCGACAGTAAAGACTTGAGGTGACGCGCCTCTGCTGGCGGCGGTGTCCACAATTTAGGCTTAGCACTATAGGTGTAGCGGGCTAATAACATACTATCTTTCTTATCCGTCTTGTTGCGACTTCCTAAACTAGCAGCATAGCTTTTGACGTAAGCAGGATTGATGATGCTGACGTTAAGCTTTTTATCAAACCCCAATTTTGACAAACTCACCTGAGTAAATTTTCGAACCCAAAAAGGGTGCTAACAATATGCCGTATATAGTGTTAGCATCTTTTTTTGCTACTACTTATATCTAATCATTATCGATATTTATTCATCACGCTAATAATCTTAAATCCTCGTTAACAAGGCTATAAGCATCTAAGAAATTACTATTTAATCCATAAAATAATTTTATTAAAAGCATAATCATCAGTGAGCTTTAGCACTAGCCAGCTGTTTAAAGACTAATAAACACAATGATAAATACTAAAAGGGCTACTAATGCACCGAAGCGACTTAGTGTAAGATCACCATGATTAAACCCGTCAATATGAATTTATGTCGCAGATTATCGATTACGATAATGAGGATATAGAGACTATACTATGTGAGAGGCTCGATGATGAGGTTTATTTCAGTAATATTATATGAGTCACTACTGCTTTTCTAAGCTACGTCAACAGGGTTTAAAGCTGTAAGAGGATGGTTTCTTTCCGCTGAATAATGGTAGCTGTGGAGCTGGCAATGCTAAGGATAAATAAGAGGACTGGCTATCAAAAATAGTCGCAAGGTTAAATGAGCTGTTCTATACTGAAAATCTGACCGATAGAGACCTAATCAGTTACTCGCAAACTATCTGGAATAAAGTTAAAGAAAACCAAATCGCTATGAATACGAACAGAGTTAGTGTTTTGAGTGAGAGGGATTGATTAGGTCAGATAAAAACATCAGTTTTTTAGCAAAAAGTAGATTTGATTATTTATTTGCTAATGAAGTCACTTCTCCACATAGCATGCTCACATACTGCACAAAACCAACTCTCTTTTGCCCGCATACAGGCGATATCAGCAGGTACCTCAATAGGACAGGCGCTCCCACAATATTCACAGCAAACATCATCTAAGCAAGCATAGCATTGGCCTATAGTTTCAAACAATGTTTGCGAGCTAATATCATATTTTTGACAAAGCATATGGACATAATCTACATAGCTAGTTTTATGATCATAGGCCCAATAATCTTCACAGACCCGTTTATCCCAAGCATTTTGTGTCATGCTCCATTCAAACTTGATGCCCACAATATACTCCTTTTTAATGGCAGAATAACTATGATTAATGTCACATTTTTATAGTGAACATATCTATCGAACAAGTTGCACCCATCATAGGTAGCCAGCTATTGAGCAGCAAGATGAGTCTGTGACATAATAAAGCGTTAGTCAGCACAAAATAGTTTTTGACGGAGACTTAGTTATTGCCAACGAGTATTATTTTAACAGAAAAGTAGTCACTGGCAAGTATTTTTTACTTACCAATAAGGATTTTATTGTGATTTCATGTAATCTACCAGTGCTTTTAGCGGAAAGAAGATTGCGAGTTGCAGATTTAGTAAGGATGACGGACATCAGCAAGTCAACGCTTCATAGAATTTATAACGATGAGACAACTCGCATAGAATTCGATACCCTGAGTAAGTTGTGCCAAGTATTAAAAGTCACCCCAGGGGATGTTTTAAAGTATGTTCCCGATGAGAATGAAGAGAACTAAGCTTGATAGGAAGGTCTACTGATATAAAACGTTAACCTTCTCACCCAACTAAAATTGAAATTTTAAAATACTCTTTAGCCTTTATTTATCATGGGTTAGGGAGTATTTTTTTGTCTAAGAAATGGTTATGAATCAGTATTTGAGTTATCCAAAGATAAAAATATAACAGCAATATTAAAGGCTTTACAAACAATAAGTTATAACATATTATGATGAATATATTTCACTATTAATAATATTAAAATGAATAATATTCAGTTAAAGCCTACTCAGAAGTTTATAACTTTCAGTAAATATAATCTGGTTATTCATCAAGATGCGCAAAAGGCATTGTTGATATGGCATCAATTTAGGCCAAGAATGAGAGGTATAAATATAGGTGGCTTGGATGATTATTATCGCCCACCGCTACGATTGGTAGTTGGTAAAGATTCGACTTATTATTTTTTTAATGAGTTTAGAAGGTTTGATGAAATTCTAATAGAAGAGACTAGTTTACGTCAGCCTTGCTTAGTTGCCGCTGAAAGCGTCAAAGATATTAAGCGCTTGGCTTGGAGTGAGGTGGTAGAACTGGCTTTCGCAAGAGGTACTCATCATCCTGAGTTTTTTAAGGCAATCAGTAATAGTGCACCAAAAAGCATTATTTGCGAACTCATGAATATTGATCGCCTGACGGTAGACAGTTATTGTAGGTTTGCTGGTATCAGCCAAAGTGCTTATGAGTATCAGCAGTGTAAGGTAGCCAATGATGAGGCGATGCTGGGGTTGCCCAAAAACCTGAGTTGGATGGATACATCTTATGGATCACACTAAATTATTTAATGAAGTAATCGACAGGCGAGTGTTGGATAAGCTTATCCCAATAAGTTCACCACATTACATACAAATGCGTCAGCTCGTGATTGATGTAATCAGTCTGGTGCCAGATGATAATATTGATTCATTACAATCAACACCAGAATCTAATTCTGCAGACTTTACTGGGATAGACTGCACTGAGGTAATGACACAAATTATTCGGGAAGGTAAAACTGGAGAGTGGGCGGTCAGCTATCTACTGATTGTCTTTTATCAGGCATATGGCGAAGTTGATATCAATAATAATGCTTGGCGGTTTATGAGCGGCTACTTAAAAGTGTTATTTATGATCACAGCACGTCATGACAAGCACTTTGCCAAAATAGATAAGCTTGGTGTGCGTGTTCGTATGGCGCTAAGACCTAATGATCCACAACGTGGCATTCTCGACCAGTTAATCAGCATTCACGCTCATTGCAATGGCCTATCCTCATGCTTATCTGCTATCAGACAATATGAAGCAAGCGTCAAACAGGGAGTAGCAGAAGGTAAAACAGCAAATCAATATCTTGGTAGTAAAATTGGTCAAATCAGGCTGGCTTATGAGGTAGCAATCGATAATAAAACCTTTGTTGGCAAAACCTATACTAAGGACACTAAACGTACAAAGTCGGCTCAAACAGTCACCAAGACAGTTGCGCATATCGATGGTGAGCCGCTACAAAGAATAGTGTTTGGTACGAAACAATCAAAAAAGCACAGTAACGTGGCAATTGCTGAAAATATTGCCGATGACGATGAAGTACCCTTGCTAGACAATAACTTTAAGCCAGCCACACAAATTGCTAAATCCTCTGAGCTGCAGCAGTGGCGATTAAAAAACAACCATCAACACGCCCGCCGTAATCAATTTCATTTCCCAACCAATCATCGTCAGCTAAGCATTACTGGATACCAGATGCTATTTGCTACGCTTTGGCAGCGCTTTATGAGTGTTGATAAAGAGAGTGGCACTGGGTATGCCGTTTTAATACTATCACTGTTAAGCGGTCTTAGTATTGATAGCATCATTGCTGATTGGCAATGCAGTCACAGTCAACGGCAGTATTTCGTCTATGACCGTGTCCGTAAAGTCAGTAGTATCGCCATCACGATTGATGTGACCACTAATACTCGAAGTCATCTGCTTGCCCATAGACAAAGCTATGGCGGTACCTTTTATCGCGCACTTCCTGAAGCTTTACAGATTATGCTTGAGGATAAAATTACCGTTTCATCCGATACTGTTAAAGCCGCTATCTCTTACGCTAAAGATATATTGAACCTGCCAGTACTGAGTCCCCAGTATATTGAAGCAGGGCTATTTATCCTTATCAAAAACGAACTTAATAAGCCCTTACATGCCGACCTGATTACAGGCGTTGATGTAAGGCATAGTTCTGCGCTGTATTACACTAGCACTAAAACGGTAGAGCTAGAGCAAACTTATATAAAAGCGGTGGAGCTGATAACTGAATACTGCAATGATGAGCAAAAAGCACTTTTAATAGATGAGTGTAGCGTACCGATGAACGGGCATAAAAGCCACATTGGTAGTGATATGACACTAAAGACCATAATGTGTCAGCAGTTCTTTAGTCAACTGGCTGTCAGTACCGAGAGCTTTAATGGCAAGCTAAAGTCCCACATGGATCGCTATATTGCGCAGTTTAATAGCTATAGTATTTGGTTGTGGCATATTGTCATGATTCAAACCGGAATTCGCCCGGTCAAGCACGCACCAGGCTTGCTACATCAGTTTGACTTTCAGCGGTGCATGCTATGGGTATCTGACAAAGAAGAGCGTCATGCGCAGTCTGATGGCAGGCTCATTCCTCTTAGCAAGTTTTTGATAACGGCTATTCAAAACTACATTATTTATATTAAGCAATTTGCTGCCATCTATAATTCATTATGTCCAGCGGCGCCTTATCCTATCAATGACATCTTGCAATCAGAACAACCCCTCATTCAAATTTACCAAAAAAATCCAAAAGGCTTTGCCAGTATTACGCCAAGCCGAGTTCGTTATCAGTTGCAAGACTTTTTTAGCCATCAGGATAACTGGCTGCGTCATCAGCTGAGATCTATGCTTATGGGGCGCGTCCCTGACCATCTGATTTGCGCGCTTTACGGTCACGAACATGCTGATCAGGAATTTATGCACCCGATGTCATCAAGCTCTATCAATCAGCTGCACCAGCTCAGTCCTCATTTAGATGCGATTGCTACAGATCTTCACTTAAAACAAATTGAGGTTCGTCTATATGGATAATGTTAGCGCTCATAAACTGCGACAGCTTAATAGAGAAGAGGCTAAAAAGAGTATCAAGCGTGATGCTAAAAAATTAATCGAAGAATATATCAACCAAAATTCTATGCAACTGCCTTGTGAGCTGCAGCATCATTATGAAGCGATTAACCAGTTACTAGAAGGGACGTTCGACACCGCTCAAAACTTCCAATTGGCGCGGCGCGGGTTCTTAGAGTTTGTTCGTGATTATAATAAAGCTCACCAGATATACCTTAATGAGCCTGTGGTACCGATACTGGCGACTCGTGAACGCTTGACCATTAACTATGACTGGTTTGTGAATGGACGCGCTGTAGCAGACAGTAGCGCGACAATGATAGAGGTTTGGCAACGAAAGCGGCGTTTTTCAGTGAGTGACTTGGTTGAGGGGTTCCTGTATTGCTGCATCGTGTATGGCGGTATTAACGACATTGAGGTGCTAAGAGCGTTCTATGATTGGCTGTTTGGTGAGCGCTGTATGTATAAAATTAACATGCCAGCGACTGATGAAAAAAGCAGAGTAGAATATTTGGCTATAATACCGCTTAGAGTGCGTGATGATAATTATGGAACTACGCTAGATGACAGCGAAAGCTTACACCGTTTTGTTGATTATGTTCCCGATGATATGAGCCTGTGTTTTTTATATGCTCTAAAGGATAAAGAGTTAAACACTGCCAAGATAAAGCCGTTTAGTACCATAATCAACGATATCTCAAAAATGCTTAAACTCACCAATAAAGATATTGATCGCCCGCAGCACTCACTGCTCATCAAACATGCCAACTACCACTGGCGACAGCTAGAGGGTAGTCTGATTGATGGTGCGCTTGCCGTGGTGAAGCAAGGCGATATAAAGACGACGGGCTTGCCTACGGATAAGCTCATTAATTATAACAAAGAAGTAATTAAACCAAGTCCTGAGCCACTCGAGTGGTCTGAGCTGTTTGATGCCAGCTATCAATCATCGATAAAGTCGAATAGCCAAAGTAGTACCATAAACTACCCTAGTTTTAGTAAAAATCTGATCAAAGAGCTACAAGATACGCTCAAATTGACTAGAAACACCGCTATTTCCACTATTACAATGTTAAAGGCAGATGCTAGCCAGCCCAATGTTCAGCGTCTACTGAGCTGGGCGCTGTCTTTACTTGGTGATCATAGCATTCGGCTTAATACCATCAGTAAATACTGCGGTTGTATCGGTCGTGATTGGCTCATGCTAACCATGGATGAAGAGTTAGATGAATGGGAAGGTGAAGACTTTGAAGAGGTGTATGAGCAAATTATCCAAAGTAAAATTAAAGATGGTCGTAGAGCTTTAGTTTTAAATAAAAGGTCAGAATCGGATGAGGATGAAGCTGTTTTAGATAATAAGTGGCCAGATCATGCGGAAGCCGGCTCTGAGCAGAATTGCGATGGTGCTATAAAAGATCAGCCTACAAAAGGTAGTAAGATTTCATATCTAGATAAACTTAAAGATACGCAAAAATTTACCTACGGTCGTCTGAAAGCTTTTCATGATCATCAGCGTACGCACTTTGATGCTCCCTATGTTTATTTCCCATGGGGTAATAATCGTCAAGTGATTAAAGCAAGCATAGTATCACCGCGTATTTATTATGCTATGACAGATTATCTCAAATCATCAGCTTTGAAGTCTGATCAGAAACGACTGTGCTTAGTTGTCTTGAGCTTGGCATATCGTACAGGTATGCGTATAAACGAATTAATTGGTATAAAAGTCTCTGATGTGACCGATATCTATACTGACAGCCTCGATAAAAAAGTTGAATTTCCTCAAATATTACTGAGACCCAATCGTTATCGACGACTAAAAAGCAGCAGTGCCAAGCGAGTGATACCGCTAGACTGTCTACTCAAACTAGATGAATTAGAGGATTTCCTCAGCTTATATCACTATCAAACCAGACTAAAACAACGCTACTTGTTTTCGCAAGGATCAGGCGATCAGCCATTGCCTCATATGTTTTTTAGTAATTTGATGAAGGTCATGTGGGATCGATTGCTTGGTGATCATGATTTTACTTTTCATAGTCTGCGGCACACGGCAATTAGCCATTTAGCGGTTGTGCTCAATCAGTCACCATTGGCACTGTTATTAACAGATTACGATGCTACGCATTGCACGGCCATCTCCAAAGGGGTTCTGGCATATAACCAAAATCAAGGAGTATGGTTTGGCCTGGCCAGTTTTGCTGGGCATCTAATACCTGATACGACATTTGAGCATTATATTCATACAGCGCATCTGCTGGCAGGTTGGCAAATGAGTGAAGCAAAACTAACGCTACCATTAACGGTTCTAGAGGCGGTCACAAAGATAAACTACCAGACAGTGAATAGAGAGGATGCTAGTGCCTACGATGCTAAAATTAAGCTAGTAATCTTAAGTAAACTACGTCCGTATCTCATAAAGAAGTTAGCTGGTCATAAAACATCTTTATTTGTTAAAGACATAGAACAAAGGAAAGACTCTGAATCTAGCCAGCAAACAACTGAAAACATAACAGACACAGAGAAATCAGAAGCAAAATCTATTTTAATCCATCCAAAATATCATGATGTGATTGCATTTTTAGAAGAAATACAAGAGCTAAAAGTTGAAAAAAGGCAAGAAAAACTAGTAGAGGTTGCTATAAGGCATGGTATCAGTATAACGGAAGCAAAATGTATCTATCACAAGGCAGAGCAAGTATTTACAAATAATAAATTGCTGCTAGGTGCACCGAGAGGACGTAAGAATCAAGAGCTACTTATCAAATTGCTTGATAGGGTTTACCAGATGTCTATTGAAGAGCCTGAACAGTTAACAGTATTCGTAGAAATATTCTCTAATAAACATAATGTGAAGACATCCTCTCTGCATTTTGGGGTAAAAGAATCACAATTAATAATGCTAAAACAGTTCGTAAGTATAGGAACTAGACTCGTTGATGGCTTGTATTGGCAGATTCGTGCGGATAGCGAGAAGACGGTTAGTCATCTTAAAAAGGAGCTAAAGCTGGACAGCAATATACGTACTGGATCTCGTGAAAACTACAAAGGTTATGAAGTCAGAGTAGTACAGAGAAAACTTAGACATTCTGATAAAAACTTGGCTAAGGCGGATAGCTACTATGCTTCTTCAGGACTTCTGAAATACGTGGGCTACTTACTTATGATATTAGTTGAAAACTAGAGCCTTTCACAATTCTGAACGACTATTTTCCTTAATATAATTTGCAATCGTCATCGAGCTGACTCATTTAAATAGGTCATATAAGCATTAATAAGCATATTAATAAGGTGACAGAGCGACAAGTCATAAGCTGAAAGGGTTGTAAGCTGATTTTCGACTTGTATGATCGAGGAAGCTGTCACAGATAATATTGCTCTGAACACTATAAGATATAAAGGTTGTCACGCTGTCACGGTAAAAAAGGAGGAGGGGTGTATGGTGGCTAAAACACTCTACCTATTTAAGTATGGCAGTTAATTATTACAACGCTTACCTCACGCATCTGCTAGCATGTTATGAATGGCTTATTTAGGTTAGGAGTAAAACTAAATCAAGTTTAAATGGGGAAATTAAAACAAAGCATGTATTACGTAAATTTAGTTCAATTTTAGTGGGAAAATATTTAAATTATAGGCAACTATTTCCTGTTATCTGCCGAAAGTTATCTGATCATGTGAGAGCTTGCATTATGAATAAATATTAATCTGAACCTGCATACAGTATGTTAATAATATCGAATAATAATTTACATTAGACCTCTTGCACAAGTCATAGGTTAAGCTCGGAATTAATGATACCAGCAAACAGCTTCATTCTAAGATCATAGCGCTGACGACGGTTGCGATATTTATGAGCCACGATTTTAAACAACTTTATTAAGCCTATTTTGTGTTCAACCACAATACGGAACCTTGCCAGATAGTGATTGGCCTGTTTGCATATCTCCAATAACTGACCACCACGAGGTTTCTTAAATGGTGTGAAGGTTTGCTTATGTAGATTTGCTATACCCTGATAACCACTGTCTGCTAGATAGTTAGTATTCTCAGGCAACCAATCAGGACAAGTATCTTTATACAGCTTAAAATCGTGGATTGACCCTTTACAGGTTTGCACATCGAGTATCAAGCCGGTTTGCCAATGGACGATAACCTGCGCTTTTAGGGTGTGTTGTTTTTTCTTGCCGCTGTAGTAGTCGCTTTGGTTTTTTTTGGACGCTCAATTGGGGTTTCGGTGGCGTCGACAATGACGACTGACCAATTGATGTCCTCATCGACACGACTGGGCAGCTTTTTAGGCAATTCAAACTTGCCAGAGTCAATCAGTGTGTCTTCTACTTTACGAATGATACGGCTAGCAGAAGACTCATGAATACCAAAGTCCATACTGATATGATAAATCGTGCGGTATTCACGCCAATAAGTCAGGGCTAGTAGTATCTGCTCCTTAAGACTGAGCACACTTGGTCTACCTGATTTGGTCTTAGATGCTTCATGCTCTTGCATGGCCTCAAGCATGTCATAAAAGGTGGCTTTATGAATGCCTGTATAGCGTTTAAAACCAGCGTCACTTTGTTTGAGTAGCTTATCTATGTTTGGCATATCTATTAAGTAAGTAGAGTTCAATAATATACGTTGTGTCTTACAACTACTTTTGCAAGAGGTCTATTGTATTCATCCTTACTGAACCCGATATTTTGAATGGTTATTTGCTTAATATAAGGCATTGATAATAAATTTTTTGGCACTTGATCAATGCTTGAAATAGGGTTTTCATAAAAATATTATCACCGTATATGAGATGATTATTAAAAAGTTATTCAAAGTATTTTACGAACTTTACTTAGTTTTTACTATAGTAGATTCAATTTAAAAATGTTATAGCGCTACTGGTATAAATTTCCTTGCGTGCTGTATACACAGAGGCTGCGAAAAATTCATCCCAGTAGCGCTTTGGAACTTATGACAGTTTTGTTTTGAACTGACTATATCAGCGTTTTGCATATGTTCTTAGGACATCCAGTCTTTGACCATAATAGAGTGGTGTAGGACAGGTGTTTTTAGCGTGACACCGTGACAAGTCTTATTCTATATAGCTTAAAGGCATTTAACATTCGTGACAACATAGTTGCCTACTAGAATGAAGGATAGATGCAAAGCCATATTGTTTAAGGTCTGTCCCGGTGTCACGCTTATAATAATGCGAATTTTATGAAAGTTAATAGCTCTTTAATGGATAGTTATATTATGTCCTATTAAGTGAAGTTGGCTAGCCTACCTTAAACAGTCAAAAACCCTTGAAAATGCCTTTTTAAAATTAATCAGTCACATGACACCTAATTTTGTGTATAAGGCTTTTTTACTTATCATATTAGCGTCTAATGGAGCTAAACGTAATGCAGCTTTTAAGTAGGCTACTGCACCTGAGTAATCACGCATTTGCTCACAAACTAGTATTAATTGGCAAAGCACTTTAAATTTCATTGGCGTCTTTTGATTCACTTTTTCTAAGAGGGCTCTTGCTTCTGGATACTTAGCTTCGAGACCAAGTATTGAGGATTCGAGATACATTGTAGTAGTGTTTTCTTCTGCAGCTTGCTTCCGCTTTAATAGCCAATATTTAGCCTGATTAATATCACGAATTTGTAGATTTGCTTTAATGATTAATTCGAATAGATCTAATGGATGCTGCAATTCGCCCTCTAACAAAACTGCTCTGTTCTCTTCAACAATCTTTTCAAACTCAAACAAGCGGTTCGCTCTATATAGTGCGATGAGTTGTTGGTGTAATGCTTGTAGATCTTTACTACGATTGTACTCTTGGGCAGAGAGTAGAGCGGCTTTTTGATAGGCTTGCTCAGACATGGCAGCTATTACTGCACTAGACCAATCTTGCTCAGGCTTACTTTGATATATAGGGTTGATAGTTATTGATTTAAGTTGTTTCTCAACGGCACTATCAAATGCTTCAACTAATAGCGATACTGACTGATACCTATGTCTAGGTTGTTTTTGAAGGCAAGTCAGCACTACTTGCTCTAAGTCTGAGTGAATAAAGTTATTAATTTCTGTAGGTCGCCTAAAAGGTGCATGGCGTTGAACTTGTGCCGGCGTATTATGTGGTAGTTGCCCTGTAATTAGTTGGTACAGTAGTACTCCTAGACTATAGATATCTCCCAGTAGCAACTCTTCCAAGCTACCTCTCCGGCTATCCACATTAGAGAACTCAGGTGCTGAATAGAGCACGGTGCCGCCATTTTCCCTAGAGCGAACGTAAATTTCATCAGGTAAAGCTGAGCTACCGAAATCTGTGAGCTTCACTAAATCTTGTTCGCCCACTAAAATATTATGTGGTTTGATGTCACCATGAGAGATTGGCACTGATAGATTAGCCAAGTAGTGTACAGCGTCAAGTACTTGCCGATAGATACTGAAAAGTCGCTCGTAAGTTTGACCAAAATTTCTCTGATGGTCATCTAACTTTTGCGCCAATGTTTGACTGGGAAAGTATTCCATTTCAATATAAAACCATTCATTCTCGATTCGGCCCATATCAAATATCTGTACTATATTAGGATGCACCTCAATCCCTAGTAGCTCTTTTCCTTCAGCTAATTCTCTATCTTCACGTGTCATATCTTTAGGTATTTTAACTGCAACAATTTGATTATCTTGTAAGCGCTCAGCGCGCCATACCCAGCCATGACTACCATCACCCAAACATTCTAGAAGTAAGTATTTATCACCCAAGCGTTTATTTGTGCCTGGTAAGAAATGTGCTGACTTTATATTCACAGTAACACCTCATTGTGAATTCGGTCTAATGCTATTGTTGACAGGATTTTTATAAATATAAACCTGCTAAGAGTAACTTCTAAATTATGATGAGCAGAAATACGGTTACCAGTTGAAGAGGTAAAGCCATATTTACAGATATTTTTTAGACTTTTTACATCAGGTGCGTTTACCAATCCTTGGCTCCAAGTACTGAGTACAAGTTGTATTGGGGAGTGCTGCCATCGCTGCGCTGATTCAAGTAGATTTTTTAATTTCTCTTCTAGCTTAAGCTGACTAGGTTTTGACCCATCGTATCGCTCAAATTCAATTAAGCACAGCGGTTTTGTTGTGTGCATCTCAAACCATCCTGAATCTGAGCGTATATCTGCACCAGAAGTCCCAGGCGCTGGACATTCAACAACTGCCATGTAACCTTGATCATGACCGAAGGTATTCCAAACACTACAACCTAAGCTATGTACTAGAACATCTTGATCTATAAGTTTTGCACTGGTTAATAATGGAAAGTTGTTTGATACCCACTCAAAGTTGGGCAAAGTCATATTAGCCATTAAATGAGCCCCAAACACGTAATACCTCTGGCGATTCACCACCATGAATGAGAGCTTTACTACCAACTTTAACTAATAGGGGCGCAGGGATTGAACGTCCGCATACTAATGCTTCACCAGTAGATAGACTTGGTAACTCATCAAGGTCAGCTTTACTTATCATATCTGAGGCCTTAGCAATAAAGCGTTGATCGTCTGGATTCTTTAGTCGCATAGTAATTAGAGTGTTACATTGTGAGGTTACGTCAGGATCTAGTTTAGATGGTCGTTGGCTAACAATGCCAAATCCCACACCAAATTTACGTCCTTCCCCGGCGATTTTTTTAATAATGCGATGACTAACAGCTTTACCGCCTGCAGGTGCAAAGCTGTGGCCCTCTTCATAGATAATAAAGCAAGGACGAAGTGGATCTGTTTTACTTGAAGCCGCTTTAAGGATTTCACTGGATAATAGAGCACAAACGACTTGTTTTGCTGTATCGCTGAGACCTTGCAAGTCTACAACAACTAAGCGTCCTTGTTGGTTGTTAGGACGACCAATCATTTTGTATATGTCAGTGGGCTCTGACATAGCAGCACTATAAAAGCTTTTGCCCTCATTAAGAACTCTAGATAGCTTCATAGAAGCAACTGCAGCACTTCTACCAGAGAGTGCCTTTGCTTCTGCTTCAGATAAATCACTCCATTCTTTTAACTCTTCAAGTCCATCACCTAAAAAATGTCTCAAGCGGTTAATGTCTCGTGGTTCAGTCTTATCGGTATAGCGCCAGTAACGAATAGCAACGTCTAAGACACGTTGCTGTGGTTCAGTGAGTCCTGGAAGGATTTCAGCGATATCATCCATCTCAAAATGATCAAACTGCAAAGCTAAAGGAATGTTCTTACTAGCATATTTGTGTTTGAACTCCTCATTTTGCGGTGTATAGATTTGAATGCCAGCACCGGCAGCTTGAAGTTTTTCAAAAGTTTGTTTTATGATCGGTAGGGTTTCTTTATCACGCGTATCTTCACTAATCTCTAAGTTATCTGCAAACTGTAAGTTACCACCAGCAAGTGCTTTACCGTATTCGCCGTGAGGATCAAACACTACGACTGTACCGTTATTGAGAGTTACCAAGCGTTCAATAATTCTACCTACTGTGTATGACTTCCCTGAACCTGTCATAGCTAATACTGCCATATGCTCAGTCACTAACTTGTTCACATCGATAAATACTGGAACTGTATTTTCGCCCTTGTCGTACCCAACCAAATTACCAAGGTGTAGGCTTGTATGCTCATTAAATTCGTAAAAATCACTTAAAAACTGAAAATCAACGGTTTCTACAGCAGTTCCGGGATTTAAAGGTCTACGTGGTATTTTTATTTGTCGTGAAATAGGATCTCGATATCCGACTAACTCAACTTGTGCGAACATATTCTCGCCAGTAACGTTTGCACTTGGTAGTAGTTCTAACTCAGTAACACCATCACCAAACCCAGCGTTGTAAAGCATATTGCTACGATTAATTTTAGTTATTCTCCCTAATACTGCTACTTCGCCTTCATCTTTTCTTTCTTGATGCATAATACGGACAAATTCACCGCGTCGAACAGCGAAAGAGTCTTGCACGACCATAGTTAATTGGTTTGCGTCACCTGTATTACCAACGAGCTTTCCCAAAACTTTATATACCATTATTTAATTCCTCATCTAAGCCAGACAACCAGCGAGTTTCAATATCATTGTTTTTAAGTGCACCATGTAAGCTTTGGCGATAAAACTTAGTAAATTTGGGCAAAACCCCCAGTTGCTGATAACCTAAAAGCTGAGGTAGTGGCATAGCATTAGCCTTGCTTTGCATATCAAGCACCATTAAGCGAGCTGCTACTAAGTCTAGGCCTGTCGTTTCCCAGTCTGGCTCGTCGCCAGCAAGCTGTACCATCTTTATTTGGCCACCACGAGCACTGCGATAATGAAAACCAATTAAGCCTTGTTGAACTTCCATACTTGGCTCTATACGATTTTCTTTTTCAGATAAACGAAACGCAATAGTACGTGAATAGTTTCCTAAAACCCCATTGATGAAGCGCAGATCGCCAACTCCAGCTAGGCTTTCATCTAAATCAGCTAAGTTCATCATACGCTCTTCAGAGAACCCGTCACTTAGAAGTATTTGTTGACGACCTTTTTCTGAACGTAAATCTTGTTTGGCAATACTGACGATAGCGCTAAAGCGCTCGGCTAATATGCTGGCAAGAACTACACCTTTTTGGTTCCATGGAAACAGTTTTGCACGGTGTTTTTGCCAAAATGTCTCAATAGCCTGTAAGGTATTTTCATATTCTTGCTTATGGCGAATATTTCGATCGAGTGGTGCCATATCCCTTGCCAAAAATAGCGGAGTATCTAGTAAGATTAAATCACAGGACTCCCCACTTAGTAGTTGTTTTTCCACTAATTGATAAGCTTGACGAATCTCTATCAAGTCTAGACGCTTACGCTGTGCTTCAAAATCAATATCATCGAGTTCGGAAACAGAGTCGCTACCTTGTGTGCTAACTTTATTGTCTTCAATCAGCAAGTCCGTGCGGACAGCAGCACTAGCATAAATAAATCCGCCAAGCGCTCTATCTATGCAAGATTTAGTTGCAATGCCTGATACCCGGAGATTAACCACAGTTGACTTTGGTACTGCTTTAACCAATCCAGCATCACGAAACAATGGAGCCACTTGCTCAATGTCTCTAATTTGCTTAAGCAATCTACCAGCACTTCCTGGCAGACGTAACTGGCTATCTATCGCTAAAGACTGTGCTAAATTCATATTTTTCATTATTGCGTCCCTGTTCTTAACTGTTCGCATAATAGCTCAGCATAAGCCCAATAGTCAGAATTCATGAGTACATTAGACCCTTTTTCAGTTAGTCTATTTTCACTAATAAAGCCGTATTGGCATAGATCTAGCCAGCGTTGATCAATTGCTAGGGTAGAGGTGTCAAATAACATTTTAACCGTTTGATGCTGACAAATCTCTTTCGCTGTCAATCCTGGGATGGCATAGATTAGGAGTAATACTACCTCATCTTTTTTGTCAGGAATAAAATCAGCTTTATTAACTTCAACTATAGAGGGAGTCGTATCTCCCGAATGAGTAATGAGCCAATTTAGCCAATCCAATAATATATCGCTATGATCTAGTAGGTTTAGAGACCAAAGAGGTAAGGTGGTTATCGCAAATAGGCCACTGTTACTGTGTTTACGAATATATCGCGTATGAATTACATCAGCTACCTGATGAAGGGTTGCGTTAGAGCTGCCACTAAAACCTACAATTTTTTGGGTGGTTTCATCGGCTAGTAATTTTGTTAGGCCATCAGTGTTAGCATCGATAATATTTGGAGCGGCTGCCAGATGCCAATCAATTTCAAGCTCAGGTGCTTGCCAGCAGTCAGTTTTACTTGTTAACGGATCCACTACTAATGCTGCGCAACCAGTTTGCATTGACCAATGATACAAGGTTCGCCAGTCTTCTACTTGGTTTAACTCATCACCTTGCACCAGTAGTAAACCTTGTCGGGGTGGGTTGGATTGCCAGTCACTCGTCAATGGCTGCGCTTGTACAATACTATGCAAAAAACGCCCTTTGCGATTACTACCCAGTTTAGCTGATATATAGATTGTCACTAAGCCCCCAAGCTTTCTGCAAAAGTTAAACGCATTTTTAGGATGCCTTTATCTACCAATATTTGTTGTTGCTGGATGTTCAGCTTTGGCTCTTCATTCTGATTAATGGACTCGTAGATACGTTGCCACTCATCTAATGAAAGTTCAGTCCCACTAAGTGCTTTATTAGCTATTTCTTTCCAGTCATGCAATGTTCTATCACATATCAGTAGCACCTCACTTACCATAAGTTCTTGCATCTCTGAGAGATTCAATACAGTAGCATGAGGGCTAGAGTGCTGCTGCGAGATGAATAGAGGCTTTAGCATGGGTAGCCAGGCATTAACCTCTTTAATAGCACACTCTTTCATTTGATTTAAATGTTTACTGATCTTTATTAGATCGCCATGTATGGGGGCGATTTGACCACGGGCAGGCTTTAATAGCTCATCTGGCAAATCTCGAAGGGCAGTAAACTGACCATTACGAAGGCTGGCTTGTATCAGCTGTCGTTTTTGTTCAGCATCAGAAGGCAAATCTTCTATTGCGTCTTCGATTAACTGTAGTTTATTAATCAATTTAGGTAGTTCTGCTATATCGTCTGGATGGGGGTAAGCAGCAGGAGCATCTGCTAGCTGCCTGTGCAGGCTCGCGGCTTGAGTCTTCTGTTCAGTTAAGTTGTCCAATAGCTTTTCAAAGCGTGTTTTAAAATCACGGTAACTCGTCAGAATATAGCCTTGAATCTCAGCAAGAGGCAGTTGTTGTTCGCTTTGTAGGTTCAATCCGACTTCAAATGCTAACGCATTCAATTTATCCTGTGAATGAGGTAAATCGAGTTTTCTTAAATAATGTAACAGTGTATCGCTACCAGCTTGCTGCTCTCTTTTACCTGTGACACTTGTATTATCTTCTTTCAAGGCTCCATCAAGAATATGGCCTATGGTACGTAAAGAATTAGTATAAAGAGATTTTGGAAAATTGCTTAGAGTAGAGATATCGTTCTCAATGTCTGCGATTAAGTCGATTAAACGTCTATTAATTTTTTCAGCACTATCTTCAACGAACTCCGCAAACAAACAGGCTTGTTCGACACGCTGGAATAATGAGGTAGTCTTATCCTCTAAGTTTAAGTCATGTGAGCTCTTTAAGTTTATTTCAGAGCATTGCATAGGTTTTACTTTTGCTACTAGTGCTAATACATTAGCTCGTTTAGCGATTAGACCAGCAAGTACACCTGTATCACTGAGGTGAGAGATATCCTGTAATTGCTCTTCTTTTTGTTTCAGGTCTATAAAAAGTTGGCGAGCTTTCTCAAGTTGCTCTTTGGCTTCCACGGTAGCGTAACCTAATGAGTTTCGACCAATAGGTGCAAATATATCGTCTATACGACCTTGACCATAGACTCGGCTCATCACCTCAACTTTGGCTTTGTACCCATCGATGCTATCGTCATTAAACCAGTTATTAGCTTCGATAATCGCATTATCTAATCGGGATCTTGGATAGTTTTGCCATAAAGCTTGTCTATCGTTAGGGTTTTCCAAAGTTAGAAGGTTTAGTTCACCACACCACCACATCCACTCATCGAATACACTCTTCGCTGTATTATTGGTATCACAAATATAGCCAAAATAAAATTTCTGTTTGAAAGATTCGAACTTCCAATTCCATTGTTTATTGGGATGGGCGATACGAGATAAAAACAGTGGAATTTGCGCCTGACTACGCTGCGGATTATTAAGCTCAGTAAAAAGACCTGCATGTTCATCAGCAGTAAAGCCTTTAGATATAAAGCTACCAGGAACTTTTAATTTGTCTAGTAAGCTTCCGAGCTCGTCCGATGCAACACCATGTTCACGTTGTAAGTCCATCAGACCGTTAAGGTTGGGATAGTCGATGGCTAAGGTATACCAGCCTTTAAATAATAAGTTGCGATCATTCGTTGATAGCTTGCCATCAGCTTTAAATGGCCAAGCAATTAAACCCCGTTCATGCAAACGATGTCGCCATTTTTGAATAGCATTGGTTGCAAATGTCGTTAGAGCATTTAGCTTATTCCTAAATTTTGCTGTAAAGCTCTCAGTGTTTAAAGTGATGCTGTGTTTTTCGCACAGCGCTAAGCTCAAGCCTATACGCTCTAACTGATCTGTTTCGCTGGAATTCACATAGTGTAATAGTACCGCATCACGCAGTAGAGAATCATTCTCTAAACGGCTGTATTGTTCCATTAAGTGAGCAGAAGCCGTTAGTGCCAACACAGGTGTGCGACCATTTTTGCGTGCGTAATCAGATGCAAAGTCGTGCAATTGGTCCAACTCGGTTTTGTTGCTTATCCATGCAAGTAACACCTTACCATCAGGATGTAGTTTGAAACCATCTAGTGTAAACAATCCGCCTCGTGGTTCGCTAAGCAGTACTAAAGGCTGACCATTACTACCAGCACTATTACTTAGTAGGGTTTGATCGTATCTCCAGTTGTTGTCTAATAAACGGATAAAGCCTGTCAAACGAGCCAAAGATTTTAGAATGGGCTTGTGATTACTGTCCTGTAAAAGCTCAGCCATGGCTTTTTTGTGACCATCGCCCATACTAGGGTCTTTAAAAATAAGCGAGTTTTGTTGCACGCTGCGGTAGCGCAAGTCTAGTCGTAATAGCATCGCAACGCTGGGTCCAATGTGGGTCGCTTCATTTATATCAAGCTCGGTCGCTTCACCGACCAGTTTTTGCCATAGCGCATCGGCGGCAAATTCAATCGCTGGATGATCATATAGTAAGCTCAGTAAGTGCTTAAACTCACCTTTAGACAGCGGTAGTAACACGGCATGTTTATCTTCGCTTTGGACCTGCTCTTTGATAGAAAAGGTAGATATATTATCGAGCAAAGTATCTAAGCTAAGGGCTTGTTCTACAGTGGGATAGTACCATTCTTCACCTTCACGTCGAAATTTGGCTTCTTCTAGAGCTTTTCGACATTGCCAGCGTTCTAGACTTAACTGGCGGTAAAGAGCGGCAATCGGCTCTTCATCTTCATTTTTAAGCGCTAATAAGTCTTGAGCATTTGCTATTTGATTGATTCGAACAGGTAACTGACCATATAGTAAGTTTTTACATTCAGCTAATAACGTTTGATCACGAGTTTGAATGCCCTCAATAGCACCTTTATCTAATACATGTTTGGCCACTCGACCAGAACCTGCAAGTACTGCTTCGAACAGCTCTCCAATATCACTTAATTGACGATTCGCTTGTTGATAGTGGTATAAAACAGCGTCAACGTTAGCCATAATGACGTTAAACCAGCCGAAGTTTGCACCGCTCATCGCATAAGCTGCCTCTACCAAGCCAGTAGGGTATTCATATGCCAGTTTACCGTCTGTCAGTAGGCTTGCTACGTAGTCAGAAACATCGGCAAAGGCATTATGCTCTAGCTCAACCAATTCAAACCGACGCGCAACAGATTGAATCTCCCGAAGTTGTTGCCCCAGCAGGGGTGAACATAGCGCCACATAACGCAGCCAATGTAGCTTACGACGAGGGTCCTCTTCCTTGATTGCTTTACCAATTAAGCGAATAGCTTGACCATCTAAGCGTTTACTATCATCATCTTCTAATCCAAAGGTGGCAGCTTCAGCTACAGTTTCCAGCTCGTCTAAGACTACAAGCACATAAGATATGCCAAAGCGTTCTAATACTTTATATGCGGCTTGAACAAGATCTACTACCAATGTCGGATCGGTATATAAGTCTTCTTCGCTATGGTTGGCATTGAGCTCTAAAGCATCCGCCAAATCCTGCGCAGTGAAACCAAGCGGCATTAAACGCTCATAGGCTTGCTTGGCAATTTCACTTTGAATTGAACCATCGAATTTCTGCGTTGCTAAAGGCAATAATGCCTGATACAAGCCAAAGGCAAACCAGTTATCAGAATTCTGATAGTCCGAGGCAACTTGAGAGTAGCGAATATAGAGCGCTAAATATTTATCTTGCGCTTGTGAGTCGAAAAGCTGCTGATCATGTAGTTTGCCATTTTCATCACGTACAAACCAACCTCTAGAACAGTCATTTATTTGTGCTACCAGCTCATGGCCCAAGCGCGATTTACCGCGGCCCCATTCAGCCTCTATCGCAAAAACATGGGCAAAACGGTCTTCTTCATGGTCTACGGTGTGTAAAAAGGTTTGAAAGCGCTTGAAAAATCGACTTTGGCCTACCAACGGATCACTCGGTGGATAGTCAGAAACACCAGTAGCCGCCCAGCGATGTTGCTTGGCAAGCGTAGCAACTGATTGATCATCTAGTTCAAAATTCATAGCCCACTTCCTTGAATGTTAATAAGCTTTGCTGCCCGTATATCTCGAGCTGTCTGTTTAATAGCCTGTTGCAGGCGAGTGCTTCTGTAGCTAAAAATAGGTGCTAACGGCAAGCTATAGCAAGCGTCACTAAAGTTTGGATTGATACTATAAAACCCCACTTCGTTGCGCCCACCTTCTTTAAACTGCCAAATTTGCCGACTTAGTAGGTTTGCTACTAGTGGTGCTAAAGCTCGATTAAGATCATGAGGATTTGGTAGTTGGGGATAAAGCGAGATATCTAGGTTATTGAGTAGGGCTATTAAAAACGCTGCAAAATTTCCAACATTGACCTCATCACCTTCCACACCTTGTACTATTAAACTAATTTCTGTTGGCGAAAAAGCATTCTGGTTACTGGGTAATGTAAGTAATAAGCTATCGCGTTGTTCAGCTGCCCAGGCATCCTGCACAAAGACGAGTAAGCTCAGAAGGAATAACCAAGGTTGCTGTGTGAATAGGGTTAAATGTGAAGAAGTATCGCTACTTGAACCTCGTTCAGTGAGTATCCATGATGGGTGAGGTCTATTTTGATTTAACAGGGAATAAGGTAGTGCTAATAAGCGTCTTTCACACCAGTTTTTATCGAGGGCTTTGGGACGAGGATCAATGGATGGTAGCGGGGGTAGTGTGGATTCAGCTTCATGAGCACTACGCTGAACGAAACTATGCAGCTGATAACTGGCTTTTAGAATCCTAAGTAGTGCTGGCAAGGCGGCATTGTCATGCAGGCTATGACCGATTAGCTCATGCTCTAGATCGCTTAAAGGTCCAGCACAGAGTTGAGGGTTCACAGAAGTGTCTTTGAGGACTTCTAGTACCCATGCGCTGGCATTACCCAGCTGGCTAATGATTTTAATCAGTATCTGCGGATCACGCATGCTACCAGCTTCACGGCAGCGTGCAGCAGCCAAGCATAACCAATGTGCACGGTAGCTTGGGTTTAAGCCTAAGAGAGCCAGTTGCCATTCACCAAGTTGGCTTAATGTGCTAAACGCCGTCAATAGGGACGCAGTCAATATATATGCACTCGGTGTGTCTGAGTCTTCATCGTCGCTAATAGGTTGTAGCAGTCCATTTTGCAAAAGTGGCATAGCAGCGAAGACCTCAGCCGCTTGTTCGGCGCTTATGCCGCCTCGTTGCCAGAGTAGCGCGCAAATTGTGCTGGCACGTTCTGCCTGCAGCAGTAATGAAGTTTCGCTGATAGCCGTCATCGCTAGTCCTCACTGTCTGCAGCGGGAGTGGCGCTCGCTAGCAATCGATACAGCTCATCTATATCACTGAATAGTGGTGCGGCACCCTCTACAGCATAGCCTTCGCTACTGAGTTTGCTTAAGATAGCTTTATCTAGTGTGTTGTCGCCATCTTCTAAAGCTTGTTGAGCTTGTATCAGTTGCTCTTCGGTTAGTTGGCCTTCTATTAAGGCTTCGACTAAGGTTTTGGCGGAAGTTACTAAATAAGAAGCCATAAAGTAAGCTGCTTGAGCGTTTTCCAACCATTTACCCATAGTTTTATTATCTTGATGAACCGGAAATATTAAATCATAAAGATCGTATTGGTCGATACGAGGATGGGTTGAACCGCTCGCTAAAGGTTTGAGTTGACGAAGTCCGATATCAGATTTTAATACGCCGTAAATGTACCATCCGTTAAGTCTGTCTTTAGGTCTTATGCATAGTAACTCTGTTGATCCGACAGAGCCTGCAAGTGATCTAGGTATATAAGATATTTTGTTAAGGTAAGGGCGTAGTTTAGCGACAACTACTCCTTCATTTAATATTCGGGAGGTTCCAGTAACTCCACTTTTACTAATAGTCGAGGGTGATAAAGCACAGGTTTTAGAACTAATAGAATCCAATCCAATATATGTTGTATCTTGCGAATAATCAGATCTTGTAGAGCCTTCAATATGAGCTAATTCTTTCAGCTTAACTGCACCGCATTTTTTTAAATATAATCTTATTCGTAAACGTTCTTCATCAAATGCACCTGGGTTTAATGTATATGACACATCTTCAATAGGTGCTATTGAATATTTCTTCCCAGTACTCTTGTTCTTAAAAGCTTCAGGGTAGAAAGATTTAAGTTGATCTTCAAAATTAAGTTCCAGTGAAATAGCCCAAGCACGTAGTTGCTCAGCTTGGCGAACTTTTTCTCCGATGTATTGTTGGGATTTTGAATCGAGTACTGGAATGTTTACTTCGCGAATTTCCTCTAAATGGAGGTTTGTAATAACGCCAGTCTTTGCTGCTCGCTTGAACTGCCATTGTCCACCAAATGAGTTAAGAAAAACACATACGTAATCTGAATCAAGTTTCGCATTGTATCTCAGAAGTGCAACGCTCACGAAAAGTCCTACTTCAGGGTGCCCTTCTTTATAGACGCTAGCTGTACCTACTTTGCCATTTTTAGATATTAGAATATCACCAATAATTGGACTGCATTTAGTTCTTTTTAATTCAAGATATGATCCTTCACTCACGAATTTAGTCTTTTCAAAGTCTATTTGATTTTCGCCAATATTAGTTGAGCTTAAAAACTTTATTCCTTTGTCTGTATAATTTGGTGTTTGATGAGTTCCATCGGTAATAAACTCACATAGATCATCAAGTGATTTCCATTTTTCATATAGATTACTCAAAGCAGATAGCTGAGCCATTTTTTCCGGACTATAATATTCTGCTTCTATACGGTGTTTGACAATATCCTGCGGCGAAACTCTATTTATAAACATTACTCACCCCGCTTATAAGCAGAAGCAATTATATCTAAGTCATTTGGCACGCCAGCGTTATAGTCTTCGACATTATTTTTTACCAAATAGCCTAGAGTGTCAGCTACTGCCATAAATACATCAGTCTGTGGCTCAGGTAAGAACTGCTCCGGTTGGTCAGGGCTGGCACGGCGCTTTTGTAAATACATAATCGACGTCTTAGCACCAGTGCCTGACAGTTTAAAGCAATCACTGGGTAGTGATATCACCGCCTTGACGATTGCCTTGCCACCGACGAACTCGCCAGTTTGCTCATCTTTTTTACCCATAATGTACTCACGAACATAGCGGTCGCCTGAGTTGCATAATATGCCATCAGGCAGTACAATCATGAGTCGTCCTCCGGGTTTGAGTAATTGCAAGCAGCGGTCTATAAATAGCACAGCCGGGTCAATGGTCGCACCGACTGGCTTCCAATTACCTTTATTATCAGGCTTGCTACCTAGAGCTAAGCCTGATGTAGAGGGGACAAGACTGTATATAGGCTTTTTATCTGTACCACCAGTGCGACGTAGGTCAGTACGGTAACCGGCCCACTTAGGGTTACCCTCCTCATCGAGGTATAAATCACCCGTATCGTCCCAACGCATTTTTAGATGATCGTAATAAGCGTTATAACTATCAACTACCTTCTCTGTTGGACGAAAGCCTCCAAGTACTTGTTCCATATTCGCTTCATAGTTCTTTTTTGAGGATTGCCCGTTCTTACCTTTATCGAATTTTGGTGTGCCAAATGGGGGGTTGGTACAGATAATATCGAAGCTATTGGGCTTGAGCGCTTTAGTTGTGAGCGAGTTGTCCGTATAGAATATCTGAGCTTTTGGGGCACCTTGCAATGCCATGTTCACCCGTGCTAGCATCACCATACGCGGGGCGGCATCGGCGCCCGTAAAGCCTTCATTACGTAACTTTTGCTTTAGTGCTTCTTTTTCAGAATCGCTTAAGCCTCCGAGTTGGGTATCAATGAGATGGTCTAGCTGACTTAGTGCGACTGAGCCAAAGCCAAATGAGCCACAAGTTGGATCGCAGAATCTGAAATCACCATTGGATAAGCGTGCGATAGCCTCATCGTCATTAGCGATATCATGAATGGCTATCTCAAGCATGGCTTGTTTGACTGGGTTAGGCGTAAGGTAAACCCCTAGGCCTCCTTTAGACTCAAAGTTAGCGCGCAGAAAGACATCAAATACTCGGCCTAATAAGTCACCAGAGACATCGCCTAAGGTACCTTGTTCTTTTGCTATGCGCCCATCATTACTAATAACGGGACCAAGGTTTTGTAAGGCTTCTAGCAAATCTTCATAGTTCTTTGGCACCGATAATCTCAAATGAGTATCTTCTGAAAATATAGCGTTATTTGAGCCATCATCACTGGTAACAATATAGTCCTCATGTGATTTAAACTCATTGAAAGCATCTTTGATTAGGTTGACAGCTGTTTCACCTTCTTCTTTTACATACTGCCAATTAAATACTCTGCTAAATAGATGCTTATTACCTTGTTTATCAGTGAATTGAATGTCGGGATGATAAATGCGGAAGCTTTCTAAAAATAACAGTTTAGCTACTTCTTCGATAATGTCGTTTTTATCGTTAACTTTATCTTTAGTCACGCGATACACATTCTCATGAAAGGCATCAAAGCGGTGCATTAGACGAGTATAAATACGCATTGACCAGCGGAAAGTAGGATCTCGCTCTAACTTATCAAAGCTGTTTAATTCCTCTAGGCTGGGGAGGGTATCGACGCCATGGGTACCGTCAGAGCCATCAGAACCAAATAGACTTAGGACGCGATTATTAGTGCCATCACTGACGACAGCGAATACTGGCCAATCGCTATCAGTATCACTTAGTAGCGTATATGCTAAATTATCAAACTTAGCCGTATCAGCAGCATTCTCCCAATGACCTTCTGCTAGGGCTAGTAACATGACAGGTGGCGTCAGATTGCCTTCTACCATTCCTTGTATTAAGCCTGCTTTGGCAAACTCGTGTGATGATAGCTCTAATACAGGTTGATCGAAATTTCGATGTTGTTTGACTAGTTGGTTAAATAGGTCAGTGAGTTGAACTTGTTGCTCGATTTTATTGTCTTTTGCCATGATATGTTTTAATTCCTAAGATTTGGTGTTTGAATGTTCAGATGGTTGTTAAGTATCGAGTACTAAAAATGGTCCTTTGACGCTCATTTGTTGGTCTTGTTCAGCCAGTTTACGTAATTGCTGCTCAGTGATAGTCGTGCCAGCTGGTAGCTTCTTTAAGACTTGTGAGAGAGGCATACGCCCACCAGAATTTTGCAATAGAGTAGCTATGTGCTCTGTGATATTCGAGGTTGTTTGATATGCTGATTTAGGTTCGTTTAATATATTACGTGCTGGCAAGGATGCTAGCCATAGTGCTACTTGGGCTTGATTAAAACCTAAAGAATGCCAAATCTCCTGCTGTTCACTAAAGAGGTCGTCTGCAGATTTTTTTGACGTTTTAAGTTGATCAACTAACTGGTTAAGTAGTGAGTTTTGACTCTCGTAGTTCATAACTATTCCTTGCTGTTAGTTTGCTCAGTTTGCTTTAAAACCCAAGCTTCGAGATCACTACGTTTAAACCTCCAAGCGTTCCCTACTCGGAACCCTGGTAGATCGTTACTAGCTGCCAATCGATAAATAGTACGCTCATTAACCTTCAGGTATTCAGCCACTTCTTTAATAGTTAGTACTTCACTGTCCATGACGAATAGCTCCTGATAATGTCGAAAGAGTACATTAAAATACAGTCTATACTAGCGACCAATCTTGTCAATGACTTACTCTGTTTTTTAAAATTAGGCAAGTCTTAGCATTGGTTATGATAAATAATCCAGTTAGACAAAAAATGCCTAAGACCTGATTAAACAGATCTCGGGCATATAGGAAAAAGTATGCTTTGATATTTAAGAAAATAACTAAGATTGATGCCTTAAGCTATCGGAAATAGAGTCAAATGCTAGGATAGATAACGCGAAAAAGCGTCTTGGAAGTCTTTGATGTCGTAGCCCTTACCTCGTACTTCATTACCGCGTAAGTCCTGAGCCCTGATATCCTTGGATGAAATTTTGAATCCACTCAGTTTTTTTGCAATTTGTCGTAGCGTAATTGCCTTGCCCTCATTATATGTTGACCAACTCATTTCCGGATCTCGACGTAACTCAGTTAATAAATCTCTACTTAAGAGTCTGTTCGTTTGAGTTAAGCTAAAAACGGTTTTAATATCAGATAATAGCTGCTCATTTGAGCTGGGTACATCGCTATCACTACCTGATATCTCCATGCATGATTTATGAGCTTTTTCTAACCACTCCTCACCCAATAACATAGCTATTTTAAAGAGTATCTGCCAATTATCCTGCGCACGATCGTTGATCGTAATAGGCAGCACTGGCTTAGCATCTTTTACTGCTTGTAGGTTATCATCAGACCACCTAGCAAGCTGCGAACGGATTTTGTCAGTGACATCTTCAGGTAGATCGCGAACTCGGTCTTTTGTCTCATTTTTCATTTTGCGACGCAAAGTTAGCGATATTGAACGATCTATCAATGTATCAGGAATTCTACCGATACCTGATATTGCCTTAGCTCCAAAAACATTAAATGGTACGGGTTCATTATCATCACCGACGCAGCGTATGATATACGGGTTATCGCGGCTATGCCCTGCATTTAATACGCCTCGTATGCCCTCGTTATCATTGATAAACGTGTCAATCTCATCAATAAATAACGTAGGCTTGTAACTTTCAATAGAGCGAAATAGAGCAGATTTTGTGATATTTGATGTTGATAACGACTTTTTGCTCAAACGGCTCATTAATGTTAAAAGCGTGGATTTACCGCAGCGTTTTTCAGGCGCATTAATCCAAGCAATGGGTGAAATGTGAGCTGCTGGTATAAGCCATGTCATTACTATCCATAATGTGGCCGCCACTTTAACTGCTTCAGTACAGGCGATATGATCGCCTAGTATTTGATATATCTGATCAGCTACTATAGCTATATCAGTTATTGGCTCAGCATATGGCTTAGTATCAACAACTGAGCCTTTAGAAAACTCAGAAGCTACTTTATTTTTAGCTTTCTTGACTAGCTTGTCGAGTGACCGAACAGACATATTATTAAGAGATTTTGCGATTTCAGTTCGTTCTAGCTCATAGTCTAGTTCTGATAATGTTGCAAGCCTATCAATAGCATTTTGTGCTAAATCAGAGCTAATTTTTAGGTTTTGTTGTGGTAAAATAATCGATGATGGCTCGTCAATGTCATCTGTAGTGGTTTTCGAGAGCTGGTCATCCTGCAAGATGAGCAGCTTTTTTATTGGGTCAGCTGATTGCTTATCGGCTAACTCAGGAAGAGAGATATGATCATTCTTACTCATGATTATCTCTCCCCATCGTTAGAGGACGCAGAATGTTTCTCTATCCATTTGTTTATATCAGATAGACGCCAGAGGCTAGCTCCATCTATTTTGATGGGCGCTGGGAATCGATTCTGTCTAATCATCTTATAAATATGTTTGGATGAGAAACCTACGATACCTCGTTTGGCGCTTTTAGCAGTAACTGTTTTCTGGCGACCAGACTGGGTAGTATATGTTCGTGCCTTGATTTCGGGACAGTTAGCAAGGTCTGACATTCGTAGAAATTGTTCATTCGTTTTCATTATAGTTTACTCCGCAGCATGGTTATGGCCAGTAGTGGCTAGTGCTGTTGAGTAATGATAATCGACAAATTTAACAAATAGTATAGTTATGCGCGCATAATAAATTTTATGATAAATTACCTTTTGCAGCTTCACTTATCAACTTATAAACATATTCATAAGTAGGTTTCTCATCTGTATCTATGTATTCTTTAATATACCTCGCAGTTTCAGCATATTTTTTAAAACCCTGCTCCTTCATTATTGCAAGATACTCTTTTTTCTTCTGTTGTCTATACTCAGACTGTGGAGCCCATCTAGCTTCAGATGCTATAGTGCCATTTAAGGAAGCCATTTTTTCGAAATAATCATTTCTATCGTAACCAATTTGCACAGCACTGCCAGCAAAAAGATACATTGCAAAGTCATGGTAATTTAAACACAATTCGTATGCAGTTGATTCATAAGCTATCAGAGCTATACTCTTAAAAATATATATTCTAAAAATCTCATCTAGCATAATCCCAACTCTTTTAATCTCTTCAATGGAATGAGGATTTAATATTTTATGAAAAATTTCACGTTTATTCTCAATATCATCTAAAGATTCATCAATTTTAATGAAGTTGCTTTCTATATATCGGTTCAAAGCATACTGATCTATATCAACATTATGTATCTCAGGGTCATAACCTTCTGAGTATTTTTTTATATTTTTAAAAAAATACTCATCATCAAATTCAAATTTCGTATCTACATAGTTTTTAGCAAACACTTCTACGCTATCTAAAAAGAAAATGTTATTTCTTTGCTTATGGATATGACATGTTTCATGCTCTAGGATTCGTCTAGCTATATCTATAGTTCTTGGCTTAGATATAGTCTGTTCTATAGCAGTATTTACGTTTTTAAAATTCTGCTTTGTTAAGAAGTTTTCAAAAGATTTTTTGTTTGAAGAGATGGTGGTTGATTGATTACTGGAGTTCATCGATTATGCCTATATAATAGTTAAGATTCATAGAAGATATTTATGAAAGTTATATAGTTTTCCTTACTAATCTTTTAATACTTTAAAAGTAAATTCGTTCTGTCTTAAATAAAATTTCTATATGTGATTGCGTGACAAAGCATGTAGAATTCTAGTAGCTGGTAAATTTATCAGAGACGTATAACTTTAATTTAATATTATTTTGACATGTAGGAAAGCTGTAATTAGTTTGATTTAATTTGTTTAACGATCTGTATTAATAGATCAGGCGACACACCTTGTGCTTGTAAGCTTTTTATTAAAACATCTTTATCATGCAAAGCTATATCGACCGCTTGCTCATCACGACTACGCATTTTTTTAGTAATTTCATCTGGCGTCATTAAGTCAAAATTAACAGCCTTGCCAGCTCGAAGGTCATCTAAATGATTTGCCCACTGATTCATCATCATTTGCCTTTCTGCTAGATGTGCAGATAAATCGTATCTCTTTTTGACACTAGACCGATTAAGATGGGCTAACTGTATTTCTATCACATCCTCACTGAACTTTAATTCATACAATCCCGTGCTGGCAAGCTGCCTAAATCCATGTCCAGTCATTTCAGGGTAGGGACTACCCGTATAGCCCATACGTTTCAGAGCTTGATTAAACCAAGCCTCACTATAAGGCTGATTCTTCGTGAAGTTATAAAATACGTAATTTGTTTTTTCTGTTAAAGGTCGCATACGCTCGATAATGGCCATTGCCTGCGGTGACAAGGGAATAATGTGATCTTGACGCATTTTCATTTTATGTGCTGGGATACGCCAGACATTTTTATGGTAGTCAATTTCTGACCATTCAAAAAATCGTAGTTCTTTCGTTCTAACAAAACAGAAGGTCATCAGCTGCATGCCAGCCACGGTTTGTTCATGGGCATTCGGATGATCTTCAACATATTTATCAATATTACGTAATAATTCGGAAAACTGATGCTGCTCGACCGCTTTCATACGCTTAGCCTGATGAGGTCTTAAAGCTTTATTACGACCATAAGCGACATTAATGACATCGTAGCTTAACGTATTAATAGCATATTCAAAAACTGAGCCAATTAGTTCAACACACTTACTTGTAGTATCGGCTGTCCATTTGCCTTGTTTTTCGAAGTGATTTTGAATTGCTAGACCTGTTTTGATGACGTCCTGTGCAGTGATAGAGGCAATAGGATAGTCACCGATATGGGGTGCAATATGCCTATTTAGATAGTTGTGAAGTTTTTGAATATTCTTCTTAGAGGTAGTGGTAGATTTTTCGTCAATATAGCTCTTAGCAATAATTTTAAATAAGTCCTTCTGCTCATAGTTATTTTTATCATTATTTTTATGTTCAGTAGGATCAATATTATCAGCCAGTAATGCTTGAGCTTTATCACGTACCAGCCGAGCCTCTTTTAGTGACACCTCTGGTTTAAATGTAGAGCCAATGATTTGCTTGGCAGATTTATAAATACCAATCTGATAAGTTTTTTGCTTTGGCTTAAGATCTTTAGGGGATTGATAGCGATAAGTCATCTGCCAAAATAGCGAGCCATTTGGATGTTGTATAAGATATAAATTGTTGCCATCACCATGGCGCGTGACTTTGGTGGGAGTGGACTGTTTGGCAATGGCTTTCACACCAGCGTCAGTTAATCGGTAGTCTTGTCTTCTCGTCATGGCTTATACCTAAAGGCGCTTGGAGGTTTAACAACAACCTCACTGCATAATTAACAACAGAAAATGACGTTGCATATTATTTAACAACTAATTTAACAACATTGTAGAGGTACTAGCAGGTAATAACAAGTAATCAATAAAGACAACTATGTATATGTATAAGGGGTTTGGAGGGTTTGAGGTAATGCGAGGTTATGTCTAAATACAATGATTGGTGCGCCCACAGGGACTCGAACCCCGATCGATCGCTTAGGAGGCAACTGCTCTATCCTGTTGAGCTATAGGCGCGTGGTGGAGTGCTATTGTAAAAAAAAGGTCTGACAAAAGCAATGCGTAATCATCAAGCAGCGAGCCTTAGACTTATTTACCATTGCTAAGCGCGTCGGATACATCTACCGAAAGCTCGCCGGTTGCTTGTTTGGCGCGTGAACTTGGTTGAAATAAATTATCCATATCATTCTTATAACCGTCGATATTGGTATAATCATGCTGGCTTAAGATATCTTGTCCGGTACTTGAGAGCAAAAAGTTTCTAAAATTAATCGCCGCAGAGTTTTGCGTTAATACCACGCCATCTACCGCTTGCTCGCCTTGCAGGGCATAGCCAAAAGAACTCAGGCTACGGGTATTGGTATTATCGCTTTTGGCCTGAGCGTCCACTTCTGCATCAGTTTCATCTACGCCGTCTTCTGCTGTTTTATCTTGGGCGCTACTATCATTCAATTTGTTTTGGTTGTATTTGTCTTGAGCGGTTTTTAATTGTTCTTGCAAAGGCGCTAGGCGCTCTTGTGACAGTTTGCCATTCGCAATGATCAAATCGGTATTTATGAGAAAAGACGCACGCTCATCGTCGGTGCGATGACTGTCAGAAAAATCATTATCGGATAACGTTAGAAGGGCAGCCGAAGACACATAATTTGTCAATATTTGCATATTTGGGTAGCGTGCTTGAAAGCTTGCAATCACCGCATCTAAAGGTGCTTGCAGCCCATCTTCTGCTTGGATGTGCAAGGTGCTTTTCGCAATGGTATTTTCGTCATTATCCGCAGACGATGTATCATTGTTATTTGCCATAATTGGCAGAGGATCCATGTTTTTGCGGTTACTGGTCCATAACCAAGTAAAGATGGCGATAAAAATAATCAGCAGCAGTAAAATAAGCCCCGCTAATAGCAGCTTGTAATCTCTCATAAGTTACCGCTCTTTTCTTTGGTTAATGTGGTGAGTGATGGAATAAATGATAAATGGTAACAGATTTACTCTTGATGGTTTAGTACTTCGTCTACTAAATCTGCCAGCATATGAGCAAAGATGTCTGCGTCTTTTGCTACAGGGGCTGCCGTACTTGGCTCATTACTTTCTTGCTGGGTAGGATTATTTTCGTTATTACTGCTAGCATCATTAGATACTACTTGGTAGCTTGAAACAGGCGCGCTTTGTTTATCAGTCGCTTGAGCAGCTGCCATATTAGTAGACACTGCTTGCAAAGCTTGATGCGCGGCCAATGGCGATTCACCGGTGGTAAGTTTGTCTTTAAGCCATTTAAAACCGTGGGCTTCCCACCATGCTTCAAAGCGTGGTAACGTGCTGCCACGCACCGCTGCTGGCAAGTTTAAAGTACGAAGCTTTTGAGCCAATATCGGGTCGCTAATGGCTTGATGAATGCTAAGATAAAGACCACTGCTATCGTCAGTATAAGGCTGCCTGTTTTGCCATGACCTATCATCAATTTTCATGCGGGGCAATTCCCACAGCTCACCGCGGTAGTATACAACATATAACCGGCGTTTAGGATGAACGAAAATGGCATCAATGGGGCGCATGGGCATAGTATTCTGTTATCTCTTTGACAAAAAAGTTTAGGTAAAGGGTAGGGCGACATCTGTTGTCGCGTGCGCCCTTGCTTTATAGGTGACGTGCTGGTAAACCACCACGAACAATGGCACACTAATCAGCAGGTTGCGCACGTTATCAACTTTTCTCACTACCAACCGTTTTATTAATACTCATCGTTTATTATTAGCGACAGTTTTACTGCCAAACACAAGGCGTTATGCATGAATTGGTACTATAATATCTACTGTTTTTAATCGACATTATGCTAGCAGAAATGCAACAGACTAACGAGCAGCAAACATAGATTGATGAGTGTTGTCTGCCACGTTTCTTCTTCATAAAAAGTATGAAACCATACGCTATCATCAGCTTTGTGGTAAAAATCACAGGCTTGTCGTGTTGTTTTTAATACTCAATTTTTACTATTCCAGCTTTATTCATTCAAATAGATTACCTCATTTATGTTTACCATTATTCAGTCGCACCGCACCGAACATCTTGTTGAGCAGCTACTCACAGCTTATCAGTCTAAAAACCTGCCTATCTTTGCAGAGTTCATCGTTATCGTGCCATCGATGGTATTGGGCGATTGGTTGGACAAGTCGATTGCCAGTCAAGCAGGTATCAGTACTTTGGTGACCACCAAGTTTTGGGGACAGTATCAATGGACGTTGATGCAAAAGGTCTTGGCTGAACACAATGTCTGGCTTGAGGCCAATCAGAGAACGCAAGAGATTGTGACGGTGCCCGAAGTTGCGGTATTAACAGGGGCGGTGATGCAGTGGCGGCTATTTGGTTATTTTACCTATTATCAAGCGCAAATCATGGATGATGAGAAACATCCTCTGTATCCGCTGCTATCGGCGCTGCTTGATAAAGAAGCAGATCGTAGTCAGCAAGATATACGTCTATGGTCGCTGGCAACCGATTTTTCACGGGTATTTAGCCGTTATTTGACTCACCGTGAGGATTGGCTAAGCTTATGGTCTGCTAATAAAGCGGTCAATGTTGAGCTGCTTATCGCTGAAAAAGACAAGCTCACGATGGAGTTTGATAAATACGCAGGCAGTACGCCTGAGTGGTTGGTTGCGCATTATACTGAGCTTGAAGTCGCACAGCGGCATTTATGGCGGTTATTGTTTGCGTCGGTGTATGAGCATCGAGCCTCGATTGAGACGCGTTTTTGGCAAATTATGGAACAAGATAAAGCGGATAGTGGGGTAGATATACAAGCGATACTGCCAACACAGCTGCATATTTTTACCATTCAGCAATTACCGCAAAATGAGCTGAACTTCTTGCAGCGCTTATCCACTTACATGGATATCATCTTATTGCATTACAATCCATCGCAACTGTTTTGGGCGGATATTGTCGATAAGCAGTGGCTGCAGCGTCAGCAAGTGATTAACCCCGAAAGCGTGTTTTTTCGTGATTATGGACATACGCTATTGTCGCGTTTGGGCAAGCAGTCGCGTGAGACCTTTGCCATGCTGGCAAGCCTATCGGGTAACGAAGATAAAAATGGTTTTACGCTTGATTGGCAGGATAAGTTTGATGTAGGTGCCCCCGAAACTGATGTGCAAGCCGAGCGGCCGCTCAGTTTACTTGCGCATCTGCAACAAGATGTGCTTATGCTCGATGAAAGTGCAACGCAGCAAACGACTGCTGGGCGTCTAAGCGCTGCGCTCAGTACGCAACTGCAAGAATCTAAGAATGGCCTAAGTAATAACAGTAATACCGACTCATTATATAGCGATGAGCATTTAAGGGGTAAGCGCTACGAGCAGGCGCGCCAATGGCAATTGTCGCAATATGATAATAGCCTAAGCATTCATTCTTGCCATAATCTGCAACGCCAGCTTGAGATATTGCGCAGTATGATTGGACGCTGGTTAAATGAGCCAAACGAAGACGGCAGTATGCGCCATCTCTCAGATATCGTTGTGCTACTCCCCGACGTTGATCGTCATCATGAACTGATTAACTCGGTATTTGTGAATGGTGAGGGGCAAGATGGTCTGACGCTACCGGCCAAAGTCACGGGTGTCGTCGACAAATCCATTCGCCAGTTATGGGAAGCGATACGCGGCTTTTATGGATTATTGGGCAGTGAAAGCGCTCGTTTTGAAGCGGCTGAAGTTTTTGATTGGTTGATGCTGCCACCGCTATATGAAAGCCTCGGTTTAACGCATGAACAGATGAGCCGCGCCTGTGAGTTGCTAGAGCAAGCAGGGTTTGTGCGCGGTTTTGATGAAGCGCATTTGCAGCAAACCCTTGACGTCGATGACTATGATTATCGGTTTAGCTTTGTCCATGCGCTGGATAAAGTGGCGCTAGGCTTGGTCATGCCTGAAGCTGAGATTAGTGATTGCCTGTATCCTGATAATTGGCAAGATAATGCTTTAGCAGAAAAAACCGTGCCGATGTCAGCGATTGGTTTGGCAGATGCGGTGATTATTGAAGCCTTATGCCGTGTCTATAATGGCTTACATCATTGCCGTTACGAGTTTGAAGCCCGTTATAATGCCGAAAAATGGCTCAATAATATTGAGAATCATATCATTCATCCGTATTTTGGTGCACTTGATCAAACGCGGCCGATGCGCGCTATTTTTAACGCGATGAACGGCTTTAAAAGTAGCTTACGCGCCAACCGTCATTATCAGCGCTATCATAGCGAAAATGACAATCAATCATCTATGCTAGTAGACAATGGAGCATCAAATGACCTACAGGGTTCATTACAATTGGAAGCCAGCCAAGTAGAATCAAGGCTATCACAAGTCAGCAATCTGCCATTAAAGCTGAGCTTTATGCTCGATAGTATCGAGGATGAGTTAGAGAGCCAACAAGTCAGTGCCGAGCCAACAGGCGTGATTACCTTTGGGCGTTTTGGGGCGCTGCGTAATGTACCGTTTGGCTTGGTCGTGATGCTTAATATGGATTTGGCTGAGTTCCCCAACCGTGACCGCGATAACCGTTATGACTTGATGAAAGCTGGGCTGGCACGTCGCGGCGATCGATTTAGCGAAGATGATGATAATGGCGCGTTTTTGGATGCGCTGCTTTGTGCGCGCAACGCTTGCTGGATTTTTTATAATGGCCAGCGCTTGACCGATACCCATGATCACCTACCTGCCAATCCGGTGAGTGAGCTCTTACAATTTTTAAAAGGTGAAGTGCAATGGCAATGGGACCCATTAAAAGCTGAGCAGCTTAAAACGCAAGCGTTAATGACGGAAAATAGTGAAGAGTCAGCGTTGGCAATGCAAGTGCAGCGTTACCTGCCAAAACTTATCGAGCAATGGTTAGTGACGCGCCATCCAGCGCTGCCTTTTGCCGAAGAAGTGTTTGTGCAACCAGACGCGCTTAATGGATCATCTGATGCAAATAATTCAACATCCGATGAAGAGGATGGTGACGTTCTGATGGACTTGCTTACCCGCGCTATGCAAAAAGAAAAAGCCTACCAGCAAAGTACCAATGCGCCAGCCAAAGTATGGCACGAGGTGTTTGAGCGCTTAAGCTCTCAAGATGACGCTACTTTGCCCGCGCTTAAAGTTGAGCTACCGAGCGCCGAGGATTATGCCAATATTGCTCAGCGTCTTGACCTCAATAGCGCTTTGCATAAAGAACCTTTACCAAATATTGATGAGCGCTTTGAGATTAATCAAGTTGATATGCAGGCGCTATATTATCAAGTGCGTCACCCTGCCAAGCATTTTTTACGCGAGCAGCAAGTACATGTAGTCTTGCCTGAAGATGAGATGGCGCACCAAGAGCCTTTGTCATTATCAGGTCTAAGCGCTTATACCGTCAATACCCAGCTACTTGATGAATTGAATAAAGACCACGATGACACGGCTGTTAAGTCGCTTAGCAAACTGCTATACGATCCCGTCATGCCCGCTGGCGTGGCGCGGCAATCAACACTGCAGTATCAGCAGCTAAAATTGCAACAGCAATGCCAAGCGTTTGCCGAGCAGCTATCGTCATTAGGCATAGATGCTCAGAACAATGCCAGTCGTTTTTTGCTAACTCCTTGTGCAGAAACCATGACCACGGTTGCGACCCCAGATATAAATACGCACGGCAAATTACAAATTAAAGGCATGGTACCTGTTAAAGTGCCTGCCACTCATCATGACTTGGAGGAGGAGTCATCTTCGCCTGAGCTGTGGTTAAATCTTCTTCCCAATAGCGCGCGCAGCCAATATTTATTGCGTTTTTGGTTGGCGCATGTCTATTGGCAGGTTGCCCGCCGTACTACGCATGAGCAAGTAGCTGCTGGTGATGGTAGAAGTATTTGGCGCTTTAATAAAGGCAGCGATGAGTATAAAAAGTTTAAAGGTAAAACTACCTTTGAGCTTGCGCCGATCGCTTATAACAACGCCCTAACGGAACTGCTTAAATGGGTAAGGTTTGCCCACATGGCGGGCAAGATACCGATGACGGTGCTGCCAGTTCACGCGCTTACTTATGTAGATAAGCTCAATGAAGCCCGCGCAAAAGATACCGATTATCAGCCCAAGCGTAGTGACTTTGAAAGTTGGTTATGGCCAAGTTTTAACAGTGATACTATCTATGATACTTGCTCGCAGCATGAGCTATGGCAATACATTCTTTATAAACAAGATGTTTTTGCCAAGTTAAAAGACGCGCTGCAAGCATTGGCGTTGCCTTTATTTGGCACGATGGATGAATCTCTACAAGCGCTATAAAGTGGTTTGTTTTTAACAGTAAATAATAATGATGTTAATAGTACGATTTTGAACAAGTGATTTTTTATGGATCAATATAACAACGCTAACCATACTGCTCATGGCTTAGAGAATGTCGGCCATACCTACAGTCATACCTATAGTGGTGGGAATTATATTATTAATAATAATAACAACGATGATAGCCATACCAGCCCCGACAATTTAACTAAGAATCTGCTTAATAGTAGCGCTGATAACGCTGATAAGTCAGAAGAGCCACCTGCGATTCGTATCAAATTAAACGGTCAGTATCTGATAGAAGCGTCGGCGGGCACGGGTAAGACTTGGACTTTGACCGGAATTGTATTGCGCCTGCTTATCGAAGCCAAACGTGCGCCTGAGCATATTATTGCCACCACTTTTACTCGCGCTGCAGCTGCGGAGATGCGCCAACGTATCCATGATCGTTTGGTTGATTTTTATCAGTTATTGCAATGGCTGAATAACCTGCAAGTAAACTCAAACACGCATGCTATTCTTTACCCGCAGCTTGTTGATATTAATAAAAAAAATACGGCAGTGCGAGATGGTTTTATCTCAGAAAATGAGCAGTCGGATAAAAAAGTAAGCGCTGAGCAACGACAGACGCGTAAAGAATGGCTAGCAGAAAAAGCAAAACTGTCTGGCAATGCCGATTTGTTATCAGATCCTATCAATCTTTATTTATTAACGTATCTCTTGGACCATACCGAAGATTATCCATTAGCGGATGCCATAAGACGTTGTGCGTTGGTGCTAACGACGCTAGATAAGCTGTTTGTCGGTACTTTAGATAGCTTGTCACAAAAATGGCTGTCTGAATATAGTGCTGAGACTGGTCATCAGCAAGGCATCCAAATTAGCGATCAAGAGCAGATAGTCATCGAAAGTATCATTCATGATACCGTACGCGCGCATCACAGCTATTTGTACAATCAAAAGCCTGAGATTTATCAATTATTGCAGCATACTAAGCGTTTGACAGCGCCTGCTGATCATATTGGCGTCGCGCAAAAATCCATGCAGTTTATTTCGACACCAATTGAAGCGGTTGAGATGGGTGAAGAAATAGACTTTGCCGCTTATCAGCAAGCGTTAGATACTTTTAAAAATTGCGATTTAAAGGATATTGAGCCGTATTTCGATATAGAGTTCGGTATTGAAAAAGGGCTAAAAAAAGGCGGTAAATTTGGTAAGACCATATACGCTATTGCGACTATTCAAAAATTGGTTCATCAATATGAGGGTGCTTTTTTCGCAAATTTAGATGCTGATTCTGAGAGTTTTTATGGTTTGGTATCTAGTCTTTTTATTAGCGAAGAAGATGGCGGTAATCTTTTTAAAAAGAAGTTTGATGAACAGCGTCAAATACTTGCAAATTTTGAAGGTATTCAATTATTAGCGTCACTACGCAGTTACACTGAACAGATTGAACTATATCTCGACGCCCTTATAGAAAACCTTAACCGTGACATTGCATTAAAAGTTCGGCAAAAACTACCCCCTATATTAGAAACGCGCCGCGAGACTACGTTTGCTCTACAAATGGTGCGCTTAAACCAAGCGCTATCAGGGAGGCAGGGCGAACGCTTAGCACGTTATATTCGTCACCATTATCCAGTAGCGCTGATTGATGAGTCGCAAGATATCAATGGTGAACAAGCGCGCATGATTGAGCGTATTTATTTATCTAAGAGTAATGATAGTGCGAGCCAGAGCGGCGGTCGCGGTTTTCTCTTGCTCGTTGGCGATCCAAAGCAAGCGATTTATGGCTTCCGTGGCGGTGACGTTGCCAACTATAACGCCATGAAGGCAAAGTTTGCTAAAGATAGAGTTATGAGCTTGGATGTCAATCGTCGCTCTAATGAGCGCTTGATTACCGCGCTTAACCACTGGTTTGGCAGACCGACTCCTGTTGCAGACTTACAAGATGCTACTTCTGGTAAGGCCGTTTCTGATAAAGCCAGTCAACTCGCGCAGTTGGGTAAAAGTATCTATTATCAATATATCACTGCTGCCAACAAAGATTTGCGCCTGTCATGGCAAATGGCGCTAGAGCAAAAACAAGAAGCATCTGTGCAAAATTTGCTATCAGATAGCCCTGTCAGTGTCATTCATCTGCCTTATGACAAACAGGCCAAGCACAACGCTTGTGAGCTCACCGCGCTACATATTGCAGCATTGCTGGCAAGCGAGCAAACACTAGAAGGGCGACCTATTAAGCCCAGCGATATTGGCGTGCTCGGTCGCCGTAAACATGAGCTTAAGCAAGTGGAAGATATGCTCAGTAAACTTGGCGTTCCAACGCTAGAAACCGCTGAAAAAAATGTCTTTGATACGCCTATCGCTGCTGATTTGGCGGCTTTGTTAGAAGCGATGTTGCGCCCCCATCGCCGTGACATCATTAATCGGGTATTGACCAGTAATTTTTATCAGATGAGCCTCAATGATGTGCAAGCGTTGATGCTCGATGAAGATGAAAGCGAGACTGATACTGACCAAATGCATAGAAAAATAGATTCTGCGCAAGTCAAGTTAAAACAGCGCTATCAAGATTTCCAGTTGTATTTAAAGACTGCTGCCTCGCATTGGCAGCACAATGGTATTTTATCAGCATTGCACTATTTGTTTGCTCGAAACCCTATGGTGAGCGCCAAGAGCGTGCTATCTGATGGACAAACTGATAGACAAGTGCAGAGCCAAAATATATGGGTCGGTCTTGCTGACTTAGAAGACGGCGCGCGTTACTTAATGGATTTACGACATCTGCTTGATATTTTAGCGCAGCACGGCATGCATATCGGTGAGCATGAGCTACTGGCATGGTACAAGAAAAATATGAATAGTAGCCGTACACCGGAATGGGCGCAGCAGCAGCCGTTGCCGACAGAGTCAGGGGTACAGCTTATGACCATTCATAAGTCTAAAGGCCTTGAATTCCCGATTGTCTACGTCGTCGGTATGGATGGCGCGAGCCCTAAAGCGGGCGGGCGCAGTTACCATAATTTATTTCTATACGATTCTGATATAGAAAACAATAAAACAGAACGCCGTCTGTCTGCCAGTAAAGGCAAGCGCTATAGTAAATCTGCTAAAGGTGAAAAGCCAACAGATTATTATGCCCAGTTCGAAACCATAGAAAACTATGAGGAGCTTAGGCGACTGGCTTACGTGGCCTTTACCCGTGCCAGTGAACAGTTATATATGGTGTTTGGTGATGCTTATAATAAAACCGATGCTGAGCGTAAGCCAAGTCTGCAATGGCTAAGCTGTGAGGACCATAATTTTGTACTACCAGATAGACTACAACCTTATATTGGCTGGCTAGAATACGTAGCGATTGCGCCCATCGCTGAAACGATTCTTCAGACCAATAAAACGCCTCAAAATACTAATCCTCTTGAGGACTCATCATCTGAGTTACAGACAGCACAGCGTATCGATTACCAAAGCGCTTATGCGCAGATACAACTTAACACCTTTAAAGGTTGGGCGAAGACCAGCTTTACCGCGTTATCGCGTCAGTTGAATGAACAAAGCCAAGCGTTAGCAGTGTTCAATGATGGGGTAGAAGATGAGTTGGATCTGACTGACAGTATTAATCTAACTAACTCTGTAGAGAACAACCAGCTTCGAGAGGATTTGCTCAACGATAGCGAGATTGGTGCTGACCCTATTACTAGCGACAATATTCGCTTTCGTTTTGTGAAGGGCGCGAATGCCGGTACGTTCTTGCACGAGATTTTTGAAAAGATAGATTTTACCGATAATAGCAAATGGTCGGTTATTATTGACCAAAGTCTTCGTCAGTATCAACTGCCGATTAGCTATGCTAGCGTTACGACGCAGCAGCGATTGCAACAAAATACAGCCGTGCCTATAGAGACAGATGAAAGTATAAATTTAGCGGCGACCGCTCAGTTAGGTGACGCCCATGAAGAGCTGATAGCTTGGGTGGCCGATGTATTGGCCGCTCCATTGTTGGCTTCAGGTCAACCGCTACAAGCCATACCGACTAGGCAACGTATTGCTGAGCTTGGTTTTAATATGGGACTGTCAGAAGATTTTACCCCTGAGCGTATCAATCATATTTTTACGCAGTATTTACCGGATGAGCCTGAAAAACACATTGAGCTTACGCCACAATTTTCTAGCCATATTTATCGGTACTTACGCGGTGAGATTGATCTTGTCTATGAGTGCGCTGGCAAGTACTACGTGGTGGATTATAAAAGCAACTATTTAGGAAATAGCCTAAGTAGTTATAATAACGAAAGCCTAAACGCGGCTATGAATAAAGCTGGCTACTGGTTACAGGCGGCTATTTATCAAGTGGCATTACATCGATTTTTACGTTTGCGTTTAAAAGGTTACGTCAGTAATGAAGCACAGTATTTAGGCGCTGTAGAGTATGTATTCTTGCGAGGTATCGACTCAAAAGGTACGCAAAACTATGGACGAATCCAGTGGCAAATACCGTTTGAGCTGGTTAAAGCATTGGATGAGATGTTTGGTAGCCCTAGCGCTTTGTAATTTTTAAATCAATAAACTTAAAATAATGATAAAAACGGATCAATAATGAGTAATGTGCAAAGTATAAATAACGTGAGTAAGTCAGCAAAAGTAACCAACAGCGCTCAAAATGTTGTAGATGACGTTGGCAATAGTTGGGCGACGACGATTGGCCAGTATTTATTACAGCGCCGCGCACAAACTCAGACTTCTTATCAAAATCAATTGCTCATGAGTAGCTCAAATGGGACTGAAAACAATGAAGATTGGTTGTTTGAGGTGATGTTTGAATTACTGGTGCAGCGATTGGAAGAAGGGCATACCGTATTAGAGCTTGAGGCGTCTAATCATGGAGCTAGCGTCAATTTGTTTGATGACGACAAAGAGTTATTTGCTTGGCAACATCAATTGCTACAACCTTTAATGCAACCACTTTTTTCAGCATTTTCCAGTACCAATATGGCAGACATAACGGCGGCAGCGTTGTTAGAAGATGAGTTATTGTGGGAAACAGTAATGCGTCAATCTACACTGGCGGCCTATGACAAGCGTGTATCAGAGCAGCGCCGCAAAGCTTGCGTGAAACTTTATCACTTACTAAAAGATATATCCAATACGACTGATCCAGTAGGAAATAGCCTAAGTAAATTTAGTGAACTATTAAACAAACACCCACTTTTTAATAACAGTACAAGAGACAAATCCGATATTTCAAGACCAATTGTCTTCCAAATAAACGAAGGCGCACACAAAAACGCAGCCAATCAATCTATAAAAATCACCTTATGGCTGCATCGCACTTGGCAGGCGGAGTACGCTTTGGCAAAGCACGTGCTGCGTATTAAAAATCAAAGCCTCATAGAACTACCGATTACACCGAACCCCTTGCTGAATGATGAACAACAAGGCGCCATTCATATGGCAAATCGTTCGGCATTTAGCATCATCACTGGTGGGCCAGGGACGGGGAAGACCTTTACCGTTGCACAGTTGGTCATGGCTTTGCAACAAGAGCAGATGACAGACGAGCAAGGCAGTAACTCGCAGGCCAATTTAGCACTAGCAGCGCCGACAGGGAAGGCCGCTCAGCGTATGCAGGAGTCGCTACAGGACGCCATACAGCAAGCGGGCGTTGCTTTACAGCTGCCAGAAGCAAAGACCATCCATCGCCTGCTCGGTATCGGGCAGGGCGGTCGCCCACGTTACCATAAGAACAATCCACTCAGCGAAGACATCGTCATCATCGATGAAGCGTCGATGCTTGGGGTAGAGCTTGCCAATCATCTAGTGAGCGCCATAAAGCCCAATGCGCGGCTGATATTACTTGGTGATGCCAATCAGCTCGCAGCGGTCGATGCAGGAGCAGTATTGGCAGACTTATGCCGTATACCAGTGCTACAAGACGTGCACCAACGTTTAATCGCCAGTCGTCGTTTCAAAGAAGACTCAGGTATTGGCAAGCTTGCTAAACTGATAAATCAAACAGATAAAGCTCAGACCCAAGCGCAAAATATGAACGCTATCTGGCAACTGTTTGAAAAAGACGAAGCATTAAGTTTTTATCATCTGACAGCGAATGTTACTCAAGCACCTGACAGCAATACTACAAATAATAAGATAAAAAATAGCCTAAGCAATCATGAGTTTTTAAAAATACTATCTAACAATTACCTTAAATACTTTAATCAAACTCAAGAAACATTAGCCAAAATCAAAAAAGCGAAATCCATACCAACTAAAGAGTATTTTGCTGACTTTAATAAGCACATAGAGCTACTCAATCATTTTCGAGTTTTAACCGCTGGACATCATGGCCGCTGCGGTGACCATTACATCAATAATTATCTAAGCGAGCAGCATAAGACGCAATTAAAACTGCCACTTTCCAAATCGCCTTGGTATCACGGTCGTCCAGTCATGGTATTGCAAAACAACTATGAACTAGGGCTCTTTAACGGTGATATCGGTATCTGCCTGCAAATAGAGCAGGGGCGGCTACAGGTATTTTTTGAAAATAAAAAGCATGGTGTCAATATTAATATGCTGAGTGATGAGATGATTGCGACTGCGTACGCGATGACCATTCATAAATCACAAGGGTCAGAATTTGACCATGTAGCGATTAGCTTCGATGACAATAATGCCCGCTTGTTAAGCCAAGAGTTGATTTATACCGCGGTCACCCGTGCCAAAAAACAAGTCTCTATTTTTAGTACTGCTTCGGCAATGA
Source organism: Psychrobacter sp. M9-54-1 (assembly GCF_016613355.1). NCBI lineage: Bacteria > Pseudomonadati > Pseudomonadota > Gammaproteobacteria > Moraxellales > Moraxellaceae > Psychrobacter > Psychrobacter sp. M9-54-1. The sequence goes on along the minus strand of NZ_JADGFW010000006.1, from coordinate 262,601 downwards.
CCTCGGCATTATCGACGCCAACGCTACGCCAAACCGGACTGAGCTTACAGTTTGGAAAATTGCTAGAGTAGGTGAGTGACCTTATCTTACAAGATTAGGTGTTTAGGGTTATGAGAAGATAACTTGCAAGAGAACAAAAAAACGAGCGTAAAAAAAGCATCCAGTCGGATGCTTTTTTATTTATATATAAAACTCTATAGTTAGATTTTGTCTTCTTTAATAGCGTAGATACCAGGCAGATGACGCAAGTAACCATGAAAATCCATACCACAGCCGTAAACATAACGATCTGCAACGTTGATACCAACAAAATCAACATCAAAGTCTGCAACCTTGCGATCGTGTTCCTTATTGAGCAATACGCAACATTCAATCGATAGGGGTCTTTCTTTACCTAATTCTTCAACGATGGCTTTTAAAGTAATACCTTCGTCAAAAATATCATCGATTAATAAAACGTGTTCGCCTTCGATACTTACGTCAGGCTTAAATTTCCAATCAAGCTCATTGGTACCCGCATTATCACGATAGCGTGATGCATGGATATAATGCATGCGATGGTAAAAGGTTAAATGAGTCAATAGCTGACCGGCTGGGATAAGTCCGCCGTTCATAACGACCATCACGATTGGGTTTAAACCGGCATAATGTAGATTGAGCTGGGCGGCCAAGCGCTCATAAGCAGCGGCTACTTCGATACTGCTGATCAGGCACTCTGAGTTGCGCAGGGTTTTTTCAATTTCTTGGTTGTTAATTTGGGTCATGAGTTGCGCCTTTGATAAAAGTGCCGCCTATTTTAGCAAATTTTAGCAAATTTGCCCAACACTACCGTTTTAATAAAAACATAATAGTTGCTAATACAACCGCTATTCAGGTTTTTTTACGATAAATGGTCGATAATAATTGGCCAAACGATTCAATGATGCATCAGGTAGATCAGGCAGTAATTTATTTAGTGCCATGGTCATTCCTTTATCAATAGCTGCTTTGGCAACTGGCACAGATTTGCGCTTAATCATGCCAAGCTTCAACGTTTCCGCATAGCGACTAATGAAATGCGTTAACGTTTCTTCATTCATCGTTTCAAGTGCCGTTTTAAACGTTTTCATATCTACGTGTTCAGGAGTAACCGCTGCAAAACCAGCATCAATGATTTTGGCGTCAGCATCTGACAATTTAAAGCCGATACGCTTTTCACCTTCGTTATCGATAAAGGTCGCTTTATCACGTAAAAAATGAAAACTCGGCAACACTTCTTCGTTATTCTCTTTACCCAATAGAATGTTAAGCAGCGTGTCAGTTGCTTTTTCGACCGTGCCGACCACTTTACGCATGGCGGCTTGGCGCTCAGGATTTGGAATAATATCTACCAGTCCAACCAATAATTTATCGGTGAGGTCACGCGCTGTTTGGTGGGTTAAGGCATCACGATAGGGGTAATAATCTGTTTTTACGTTTGATTCAACGATTTGCTCTGCCTCAATAATCAGCGCTTTTAATTCATCTGACGGTATAAATCCAAAATAATGGGCCATTCTAACTCCTGTATTTATCGTTTTTAATGTTTCACCAACGTTACAATTACTGCCAAATGAGTTACTATTTAAGGCATAGAATGCTAAGTCACACAAGAAGTAAAGACTCACCACCATACTTCATGGCTAATTGGTCAAGCGTTTTGACCTTAAAATACTATGCTTTATTAGCCAGTAATCACAAGAAGATATGCTGTTATCTCATTGATAGCTGTTTTCTTAGCAACTGTTTCTTGAAGAACAGTGAGCCGAGTCTTTCACTGCTCACTAATCTAGCATATTTTTAAGATTTTGATTTAAAAAGCTTGAACTTGTAAGGCTATCTAATACTTGTCTAGGGAGAGATAAGATGAATAGTGCTATTGTACTGTTGGTTGGTGTGGCCGCAATGCTTTGCGGTTATCTGTTTTACTCAAAATTTATCGCCACTAAGATTTTGGCCTTGGATGACAGTCGTCCCACGCCAGCCCATACGATGAAAGATGGGGTAGATTATATCCCCACCAATAAATATGTATTGTGGGGGCATCATTTTACCTCGGTTGCAGGGGCGGCGCCGATTATCGGTCCTGCAATTGCGGTTATTTGGGGCTGGGTGCCGGCCATTATTTGGGTGGTTTTAGGGACCATTTTTATGGCAGGCGTCCATGATATGTCAGCCATTTGGGCCAGTATGCGCAATAAGGGTCAGTCTATTGGCTCGATTGCTGGTACCGTCATGGGCACACGTGTACGTAGCTTAATGATGGTAGTTATTTTCTTATTATTATTAATGGTAAACGCAGTATTTGGCGTCGCTATTGCCAATATGATGATTAAGACCCCATCTTCTGTGTTACCTGTCTGGGGCGCCTTGGTCGTGGCCTTCATCATCGGTCAATGTATCTATCGCTATAAGATGAATCTGGTTTGGGTATCCATTATTGGCGTTGTCGCTCTATATGGACTTATTTATCTTGGCCCTATGTTCCCAGTCGTGTTACCAGAGACTTTTATGGGGCTACCGGATAACGCCGTATGGATTATTATCTTATTCGCCTATGCGGCGATTGCCTCATTATTACCAGTATGGATGCTGCTGCAACCGCGCGATTATATTAATGGGTTACAATTATTTGTTGGTTTGATTTTATTGTATGCAGCCGTATTTATTGCGACACCAAACATTGTCGCGCCAGCGATTAATCATGATTTACCCATCGGCACGCCGTCATTAATGCCATTGTTATTCGTCACTATTGCTTGCGGCGCTATCTCAGGATTCCATGGTTTGGTGGCGACCGGAACGACTTCTAAACAGATTGATAAAGAAGGCGATGTACGTTTTGTTGGTTATTTTGGCGCTATGGGTGAAGGTATGCTCGCACTGGGCGCCATTCTTGCGGCCACCGCAGGTTTTGCGACACTCGGTGATTGGCAAGCGGTTTATCAAAAATTTGGCGACGGCTCTATCGGTGCTTTTATTGATGGTGGTGCGACCATCTTAAATGCAGGTGTTGGTATCGATATGGTGCTTTCTCAAACAATGCTCACTGTTATGGCAGCATTATTCGCTGGCACCACGATGGATACGGGTGTCCGCTTACAACGTTATATATTCCAAGAGTTTGGTGAGTTTTATAACATTCCAGTGCTAAGTAAAAGTGTCGTGGCTACTTTCCTTGCCGTCGGTAGCTGTCTATTATTAGCATTTGGCGCCGGTGGTATTGATGGTGCAGGTGGCATGATTATTTGGCCACTATTTGGTACCACCAATCAGCTCATGGCAGCATTAACCCTTATGATTGTCACGGTTATTTTATTACGTAAAGGCAGAGCGGTTTGGTACACCTTAGCACCTTTGTCATTTTTGCTAGTTATGACCATTTTTGCCTTATTGATTCAGCTAAAAACCTTTTTTACCGAGGGCAATTGGCTGCTGATTATTATGGACATTATTATTTTGATCGCAACGATTCTAGTAACGTTCGAGAGTCTATCTGTGCTGCGTAAAGAATGGACATTGCATAAAGGTAAAACGGATTCGTAATTGAGATTAAATCTTATCATTTTTACTTTTATCAAAAAAACGCTAGCAGCAATTGCTGGCGTTTTTTGTATGAGGTAGGCATGATAGAGATGATAGGTAATAAGAAATAAGCAGAGGTGAATAAATCATGGAAGATAACCCGATACCAAAACAAATAGAAAGCCCGTCAAACCAAGTAAAAAACAAAGCACCATGGTGGCAACGTTTTGCGGCAGGACTCAATGAGTTTTATCATGCGCCTTATCGCCAGACGATGGCACGCGCTGCGCGTGATGAAGAAGATTTCTTTATGCTGCTGATGTTTGCAGAGAGCCTAGGCATTGATAATCCTGCCAGCTTTTATACCTTGGAGTTGCAGCCGTTATTTTTGGAAAATTTCCATGAATGGCATACGCGCATGGGGTTGGATAAATGCCCCTTTGACCACGTTGGTTGCTGTTAGTTTGCGATGTAGTATAAAAGATTTATTAATAATGTGATTAAAAACAGAGATGGCAAATTGAGATAAAAATATGGCATTACACCCACTACACAGATTAGTAGACCAACTATCGACCCAGCCTATTATCTTTATTGGCGGCAAGGGCGGTGTCGGTAAAACCACGACCGCTGCGGCACTTGCCAGCTATTATGCGAGCCAGCAAAAAAAGACCTTGATTGTTTCAACCGACCCAGCGCATAGCCTCGGTGATGTGTTACATGTACGGCTCAATAACGAGAAAACTGCCATCACGCCGTATCTTGATGCTATTGAGTTAAACCCCGATGTCATCGTCGATGCGCATTTTGCTCAAGTTGAATCTACCATTAAATCTTATGCCAATCCAGATATGATGCCCAAAATCCGTGAGCACCTGCGTCTATCAAAGTCAGCGCCTGGCGCACAAGAAGCGGCCATGCTCGAATCTATATGCCAGCATTTAATCACAGCTGCAGATGCTGACTCTGATAAAAGGTATGAACATATCATATTTGATACCGCGCCCACTGGGCATACGTTGCGCTTACTCGTATTGCCAGAGATGATGGGCGCATGGACAGATGGGCTGCTAGCGCAGCAGCGCCGACAGGCAAAATTACGCTCAGTCGCGAACCATTTAGATAGCCACAATCAAAAGAGCAGTCAAAAAGACATCAATAAAAAAGATGTGCCAAATCCGTTTGCCCAAAAAAAATCTGACCGCTGGGAGCAAGCGGTAGCCGTCCTAGAAAAACGCAAACAGCTGTTTCGACAAGCAGGGATACTACTTCATGACCGTAGCCAAACAGCGATTGTATTGGTGATGACTGCCGATGTGCTACCACTGGCAGAAACCAAACGCGCTATCGAACAATTGGAAGAAAGTAAACTCACACCAGCCGCGATAGTCATCAATCAGCTGATAGTACCCACGCAGTCAGATGAATTTTGGCGTCTTCGTGCCGAGCGGCAACAGCAATTGCTGCAGGATATTGAAAACAGTTTCTCCAATTATCCACTGTATCCGATTTATTTACAGCAAACAGACGTACGCGGTACTGAAGCATTAAGTATGCTATTACGCCCCTCATCGTAAAGGTCGCTTGTAAGCCATATGTTTGAAAAATAAAAGAAACCGACCGTTAATACTTAACGCTCAGGCTTATATAACTGTAATTTATTTGCCAGCGACCACGCCATATCTGCACGCAGTAGCTGAGCCTGTTCAGATTTACCGCTACTAAGTGATGACCATTGTGGTTTGCCGCGAGCTTTTTTAAGCTCACTGGGTAATTTATGTGGCGGCCATGGCGTCACGACATTAGTTTCATTGTCGTTACTTAAATTGTCGTTATTTGAGATATCAGCATCATTTTTTGCGCCGCTATATATCAGTTGGGTGGCATCGGTTGCCGCATGACCACGATGACGCAGGGCGGTGAGTAAATCTATCGCTCGCGTGGCGAGCAAGGTTAGGGTGGCAGGGTCGATATATAAGCGTTTTACCCCAGTGATTCTATCAGCGATACTACTGGTATTGGATAATAGCCCGCCTGCGATACCACCGATGGCCGCGCCCAAACCTAACGTGGTGCCGAGTGCCGCCGCATCAATGCCCAAACCTAATAATGCGCCCGCTGCTGCACCAGATGTCGTGCGAATACCATAGCTTTTGAGCAGCTCAGGGTCAAAAGGGTCTTGCTGATAGGCTTGTAACTCAAGTGGCGTTGCGGCCACGGCGTTATCATAAAATTTATATAAGTTAAGCAGGCTATTTTGCATTGCTCGTTCACTCTGTCTGACCGCTTCTTGCATTTGCGCAAGCACAGGCATTGGATCGTCATCTTCACTAATTTCACGCACAAAGGAGGCAACATTTAATAAAAAATCGGCAATGATGATATTGGCCTCCTCATAGAGCTGTGCCCAGTTCTCCGTACGGCGTACCATGAGTTGCTTAAGCATCTCAGAATGGGTGAGCATGATGGCAAGATTTTGCCATAAGCGCATCTCATCTTTAAATTCGAAAGCCACGGAATCAAAGCGCGTTGAGATGTGCAAATTACGTCTTGCCAGCATCGTCTGCCATGCGTCGATATTGGCATCTTGACTGTCAGTAAAGTTAAATACCGGCATAACCGGTATCGCCGCCCAAGATAAAATAGCCAGCTCATCTTTATACTTACCGAGTACCGGCTCACGCGCATCGACAACATAAATAGCCATATCACTTGCCAGCAGCTGCCGAATTACTTTGGCTTCTTGGCTATAGTCCTCATTGCTACCATTGCTAGTTAGCGCATCGACGCCTTGAGCAATGTCGGCTGCTAAAAACTGCTGCAAGCGCTCAATACCATCACGGCGACTGGCAGTGTTGTCTTCTAGCCAATCCATTAATCCTGAAGCATCTTCTAAACCCGGTGTGTCATAAAGCACCACTAATACTTCGCCCGTTTGGCTGTCGGTCAATTTTGCTTGCTCGACATGGCGGGTGGTTGCTGCTTCGTTTTTCACTTCCCCAAAATAAACATCGCGTAGTAACGTGCGCAGTAGTGACGTTTTACCTGTATTGGTATGACCAACGACTGCTAATTTGAGCGCTTCGCCACTGGCAATGGTTTTTTTAGAGACATTATTATTAAAGCCGGTATGCTCGTCTGCAGTTTCTGAGTCGGATATTTCGGATATTGGCGCAGGTATTGGCTCATAGGCTTTATCAGCAAAGAGACCGACAGCTTTGGCACTATCTTGATGGTTGCTTTGATTATTATTGTCATTATTCATAATAGAATCTTATTATTAATATTATTGGTGGTGTGTCAAAAAGTATGCTGATTAAAATTTGAATAATTTTTGAAGTCTTGAAAGCCCTATAGAATCAGAGAACTTCGCATAGATTTCTTATTGGCTTTTATCGCCAGCATACTTTTTAGAACACCACCATATTATTGAGTATCGGTATGAGAGAATATCACCAAGCTAAACTAAGCCGATTTTTCGAGCGGCAAGGGCGGTCTGCCACTGCTGATAACGAACGTCCTGATTTTCTGATCTTTGGTTTTCTGGGCTTTGCTCTTGCTCGTGGGTGTTAGTAGCGCTGGTATCACTGAGCAGTTGTACAATAAGGCCATCCGCGGCATGTTCGGCAATACGATCAAGTTTACGCAGTGTACCTCGGTCAGGTAGCGCTTTACTATGAATACCTAATAATACTTGAACCGGATGGCTGTCCAAATAAGTCGTTAAGCGATCCATATCATCACGGTCATCAACAATACCGAAGTTCTCGACATTGCTAATGTTACTGTTATTACTGTGGCTACTTATATCGGCATTCAGTCCTGATTGCCACCAATGATCCTGCTGTGATGGGTATTCAAGTAAAGCAACCAGTTTTTTACCAGTACTGACTGTCGCTTTTGGCGCGACAGGAGCGGGCGCTGCCTTAAAATCATCTTCATCAACCACATGACGCTGCCAAAAGTTTAGAATCTTTTGATAATACGGCTGCTTGATATCCAAGCGCATCTTTTTACGGCGGAACATCAAGGCGCAAAATGCCCAAGCAATCGCCCTTGGTACAATACCGTACATCAGCAAACTACCGACCAATAAGCCTGCCCATTGCCGCGCCATCGATAAGGGCATGGCATCCGTCACCAAACGACTCTGTACGATAGCAGCACTGTCAGGCACGGTAAATCCAACCTTGCTTGGTAACCAGCCGAGTATTTGAGTCAAACTGATCAGCGCCTGATCAGAGAGTAATGTCGACTCCCAGCTAAAGCTATATTGACGCACAATCAACAAAAATATGATCGCAAGCAGCATACCAGTCAAGGTAGCGAGCCACAATTGATGGCTAAAGCGCCCCAGATACCAACGCATACCGCTATGTTGTAATTGACGCTCGTACAAATCAACCGCCGCTTTGGTGACATCGTCCTTACCGCGTATCAGATAGCTTGGGCTCACAAAACTGGCAAACCAATTTGACGACTGCTTACCTTGATTAATCAAAGTCATGACTAGCCAGCCTAACAGCATGATGGTATGAAACCCAAGCAGACAGACCAGCACATAAAAGAAATTCACCACATTGGTCTGCAGCAGGGTAAACAGCCCCAAAAACCCCGAAATGCACCACACCACACTCATAACTAGCATAATACCTTTGATGCGCCCATCAATTTTACCAAGTACACGTGCCAGTGCACCGTTACTATCGATACGCGAAGCGCGGCGATGTAACTTTTGAATGGGCTTCCCATCCTCGCCTTGCAGCTTTTCTGTGATAAGTAGCGGGTCAGTGGCAAAGACATGCTGCTGCGTCTCAAGCGTTCGTACGAGCTCAGTCAATTGGTCTTGGGGCGATAGCATAGGGCGATGACATCCGTATAAAGGCGTTGGTTAAATTTAAAAGGTTAAGATTAAAGGTTAACGGTATTTAGACATCTCAACTGATAGATGTCGAGTATTTACCCGTCAGTGATTATTGTAGCCTATATAGAATAGCGATAACTTCTATTATTCTTAGCGTTTTAGCATAGTAAATGTAAAGTAAATACGCCAAAATGAATGCAAGTTAGTAGTCGCACATCATAAAAATAGCAATAAGGAATGCCTTATGAATCAAAAAAACTACTTCATCGTTGGCGGCACCGGTGGTATCGGTAAAGCGATGGTTAAACAGCTGATAGAGTTAAGTGCTAATAATAAAAGCAGTGGAAAAATATTTGCCACTTATCATACAAATCAGCCTAACTTTGCAGCCGATAATTTGTATTGGTTACCGATGGATGTCAGCGATGAGAAAAGTATCGAGCAAGCCATTGCTGATATTAAGCAGCAAACCACTCATATTGATTGGGCGATTAATTGTGTGGGGCTATTGCATACGCCGCATAATCAACCAGAAAAAGCACTACGACAACTGGAGACGGACTTCTTTTTGCAGAGTATGCAGATTAACGCCTTAGCCAGCTTGCTCATTGCCAAGCATATCAAGCCACTACTGGCTAAAGCTGAGCGCAGTACAAACGCACCGGCGATTTTTGCGACCATATCGGCTCGGGTTGGTAGTATCGGTGACAATGAGCTTGGCGGTTGGTACAGCTACCGTATGAGTAAAGCGGCACTGAATATGGGTATGAAAAATTTGAGCATTGAATGGAGTCGGTCGCTAAAGGATGTTTGCGTGGTCGTCATGCAACCAGGCACCGTCGATACCCAGTTGTTATCACCTTTTCAGGGCAATGTGGCTGACGAAAAACTGTTCTCGCCAGCTTATAGCGCTCAGTGTTTACTAGAAGTACTTGATAGGATGACTTCCGCCCAATCTGGTTGTTTTGTCGATTGGGCAGGTGAGTCGATAGCTTGGTGATAGTAGATTATTAATTATAAAAAATAAGTCATGGGTATAACTTACTAAAGCATACTTTAAGTATGTCTGCTGTAGATACACTATGGTATTAACCAGCGTTTCCTCAGCTCTGGAGTATCTTCAACTACAGAGTACAAGATAGCAACCCTATCAGTTAAGCAGCTATCACTAGCTTTTGAGTCGAGCTTTGGTAGATATTTACTATCTATAAACCCTCCTCCCAACATTAAATCTTTATCTAAAAGTATCACCCCTCCGTTCAAGTAAACCTCTCTTTTTTCAGCATTGAACTTCACATCGTCTGTATTAAATATAGGCGTAGTGATGTTTTCACCGTCAGCCAAAAATAAACAATTATCTTTGAAGATAAATTTTCCCGATATCAAGGCAGCAAACTGAACATTGTTACTTTCATCATAGTAAGAGAAAACGTTACTTAATTTTGGCCTATCATTTGCATTAACGACACTACTATTCATTGGCATACTAGAAGTACAAGCTGAGAGAAAGGAACTTAATAAAACAAAAGTAAACAATCCTTTAATGCTCATAATTTATTAACCCCAAGGTACTTTTAGGACTATTGTAGAAATTTACAATGCGTATTCTAATTCAATAAAGTATAACTTAGTATGCCACAAATAAATCCATAAACTCATTGACTGGGGTTTGCTCTAAGCGCTTTTGATCATCACATAGCGCAAAGATATCTGCACAACGACTGTCAATAAAGCGCGTTGCCAAGCTTGCTCGGAACTTCGCTTCTAATACGGGGATGCCTTCAGCGCGGCGGCGCTTATGACCAATAGGATATTCGACAGCGACTTTATCGGTACTGCTGCCATCTTTAAAGAATATTTGAATGGCATTGGCAATCGAGCGTTTATTTGGATCATGATAATCTTTTGAATAATTGGGATCTTCAACGACCACCATCTTACGGCGCAGCCCATCAATCAAGATATGATGCTGTTCGTGATAATCATCTTCGTAGTTTTCTGCCATCAAGTCGCCCGTCAATAAAGGCACGGCAACCATATATTGCAAACAATGATCGCGATCGGCAGGATTGGCAAGTGCGCCTTCTTTTGAGATAATTCGAATGGCTGAATCATGCGTGGTCAGGACGACTTTTTCAATCTCATCAATCCTATCATCAACCATAGGATGCAAGATAACCGCTGCTTCACAAGCAGTCTGGGCATGGAACTCGGCAGGAAAGCTTATCTTAAATAAGATATTTTCCATCACATAGCTGCCAAACTCGCGCTGAAAGGTAAAACGGCGCTCGCCTGCAGGTTTGAGTGCTAGGTCTTTATTGGTATGGCTAAACAACACATCATAAAAACCCCATTGCGGCGCGGTTAATGCTCCCGGAATGCCCATCTCGCCGCGGCGAGTGATATCGACTAAGCGTACCGCACGACTGGTGGCGTCGCCTGCCGCCCATGATTTACGGCTACCAGCATTGGGTGCATGACGATAGGTTCGCAGCGCTTGACCATCGACAATCGCTTGCGAGATCGCCGCCATGATACGCTCGCGTGGTAATTTATAGAGTTTGGCGACCACCGCCGTTGAGGCGAGTTTGACGAGGAACACATGGTCAAGCCCCACGCGGTTAAATGAATTGTCTAAAGCAAGCACGCCTTGAATCTCATGCGCCATAATCATCGCTTCTAAAACGTCGCGCATGGTGAGTGGGTCTTTATTTTGGCTGACGTTTTGCTGACTGATATAGTCCGCCACTGCCAAAATTCCGCCTAAGTTATCTGAGGGATGGCCCCATTCGGCCGCAAGCCACGTATCATTATAATCAAGCCAGCGCACCATACAGCCAATATCAAAAGCAGCTTTAATGGGGTCGAGTCTATGAGGCGTACCAGGGACGCGTGCGCCATTAGGAGTAATTTGATCGGCGCAATCGGGTCCGAGGTGTTTGGTACATTCAGGAAAACGCAGTGCAAGCAGTCCGCAGCCTAGGGTGTCCATCAGACAGTGGCGAGCCGTATTCCAAGCATCGGCACTATTGGGCGAGTCGTTATCGATAGAGTAATTAAGCACATAGTCGGCGATTTTTTGAATCTCATCGTCATACTCTGGACGGACATTGCTCTCTACCGTAGCGTTTTGAGTCGTAGACATAATCGTTACCTCTTCCTTGAGTCGAATATTGGAGCGATTGATAAGCGACATGATTTATCAATCAGTGATGCATCAAAAATAACATACTCAATATCGAACAACAGTGAAGTCGTGTAAGACTGTTTTATCGTTTCATGAGTTACACCATGAGATAAACCAAACCGACAATGAATAAAAGTGCCAATATTAATAACAAAAAACTGAGAATACTACTCACCATTCCCGAGCTTTCTTTTTTCACCTTTACTTTTTTAATGACAGGTAAAACCATGGTGACATGCTCGATACCGTCTTCAAGGTAGCGTTCACCTTCAACGATAAATCCAAGTGATTCGTAAAAGTTTAGCAAATAAGTCTGCGCGGAGATGATGATGGTTTTTTTACCATACTTTTTGCGGCAGTATTTGATGGCTTCAAGCATCATTTGACGGGCAACGCCATAGCCGCGATGCTCTGCTAGCACCAAAACCCTGCCAATCGCTGGTATCGGACCTGATGGATTAACCGAGGATCTTTTATGATTAAATTGCGGCGGAATGATGCGGCAATAGCCAATCAAGGCTTCGTCTTGATGGGCGACCAGATGCAGACAATCAAAATCCACCTCGTCCATGTCTTGATACGGGCAGTTTTGCTCGACCACAAATACTTGTGAGCGCGCTTTTAAAATATGGTAAACATCAACGGTGGTCAGCTCATCAAAGGTTTTTATAGAAAATTCACAGGTCATAGTCGGCTAGCTTTTAACGATTTAAAGGGTTTTTTAATGTCTTAAAGACTGAGCATTATAACGATTTCGCCCTATATTAACTATTTAAGGTTTGACTGATTTTATCTAAATTCAAACTATCGGACATGGCATTGAATATCTCATAGTATTTACCGTGATTGGCATAAAGCTCCTCATGCGTGCCAGTCTCCATCACACGGCCATTTTCAATCACCACCAAATCATCAGCATCAATAATTTGCGAGATATTGTGCGAGACAATAATCACCGTACGGTCTTTTTTAATTAAATCTAGACTGTGCTTGATCTGCTGGGTGGCAATAGCATCAAGACTGGCCGTTGGTTCATCCAAAAATACGATCGGTGGGTTTTTTAAAAACATCCTTGCCAGCGCGATACGCTGCTGCTGTCCGCCGGAGAGTAGTTTGGCTTCACTGTCATAGCCTTCAGGCATACCAACGACTTGCTCATGAATAGAGGCTTGTTTGGCGGCGTCGATAATCTCCTCATCGGTGGCATCCATCGCCCCGTAACGAATGTTGTCGGCGATCGTCCCTGAGAAAATATGGTTCTTTTGTAGCACTAAGCCGATTTGCTCACGCAAGTCATGGGTGCTGTAGTCCTCTAAATTACGCCCATCGAGGCAAATAGTGCCGCTGCTTGGATCATAGAATTTGACCAATAAATTAATAATCGTGCTTTTACCTGCGCCACTTAATCCGACCAAAGCGGTGATACGATTGGGATGAATATTAAAGCTCACATCATGCAGCGCCTGCTTGCCATTGGGGTAGGAGAAATTGACATCTTTTAGCTCGATATGACCTTTTAAATCGGTACATTTGACTTTACCTTCGTTTTCAATTGCTTGGTCGTCGTCCAAGATATCAAAGAAGCCTTCGGCATAGGTGAGGGCATTATTAATTTGGTCGTAAATGCGGTGCAATTCGCGAATGGGAGCCGCGACGTTTTGAAACAGTAGGATATGGAACATAATGGCGCCAATGGTCATCTGTCCGTTGAGCACAAAATATGAGGTTAGGACAATAATTGCCACCACGCCGATTTGCTCGATAAAGGTTTTGCCAGCGTTATACATAAACGCAATACTGCGAATACGTAGCTGATTGGCGGTCATATCCTTTTGGATGTCCCAATGCTTACCGGACTCAATCGGCTCGCGCACAAAGGATTTAATCACCGTGATAGAGTCAATAATCGAAATCACCAAGCCGCTTTTGGTCTCGCGATATTGGCGCATTTGTTTGCGAAACCCTTGCAGACGGTTGGCTTGGCGCTGACTGACAAAAAAGTAAATCGGCACGATAATTAGCCCGACCATACCGACCCAAAAATTGGCGTTAAACATAATGATTAATGACACGATGGCACTGGCAAACAGCGGCAACATGTCAATAAAGAAGTTTTGTACCAATTGCGTGAGACTACTGACCCCCAAATCAATGCGGGTTTGCAGCTTACCGCTGGCGTTCTCGTCGCTGGTATAAAACGCCATTTTGTAAGACAAAATACGGTCGACCACCTTTTGTGACAAATCACGCGATAAGTTAATACGAATACGCTCACCAAAGTAGCGCTGACCAAAGGTGATGATGACGTTGAGAACTTCTTTGACCAATAAAATCACACTAATCAGCGTCAGTAATTTTATACCTTCTACCCATGGGTCAGGTAAACCAACAATATTGGTCAAAGTATCGATGGTATATTGCAAGACAAAGGCATTCACCTGCGCGGTAAACGACCCAAGCACTGTCAATATTAAGGTTAAAATAAAAAGCCCGCGATAGGGTCTTGCAAACTCTCCGAGCCTTTTTAAAATCGACCACAGCAAAGCCCCCCGTTCCTTTTTTTTGGTGGGCGGCTTGATGTCTAAAGGAACACGGCGTGGCGGAGTACTCATAGGGTTAAGGCGCTATTTAATTTGATATTGGCATGTATTAACTGCTTATTATTCATAATAATAAGCGACCACCAGTATAAAGACTTTAAGCAGTATCTTAAACCTTGTTACCTTTAATTTTCTTTTAAGTTCGTTTCCTAAAAATTGTCGTTATTAAAAAGCATCCGCTGGTACAAAAACTTCACCAACCATAATACGGCGAGCAGAGCGGCTCATGGAGACTTTTTTGGCTTGCCAGCGTCCGTTCACGCGTTCGGTTTTACCGCCGACGAGTAGCGTTCCTGATGGATGCCCAAAGCGCACTTCACCTAATTCGCTACCACCTGCCGCTTCATTGACCAGTGTACCCTGTGTGGTCGCTGCTGCGGCAATCGCCACCGCTGCCGTACCCATCATCGCATGATGTAATTGTCCCATACTCATCGCGCGTACGACTAAGTCAATGTCTGCGGCATCAACGGCTTTGCCACTTGAGGCGCTATAACTTTGTGCAGGGGCAACCCAAGCAATCTTTGGAATATGTTGACTACTTTGTGCTTCACTGACGTCTTTAAATAACCCCATCGCAACGCCACCTTTGGCACGGATTGCCTCTAACTTAGCTAAGGTTTCGCTACTACTATTGATGTCGCCTTGCAGCTCAGTACCAGTAAAGCCTAAATCAGCGCTTTTCATAAAGATGGTTGGGATACCGGCACTGATAAAGGTGGCCTTGACGCTATCGGTATTTAGACCACAGCCAGACACATCAAAATCATCGATTAGGTTGCCCGTGGGGAACATATCGCTTGATGAATCTACCGGGTCGATAAATTCAATCTTTACTTCGGCAGCAGGAAAGGTCACACCGTCTAATTCAAAATCGCCGGTTTCTTGCACTTGTACCTTGCCTTGCGCATCTAAGTAAACAGGCACATGAGCGATAATGGTTTTACTGATATTTTCTTGCCAAATGCGTACTTCGCAAATGCCACTCTCACTACTGTCATCAATACTATTAGTAACTTTATCAGCATCAACTAAGCCCATATTAAGCGCACAAGCACCAACTGCTGCGGTTAAATTACCGCAATTTCCCGCCCAATCAATCATAGGTTTGGCGATATTGACTTGTCCAAACAGGTAATTCACATCGTGATCTGCGCGTGATGCTCTAGACAAAATCACCGTCTTTGAAGTGCTAGAGCTACCATTACCCAAGCCGTCAATTTGCTTGCCATAAGGATCAGGACTACCAATGACCCGCAAAAGGAAATTATCACGCGCTTTGCCAGCAACTTGGCAACGCTCTGGTAAGTCGGATAATTTAAAAAACGTGCCTTTTGAAGTACCGCCGCGCATATAAGTAGCGGGGACGGAGACTTGTGGGGCAAATTTTGGTGTGTTTTCTAAAGTTGATTGGGTCATTTCTTATTCCTTATATCTGTTTATGAGGATGAGAGTCGTTAATACACTATTTTTGTAGTAAAATGCCACAAGGATTAATATTTTGAATATGGAGAAAGTTATGTCCACTGCAAGCATACGTCTTAACAAGGCGCTAGTTGATAAAGCCTATGCGATATCTAAAGCACAACATCGTACCCCGCCAAAGCAAATAGAGCATTGGGCTACCATTGGGCAAATTATGGAAGACAACCCTGATCTGTCTTACGAATTTGTTCGTCATCTTTTGATTGCGCAAGCAGAAGTTGATGCTGGTATGGTTGAACCCTACGAATTTGGATAGTTTACTTTGGATAAACAATGACTCAGTCTTTAAGTGTTATTCAATCGCATAGTTTTAAAAAAGCCGTTAAAAAATTGCACAATAATCAGAAAGCTGATTTAGATGATGCTGTACGTGCCATCATTGACCATCCTGATATAGGTGTGCAAAAGGTAGGTGACTTATCATCAGTACGAATTTATAAGTTTAAAATGCTAAAGCAGTTAACGTTATTGGCTTATCAAATCGATGATGGTCAACTTGTCCTTACCTTGTTAATGTTTGGCCCACATGAAAACTTTTATCGGAATGTTAAATTAATACTTTAATGCTCGTTATAAAGCACTAGGCTCATTATTTTTCATATCCAAAGATTAAAAAACCGATGCCGTATAATTTATACAACATCGGCTCTTTGATTACTCAAAATTCATGCGGATTACGCAATATCTAACGTGCCATCGATAAACTCTTTGGCAAAGCGTTGTAGCATACCGCCAGCGTTATACATTTTCACCTCATCAGCGGTATCTAAACGGCAGATAACGGGTGCTTTATTAACGCTGCCGTCTTTACGGTGAATCACGAGCGTCATCTCACCACGAGCAGATACTTCGCCTTCGATATCGAATATTTCAGTACCATCGATATTTAAGGTATTGCGATTGACCCCTTCTTTAAACTGCAAGGGGAGCGCGCCCATACCGACCAAGTTTTGACGATGGATACGCTCAAAATCTTCTGCAACCACGACTTCAACGCCAGCCAGACGTACACCTTTGGCAGCCCAGTCACGGCTTGAGCCTTGACCATAGCCGTCACCGGCGATGATGATCAGCGGTTGCTCGCGGTTCATATAGGTTTCAATCGCTTCCCACATGCGCATGACCTGACCTTCTGGCTCGACTCGGGCTAATGAGCCTTGGATGACTTCACCTTTCTCGTCACGTACCATCTCATTGAGCAATTTAGGGTTGGCAAAGGTCGCACGCTGGGCAGTTAAATGGTCGCCGCGATGGGTGGCATAAGAGTTATAGTCTTCCGCAGGCAGACCCATGGTATCAAGGTACTCGCCAGCGGCCGAATCGCCCAAAATCGCGTTAGACGGTGATAAATGGTCAGTAGTGATATTGTCACCAAGTACCGCCAGTGGACGCATACCTTTTAGCTTATTCATTGCCGCCATTTTGCCTTCCCAATACGGCGGACGACGGATATAAGTGGTCATCTCGCGCCAGTCATAAAGTGGGCTTAGCGCTTTGCCGGTGTCTTTTTTGGCTTCATCAAACATTGGGATATACACGGCATTAAATTGCTCAGGCTTCACGGCTGCCGCGACGATAGCATCAACTTCATCGTCATCAAACCAGATGTCTTTTAAATACACGTCATTGCCATCCGTGTCTTTACCTAATGAGTCTTTTTCGATATCAAAGCGAATGTTACCGGCGATAGCGTAGGCAATCACTAATGGCGGTGACGCTAAAAACGCTTGCTTAGCATACGGGTGGATACGACCATCAAAGTTACGGTTGCCAGATAGTACCGCGGTGGTAAATAGGTCACGGTCGATGATTTCTTGTTGGATATCAGGATCTAGCGCGCCACTCATACCGTTACAGGTAGTACAAGCAAAGCCAACCACGTCAAAGCCAATCTCTTGTAGCTCTGGCATCAGGCCAGCTTCTTCTAGGTACATTTTGACCGTTTTTGAGCCGGGTGCTAAAGATGATTTCACCCAAGGCTTACGCAATAAGCCTTTTTTATTAGCATTACGCGCAACCAGACCAGCAGCAACCATATTGCGCGGGTTAGACGTATTGGTACAGCTGGTAATCGCGGCGATAATCACGGCGCCATCTGGCATTAAGCCATCTTTTGGTTCAGGTAATTTGTCACCTTCACCGTGAGCAATGCCTTTCGCAACCAAGTCTGTGGTTGAAACGCGCGCATGCGGACGCGAAGGACCTGCCATGTTACGAACGACTTTTGATAAATCAAACTCAAGAACGCGTGGATAAATGGCATTTTCCATACCGTCAGCCCACAGACCGGTTTGCTTAGCATACTGCTCAACCAGTTTGATTTGTTCTTCACTACGGCCCGTTAGACGCAAATAATCGATGGTTTGCTCATCGATATAGAACATCGCGGCGGTTGCGCCATATTCTGGGGTCATGTTTGAGATAGACGCACGATCACCAACGCTTAATTGGCGTGCCCCTTCACCGAAGAATTCGATATAAGTAGAGACTACGCCTGCATCACGCAAGAACTCGGTCATTGCCAATACTAAGTCCGTACCAGTAATGCCTTTTTGCAATTTGCCCGTTAACTTAACACCAACATAATCTGGCAGGCGCATATAAGATGGATTACCTAGCATGACGCTTTCGGCTTCAAGCCCGCCAACACCGATTGAAATCACACCTAAAGCATCAACCATCGGCGTGTGGCTATCGGTACCGACCAAGGTATCGGCAAACGCCACTTGTTCACCGGCTTTGTTTTGTACCACTTGCACCACTGGCGACATTTTTTCTAGGTTGATTTGATGCATGATGCCGTTACCAGGCGGTACGACGTTGACGTTATCAAAGGCATACTGACACCAGTTGATAAAGTGAAAACGGTCATCGTTACGGCGCTCTTCGATGGCGCGGTTTTTCTCAAAAGCGTTTTCTTCAAAGCCTGCATGCTCAACGGCCAATGAATGGTCAACAATCAATTGCGTTGGAACGATTGGATTCACTTTTGATGGGTCACCGCCTTGCTCAGCGATAGCATCACGAAGACCTGCTAAGTCAACAAATGCGGTCTGACCTAAAATATCATGGCAAACGACGCGGGCAGGGTACCACGGAAAATCGAGGTCTTGCTTGCCTTCGATATGTTGCTTAAGCGCTGCGGTTAAGTCCTCTGGTGGGCAGCGGCGTACCAAGTTTTCACACAATACTTTTGAGCAGAACGGTAGTTTGTCATAGGCGCCAGCTTCGATATTTTCAATCGCTTCACGAGCGTCAAAGTAATACAAGTCTGTGCCAGGTAATGGCTTTTTAAATTGTTCATTCATCGGTTGTACGAGGGCATTGTCCATAAGTCACCTTTGGCTGTTGGCTGGTTGCAATGAGGCTAAAAAGGGGTAAATTTTTTTAGTAAAAGCGTCAAAATAAAATCAGACTTTGCTAAAAAAACTTTTAAGCATTAATTTTTTAAACATTGAAGGTAGGGATTTGTAGGGCGTGTCTTCAGCTGTTTTACTAAAAATGAAGATGAAGATGAAGCACACCCTACAAACCTTCTATATCACGAAAAATTAACGCGCACTCATCTCTGGTACTGGACGCAATTCTTCACCGGTATATTCCGCACTTGGGCGAATGATACGGTTATTGGCACGTTGCTCAAACACATGAGCGGCCCAGCCTGTTAGACGCGAGCAAACAAAGATTGGCGTGAACAGTTTGGTTGGAATACCCATAAAGTGATAGGCAGACGCATGGAAGAAATCGGCGTTACAGAAGAGTTTTTTCTCGCGCCACATCACTTCTTCACAGCGTACTGATACTGGGTATAGCACCTCATCACCAACATCGGCGGCTAGCTTCTCAGCCCAACCTTTAATAACGACGTTACGTGGGTCTGATTCGCTATAGATGGCATGACCAAAGCCCATGATTTTGTCTTTACGGGCCAGCATTGCCATCATCTCTTCTTCAGCTTCGTCGGCTGATGTAAAGCCTTCAATCATATCCATCGCCGCTTCATTGGCGCCGCCATGCAAGTGACCACGTAATGAGCCAATCGCGCCAGTGATACAAGAGTGGATATCAGATAGGGTAGACGCACACACGCGTGCGGTAAAGGTTGAGGCGTTAAACTCATGCTCAGCATAAAGAATGAGCGATACGTTCATAACTTTGGTATGCAGCTCGTTTGGTTTTTCACCTTTAAGCAGATGTAAGAAGTGACCGCCAATCGTATCATCATCGGTTTCGGTTTCGATACGCACATTGTCGTGGGTAAAGCGGTACCAGTAATTGATGATTGATGGGAATACCGCCAGCATGCGGTCGGTTTTATCGTTCTGTTGTGAGAAGTCAGTTTCCATCTCAAGGTTACCAAGCATTGAGCAACCGGTACGTAATACATCCATCGGATGGGCGTCCGCAGGAATACGCTCAAGCACATCTTTTAATGCTTGAGGTAAGCCGCGTAAACCTTTCAATTTAGTCTGATAAGCATCAAGCTCACTTTGGGTTGGCAAGTTGCCATAAAGTAGCAAATAAGCCACTTCTTCAAAGACGCATTTATCGGCCAACTCTGACACATCATAACCGCGATAAGTCAGCCCTGAGCCTGATTTACCGACCGTCGATAGTGCTGTCTTGCCAGCGACCTGACCACGTAGACCTGCGCCTGACAATACTTTTGTTGATTGGTTCTGTGCTGCCATGTTAAATTCCTTTTGTTGGTAGCTCTTTTTGAGTTAAAAAATAAAGATGACTAAAAGTGAATAAGCAAAACCAAAGGTAGATGATTTTGCTTATGGTTGACTTAATGCTTATTTACTATTGGCAAACAGCTTATCTAGCGTTTGCTCAAACTCATGATAGTTTAAGAAGTCATAAAGCTCCATACGCGTTTGCATGGTATCGACGACTTTTTCTTGCGTACCATCATCAAGCAGATGCTGATAAACGTTTAATGCCGCTTTGTTCATCGCACGAAACGCTGATAAGGGATACAGTACCATATCAACCCCAACGCCATATAACTGCTCAGTGGTATAAAGGTCGGTTTGACCAAACTCAGTCATATTGGCAAGGACTGGAATATCAAGTACGTCAGTAAACTTACGGTACATCTCGATATCGGTCAGTGCTTCGGCAAAAATCATGTCAGCACCCGCTTCTTGAAAAGCAACGGCACGCTCAACCGCTGCATCAAGCCCTTCAACAGATAGGGCGTCAGTACGCGCCATTACTACAAAGTCAGAGTCAGTTTTGGCATCAAGCGCCGCTTTTAGGCGATCAACCATCTCAGAGATACTCACGATTTCTTTGTTTGGACGATGGCCACAGCGTTTTTGCGCCACTTGGTCTTCGATATGAACGGCTGCAACGCCGGCTTTTTCCATTTTTTTGATGGTTTGAGCGATATTAAAAGCGCCGCCAAAACCAGTATCGATATCAACCAATAGCGGCGTATCCACTGCATCGGTAATACGGCGTGCGTCTTCTAAGACGTTATCAAGGCTGGTCATGCCCAAATCAGGCAGACCAAATGAGGCATTGGCCACGCCCGCACCTGAGAGATATAGCGCTTGATGACCGACTTGGGTCGCCATCATCGCCGTATAAGCGTTGATCGCGCCGACAATTTGTAATGGTTGGTTGTTATCGTTTTTTTGTTTTATTGCACTGCGAAAGCGAGCGCCAGCTGAAGAGGTCATATCGTCGTCCTTACGTGGAGGGTAATCTTATCGTGTGATGAAGGATAAAATTGTTGTGCTTGATTATACCCAATTATCCATGACTGCAAAGCGGTGTTTCGCAAGCTTATATTAAACTTACTTTAAATAGTTATTACTTATATTAAATATATTCAATTATAGAATAGTAATATCCATTTTTTAAACCTTTATCATAATAGTTATTCATATTACTAAAGTCGTCATCTTTACCATATTAATTAATTTACATTTAGTTACAAATAGCTGGATTTTTTGTCAGTCAACTCTTAAAAAAAATAATCACTTAACAATAAAAAGCCCTCATAGCAGGGCTAAAAGGGCTTTTTTTACTTCTATCATAGAATCTTAATGGTAAATATTGCTTAACCAATAAATCCTGCAAGGTTGGCAAGGAACAAAAGTGCAAAACCTGTCAAGAATATCAACCCTGCAATCGATAAGGCATTCATACCCATTGATAGTTTTTTATGGTTTTTAACCAATGAGTAATTAAGCCAACCAAAAATAGGCGCCGAGACAAACGCCGATATCATGGCAAACTTGAGCATCGCCCCTAATTGTCCGGTAAAGAAAGTGATAATCACCAATCCGCCACCAATCGCATAAGTGGTCCAAAAAGCGATTTGTTTTTTATTAATCTCACTTTGACCTTTAATCAAACGCCAGCATTCAGCATTGGCACGCCCATAACCATCAGCGCAGGTAATTGTGGTGCCAAACATGCACATAAAGGCGACGAAGGCGACCAGTAGGCGTGACCATTCACCAATGGTGGCGGTATACATGTTAATCAGCTGATTGATATAAGCGCCGCCGACCAGTTCAATCTCTTGACCCGAGCCATACTGTACGAACACGCCTAACGCTAAGAAAAACAGGGCTAAAATAGCCGACACTGCGTAACCAACGTTAAAGTCTAACAAACCTTGGCGGTGAGTGGTGTTGTCGGTTTTTCTTTTGGCTGACGTCCACATCGAGGTAATCGCCGCAAACTCAAGTGGCGCTGGCATCCAGCCCATCAACGCGACGATAAAACCCAAGGTCGCAAGGTTCCAAGGAGATGCGGCGACAAAATCTGTCACCATAACAGTTGGCTTGCCAGCGGCAATCACCACCGCGGCGACCGTTGCTGTGGTCAGGGCAATCATAATCCACTTGGTCACGCCATCGAGTAGCTTATAGTGACCAGCAATCAAGAAGAACCATGATACTGCTACGATAATCATCGACAAGCTCATGGTTGAGAGCTGCAGAGAGGCGGGCAGCATAAAGCCTAAGATAACCGCTGCTATTAGGGACACCGCACCCGTACTAATCACCGCTGATAGGATGGAGAGAATAAAGTAAATCCAAAGATAGGCCTTTGAGCGTTTGGCATAGCCTGCGATCAAACTCTCGCCCGTATCATAAACATAATCGGTGCCGAAGCGAAAAAACGGATATTTAAAGACGTTGGCTAAAATAATCATAATCGCCAGCTGCCAGCCATATAGCGCGCCCGCCTGCGTCGATGAAATCAGATGCGAACCACCGATAGCAGCAGTCGCCATTAATATACCGGGGCCAAAAATCCGCCAGCTAAATCCTTCTTGCTGGGGAACAGCGTGCCCAGTTGCGCCATCGTCGGTGGCGCTTGGAGTGTTGAGTGGTTGTGTGGTCATGAATACCTCGAAATGGTTAAAACGGCAAAACATCACTTACCTGTGTCAGTTTGCCAGTGATCATGAGAGAAACGGTTTATACAATATATATAGCAGTTAAACTATAAATATAAAACGATTCATCTTGTATCGACTTTAGCATACTGCTGCTGAGCAAGATAAGGATTATTTTAATTATTATTACTAATAGTTTGCATGCCTATTCTTGATGGTTAGCATAATAATTTATGGATATCAAGGGTTAGCGCCAAGTTTTTTGCCGGTTCTTTATACCACAATATGCTGCCGATAGCTGCCATTTCGCACGATTTAAAACGCTTCGACGTACTTTAATACTCTTTACCCTTGCGAGGTAAAACTTTGCTTGCGATAAGTGATACCGCGGCGCTCATAGACTTGATAAATCGCGCTAAGTAAGTCGGGGATTTTTGGATGGACAAAGTCTTTAAGGGTATGCAGGTAGATAGGAGAGGTGGCATTTTCATGCAATAGGCGACGATAGACGATTTGCTCGGTACGCACCGTTTTTAGGCTGGCGGGTACCAAGGTAATACCTTCTCCCGCGGCTACCAAACCGAGCGCCACTTGTAAATCACTGACGGTGGTGGTCATAAATGGCGAGATACCATATTGGGCAAATAGATACAGCAAAGGCTCAGTGACTGGCTCAAAAGAAGGCTGATCGTTAGAAGGCTTAATAGGTATCGCGGTCGTCGAAATAGGTAGATGGGTTTGATGGTATAAAATCAAGCGGTTATTTGCCAAGTCAATCAGACGCTGCTCATCGCTATCGGCAAGCGGATGCGCTTTAGGTAGCGCCACCAGATAACGCTCATGACGCAATAGTATTTGCTGAATCCACGGATCTTGATGCGCAAAACGCCCAAAGCCAATATCAATCTCACCGCTTTTTAGGGCGTCAATTTGCTGATAGGAGCTGATGTCCTTGAGATTGACCTCGATATCCGGATTAGATTGCTTAAGCTTAGCGATAACCTCGGGTAATAGCCCGTACAGCACCGACGGCACAAAGCCAATATTTAAAGCCGCACTTGGTGCAGATAGGCGCTGGGTCATACTGGTGACGGTATCAATCTCTGTCAGGATGGCGCTGATTTTATCGTAAAAAAATGCACCCGCTTCGGTCAAGTGCAGCGGTCTATGATAGCGGTCGATTAATTCTACCCCCATATCGGTTTCAAGCTGCTTGAGCAACCGGCTGAGCGTCGGCTGTGACAATCCCGTCTTGCTAGCAGCTGCGCTAAAGCTTTTGAGATCAGCGATAGCGATAAAGGCATTGAGCTGTTTTAAATCCATATGATGATGCTGACCTGTTTATGATGCTTATTTAATCAGAGAGTGTCGCTATTTTATACAAATAGCAATGACCTAGCTAAAATTATACTTGAAGGATAGGAGGCGACCCACTATATTGTGTGGCAACGATAGTGTTACAATTTAGCAAACAATTGATGTAAATTAGTTATATAGATAAAACGGTTAAAAAAATATTTTTACCCTAATTTTAGCAATCATCTAATTTTTGTGGCATTCACTGTTCTGGTATCTCTTCATGAGCGACAAAAAAAGCAAGAAAAGCATTGATCTAGAGGCAAATTTGGCTAAAATCGCTAATGCTAAGCCGCGCCGACGCTCGCGTAAAAACGATATCTATGAGCGTTTTATTACGCGTGTCGAAAATGTGGACAGCAATGATAACGAAGATGGCGGCGCACAAGCTAATGGCATTAGTGGCAACGGTAGGCTCGCACCGCTAAAAAACGCTGATAAACTGTCCTCATACGAGCCTTTGAGTGCCGCGGAGCTCGAATTGTTTGCCAGTCAGCAAGAGGATTTTCAACAAGAGAGCAGCCTACAGCGAACGAGCAGCAAAAGTACAGGCGTTCATTTGAATTTCTTTGATGAAGATGAGCGTCTAGAGGTAAGTGGTACAGCAAGCAATGAAGCTGACCTACCTCATGATGCTATGGTAAAAGAAAAAGCCTCCTTTTCCAGTACAGACTCTTTAGATGATGCCAAGCACATTTCTGAAAGCTCTGATGAAAGTATTGATAACGACCATTTGGTGGTACAAAACCCAACCGCATTTATTCTCTCAAAAAATAAAAAGCTGGCAAGTAGCAAAAAACCGCTCATTATCGGCATGATAGTGGGCTCATTATTAATTGCTGCGGTGGTATTGGCGCTTATTTTTACGGGTATCTTATCAACGTCAACCACAGCGCCTGCACCTGTATCTAAGGTGGTGGCATCTGATAACGCTGGCACGTCGAACGGTAGCAATAACAGCGAGAGTAATACCATAAATACAGCAAACAATAGTGCCTATAGCAGCAATCAGTCGACGGTAGATACCCAGCCCAATATAGCAAACACTGACGTCAAAGGGGCTAATAATAAACAAGCCGCTGCTATCAATGTTTCAGAAGATGAATCGACGCCTGAGCCTGTGATCACATACGAGGACTTTAGACAAGAGTCGCAAAGTACCTTGTATCGTGAGACTAATGACTAAGCTGAGATAAAAGGGGGTTTGATCAACAAGTTTGTGTTTTGATACCGTTTATCTGTTAATTCTTACGCTCATCCTAAAAATCATTGCACAATCTTCACCGTATTTGCCGCAAAAAACGCTAACCATAGACGGCGGCCTTCATCATTAAAGCCCCGTACCGTATCAAAACACTGTTGCCGTGCCGTCTCATCTACTAAAGGCGCAGGTAATAATGGGTCAAATATCACACTGCGGATAGCGGCATCGCCAAGCATAAATACCTCGCGCAAAGCCGTATCCGCGCTCAAATTATCCTTATTGGCTAACCATTCATTCAATTGAGCAGACATTTCTTTATAGTGTGTTACCAATTGCATATCTGACCACAGCGCCAAAGCCTTTTCTTGTCTTAACGCATCAAAATCACCAGCCTTAAAGATGATGGCTTCTTCGTCTAATCCCAAATTTAATAGACGTTTGCGCACGCCATTTATACCGCCGTGTAGATTATTTGGGCGTATATATAGTCCTTTATCCAGCTGGCGAAATCCTAATAAGGATAAAGCGCGGTCACGAGCGCGGAGTATTTTGCGATCGCTGCGCGGCAAACCACCTGTTGCTACTGCTATCCACGAACCGTCTGATTTCATAGTTTTTGTATTGGACGTATGCCATGAAGCCACATCATCGCCTAGTTTTTGTGCTTTAGGGCCTAATCGATAAGTCGCAGGTGCGATTGCCTCAGCAAGCTCTGATTGGACTAAGCGTGCCATAGTGACACGAATGCTGTTTTCTGTGATACCAAATACCGTGCCTGCCAAAATAGCTTCACTAATATTAAGAGTATGGTTATCCGCTACCGTCAACAAGCGCATAATGAGCAGACGGGGACTAGGGTTATTCATATTACATTCCTTGACGAAATAAACAGTATGATGTAATACTAAGCGTTTTAAAATAGTATATATAAGCCAAAATCAAGGAAGATAGCAGTTATGGCAGCGACAAATCAATTTAATACGCATGAAGTCAATAATCAACCTTTTACGCTTGCGAACTATAACGCTTGGCTCACGGATATAGCTCTGATGGAAGCGGTCGCGCGCGAAGGAGCAGGGTGGGCGAAAGATCATTTAATCGAGTTTGGCGCTCTTACTGGCGGTGATATGATGGCTAGTGGATTTTTAGCCAATGAAAACCCACCTAAATTAAGGGCGTTTGATAGTTATGGTCGCCGCTTAGATGAAGTTGAGTTTCATCCAGCCTATCATGAGCTTATGACGGCTGGCGTGAAGTACGGGATGAATAACTTTGCCTGGCGCAATGAAAACCGCGAAAGCGCCCATGTAGCCCGCGCTGCTGTAATGTATCTAGGCTCGCAGCCTGAGGCAGGTTTTGGTTGCCCGATGTCGATGAGCTATGCTGCCATTCCTGCCTTACGCCATACGCCACAAATTGCAGAGAAATGGCTACCCAAACTATTATCGCAACAATACGATCCACGTAGCTTGCCGATGGAACAAAAACTCGGTTGTACCATGGGTATGGGCATGACTGAGAAGCAAGGTGGCTCCGATTTACGTCGCAATACCACGCGAGCAACACGCCAAGAAGACGGTACTTATGAAATTATCGGTCATAAGTGGTTTTTCTCAGCGCCAATGTGTGATGCGCATTTGGTGTTAGCGCAGTCTGAAAACGGTCTAAGTTGCTTCTTAGTGCCGCGTTTTCGTCCTGATGGTACAAAAAACGCCGTTCGTATTCAGCGTCTTAAAGATAAGCTTGGCGACTGGGCAAATGCTTCATCAGAAGTCGAATTTCATGGCGCTTTTGGTGAATTGGTCGGCGTCGAAGGTCGCGGCATTGCCACCATTATTGAAATGGTGGCGCTGACTCGTTTGGACTGCATGATTGGTTCTGCTGCCCAAATGCGTCAAGCGATTGTACAAGCCATTCATCACACCAGTCAGCGTGAAGCCTTTGGTAAGTTACTGATTGACCAGCCGATTATGCGCAATGTGATTGCTGACTTGGCGCTAGAGTCGGAGGCGGCATTGGCGCTGACGATGCGCATCGCGCGCGCGGTAGGCATGATAGAAAGCGACCCGCATGAGGCCGCCCTTGCACGCATTGCTACTGCGATTGGCAAGTACTGGATATGCAAACGCACGCCCGTGCTTATTAATGAAGCGCAAGAGTGCCTAGGTGGTAATGGTTACGTTGAAGAAAATATCATGCCACGTCTCTACCGCCAAGCGCCCTTAAACTCTATTTGGGAGGGTAGTGGTAATGTGCAATGTCTAGATGTGCTGCGCGCCTTAAATAAAGAGCCCGAAACCCGTGATGTTCTATTCGCCGAGCTACAAAAAGCCGCTGGCAAAAACCAGCATTTTGATACCGAGCTTAGCCTGTTAGCAGGACGCTTTGATGACATTGAGACCTTAGAGTTTCGCAGTCGCTATGTGATTGAGCGCTTAGCATTAATGCTGCAAGCGTCAATTTTATTATCAAGCGACAATACGAAAATTGCAGAGGCATTTTGTCGTTCACGGCTTACAGGCGAGCATGGACTTGCCTTTGGCACATTGAGTCCTGATGCGCCAGTTGATCTGCTGATAAAGCGCGCTGCTGGCGCAACCGAAGTGTTGCAAAATATGCAGCAAAATTTAGGAAAGCCTTTAACAACAAGTGAAGTTGATAGCGGCACTGTTATCGGCTAGAGCCAATAATGGTTGAGAAAGATAAGATAGTTTGGAGTCAAGAGAGCTTCTATAATTTAAGCCGCTGATACCACACAATGCTATTTATTATATGGTATCAGCGGCTTTTTAAATTCTTATCCTTTAATAAAAAGCCCTTTAATGAAAAGCCATAGCTAGCAAGACTCCCAGAGTGCTTATTTAACATAATATACATTATGCGAAAACAAACCAACGGTCTTAAGAGTTATGTACACAACATTTTTATCTAACTTCATCTGTCATAATTGTCGTTCGTTTCCAGCCAAACTTAAATATCTACAATATTCATCTTCGCATTTAATATTAATACCAGCACCGACTTTAAAATTCATTTAAAACCTCAGCGCCAGCTAACGACAATGCTCTAGCAAATACTCGCGTAAAGATTTTCCATCCTTATCTAGGATGACATCCGTCACTTGGCAAGCCACGTCATGACCAACGCTTTTACATGACAGTTCATAATACACATCATCGCCTTGTGCCAAACTGACTTGCACCAATCCTTGCTCGGTCACTGCAAATTGCTTATCTTGCTCATAATCAGGATCTTGCGAACTCCATAAAACATCATAACCGATATGACAAGACATTTGCTCTCTATCAAAATAATCCCGCTCAAGCTCCATGGCTGCTTTTAGCTCTTGGCTGCCATATTGGTGCAAAACCACTGGATAATCCTGACCCTGATTATCGATATCTTGTTGGTACATATCTGCGATGGTCGTGACTTTCATGGCAAACGTCGTCTGCAAGGCTTCTGTTAGATTGGCGGTCGCAGACATGGCAAAAAACCCTATGATTAACATCATGATAGAAAATATTGTTTTCTGCATGGCGCTCTCCATCGGCTACAATATACTATGTATTATATTCATAAAAAGAAATATAAACCATCGTTTTACGCTATTATTATGTCAATTAAGCTTTTAAACCAAAACCCCGTTTACACAGCAACATTATCAACTTTAGGCAGTTATGAGTACTATTGATAAATAATCGCTACTGATAAGCGAACACCGATGTAAACCAGTAATAACCTAGGTTTCAAGCTATTCTAATTTTAATAAGCTACGATAAGGATATTTTTATGAAGGCATCATCTCGTTTTAATATTTTTCAGTCAGGTTTGTATAAATTAACCACTGCTGCGTGCTTTGCTTCCATACTTTTCGCGACTGGCTGCTCATCTTCCGCTGAGTCTAGCGTCAAAATACCCAGCCAACAAAATGGCAACACCTCAGCACCCGTTGTCTCCGATATGAGCCAGCAAACGCTTAAGCAGCAAGCTTTACGTATCCAGCGAGCCCTAGCGAACAACGACTTTGCGCGCATTACCAACGACATTCATCCGACGCGCGGCGTGCGTTTTTCCATGTATGCCTATGTGCGCCCTGAGACTGATAAAGTCTTTAGCCGCGAGCAGTTTGCGCAGTACTTACAACAATCTAAAATCCGCTTTACTTGGGGTGAACGTGATGGGTCTGGTGAGCCGTTAGTGATTCCGCTCCCAGAATACTTGGAAACGTGGGTCGATGGCGATACCTATAACAATGCCAGTATCAGCGTTAACGAGTTTAAGCACAGCGGCAATATGATTAATAATTTAAAAGAAATTTATCCCAATTCTGAGTTTGTTGAGTTTTACCATAAAGGCTCAGAGCAATACTCTGGTATGGATTGGCGTATCCTACGCTTAGTGTTTGATGAGTACCAAGGCAAGCGCTATTTGGTCGCTATCGTCAATGAACAATGGACGGTTTAAATAATTTTTAGATACAAAAACAAGCGCTTACAGTCATAAAAGCCAACAATAATGGGCAGTGCTATTAAGTCAATACACTGCCCTTTTTATTTGCTTTTATTGCTATATATTCACTTTTGATTAGAGCGGCGTTTGGCGAAAAAACTTCACCATTATGTCGTAAATATCAGGATAAGCATCAATCAGCTTTTGCGGCGTTTCAAAAAACACCTCACTGAGTACCGCAAAAAACTCCGCAGGATTGGTCGCGCCATAACGGTCGAGACCTGATTTGTGATGGCTTTGAAAATCTTCAAAATCGCGGCTCATAATTTCAGTCCAGCGCGCAGGATCCATATCCGGTTGCAGCGGCGGAAAGCCATTAGCGCGACCATTTAGCATATCAAGTTTATGTACAAACTCATGAATGACAACATTGTGACCATCGCGCTCGCCTGAGTGTTTGGCATCCTTCCATGACAGAATAACAGGACCACGCAGCCATGCTTCGCCGCTACGGTGCTGACTGCCCTCATGGACAACCCCCAACTCATCCACGGTGGTGGTTTCGCTTTTGTAAGAACCCGGATAAATAATAATGGCCGACCAGCCAGCGTACCACTCAAGGCTTAGGTTTAAAATAGGCAGGCAAGCTTGTAAGGCGATAGATTGCCTAACCGCATCGGTAATCTCTAAACCCTGCGCGCCAGTAATCGACTTATCCGCCAAAAACAACGTCGCCAGCTCAAATAAGCGTGTTAGCTCATCCTCGTTTAGCCTCTCAAGTATCACAATACGCTTGGCCGCTTGCAGCCAGTCAGCATGGGTAAACTCGCTGTTGTCCAATATGCGCTGCTCGCGCCAGTCTTTTATCATGCTAAACATATTGAATTTCCTTTAATTTCGTCTTTAGGCTGTGCTTTTTATTATTAGCGTTATGTGTTTTTAAGGGGTTAAATCGTGCTGACAATAAACCTGTTTATCAAGATTCTAACGACAACATATTCATAATCAATTTAATCAAGGTTTCTTTTTGGTTAGGGTCAGACTCGGCAACCAACAAGGTTAAAGCAGCAAGCCCCGTGTTATTAATAACCATATCACCTTTATCATTGAGCAGTCGATTATTCCGATGCAGAAAATCTACAAACAAAAAAGCGCCGCTGCGTTTATTGCCATCGGTAAAGGGATGATTTTTGACCATAAAGTACAGCAGATGCGCCGCTTTACTCTCGATGGTCGGGTATGCAGGCGCGCCAAACACCGTTTGCTCTAAAGTACCTAGCACGCTGTCCAAACCATCACCGCGAGGCTTGGCAAATAGCTCAGTCGCCTCACCTCTATCTATCAGCTGCGCTTTCAAATCCGTCAGCGCTGCCATTGCCTCAGTCGGACTGGGCAAGATACCGCCATCCTCCCCTGCAGGATCGTCAAGCAAGCCTTCATCATAGCGCTGTAGCCACAAGAATGTCTGCGTATAACGACTGATAATCTCAACCAAGCCGCGGCCTTCATCGGTTTTAAGCTCGGGACTTTGCGCGGTTTTTCGAATTAAATTCAATGCTTGTTGTAGCTCGCTTGAGTTTTTATCAAAGCGCGCTTGATTGAGCGTGTAGCCTTGAACCAAGTATTCACGTAGGCGCTGGGTTGCCCAGCGTCTAAACTGCACACCTTGGGGAGATTTGATGCGATAACCCACTGAGATAACCACATCTAAGTCATAAAACGTCACAGGGCGATCAGAATTTGCAATATGCATTTTTTGCATATTGCTTTTTTCAGCGATCTCTTCATCGTTTATAGCATTGGCAATATGACGTGAGATCACTGATTGGTCACGACCAAACAGCTCAGACATTTGTGCTTGCGTAAGCCAGACAGTCTCTTGCTCGAAGCGAACGTCTACTTGCGCCTCTCCATCAGCGCTTTCATATATCTCTACTTTTGCCACGTCATCATTCATAACGTTAATCATCTCAGCTCTCCCCCAATCCTAAACCCAATATAAATGCCTGCGCTGTGGTTATTATTCTTAACAAGCAAATCATACAGCGACTGCGTGACAGAGTACATAACAATGACTATTCTGTGCCTGTGCCTGTGCCTGTGCTTGGAGTATCTCGCGGCGTATAGCCGAAATGCTGCTTATAAATGCGTGAAAAGTAACCTTGGTCGCTATAACCGACTCTATGCGCCACTTCATCGATGGTTACGTAGCTTTTGGTTTTTAAAATATGATTGGCTTGCTTTAAGCGCAGTTCTTTTACCCATTCCGAAAAACTATAGGGCAACTCAGCAAATAGCTTATGCAAGTATCTGACCGATATATGACAAGCAGCAGCGACCATCGCTGGGGTTAAAGTAGAGCTTTCTAGGTGCAGATGGACGTAATGCTCGATGCGCTTTAGGTGTACCGACTGTATGGACGAGCTGCTACTCATCACCACCTCTTTCGGGGCGCTCAATGCCAATATAATAAGGTTAAGCAGCTGCTGCTCTAGGATTTTAATCTCTAAAGCCGCCAATCTATGTTGTTGAATCAGCTCTAATATCTGTCTGATTTGAAAAACCAGCAACCTGCCAGCCCCTTCATCAATAGACAGGCTACGGGCAAACTGCCGCTCTATGGTGCCCATTTGCGGGCTTAATAGCGCTAAAGGCACCTTAATCACATATAACGATACTTCTTGCAGGTGATAAAACTCATAAGGTAAGTTTGATAATTCAATAAAAAACTGACCCGGGTTTGAGGTTAATTGGCGGTTTTTTTGCGCAAAACGGACGCTACCGGTCACAGGAAAGGTGATTAAAATACTGTCGTCGCTACGGTTATTACTATTGCCGTGACTAGACTGATTGCTTGCTAAGCTGCGCTTATAATGGACGGTATTGGCATGATAATGCGATACCCCAATATCCAAAAGCTTGGCGTGTTGCAAGTAACCAGAAAACTGACTTGGCTGGCGAAAGCTGACATTGAGATCAAAATAGGTGTCATTGATGGTGCGCTTCCAATCAAACGCGTCTAATGTTTGTGCCGTGCTTATAGGAGGCGTTGAAGGTAACCATAAGGAAGGGGTTAATTTTGCATTCATCCTTGAATACTCTGTGTGTAAAAATAGCTATCACAAAATTGATAGGCATTTAGGTATCATGCCAGCTAATAAAATGTCGTTCTCCTTTATATCATACCTGTATGACGACTGGATTTCTAAATATGATGCGTACTAAATACGATATCAAAAATAAAATCAGGCATTAAATGAGATTTAATGCCTGATGGGAAGTTTATAAGGTTATAGTGATAAAAGAACAGTAAGCTAAGCCGCTTTGGTCAGCTTATAAGTGCCCGTTTCATGCAATTCTGCTCGCCAGCCTTTTTTAATCACAATCGTGGTGGTGGGTTCTTGAATAAGCGCCGGCCCTGCAATCATTGCCCCTGCCCCAAACTCTTCACCATTATAGATAGGCGTATCAATCCATTCGTATTCTTGATCCATGATCATCTCACGGCTACCTACTTGCGCTTGACTGACATCACCTTGTTGCTTAGCAAGCTCTGGTAGCTTGGGCTTACTGATTTTACCGATGACAGCGACTTCGATATTGACCAGCTCGACCTTGTTGTCACACTCATCATAAGTATAAAGCTCTTTATGACGGTGATGGAAGGCTTCCAAAATCGTTTGCACGCTATCGGTATTAAGCTTGCCATTGGGTATCAGCACATTACACTCATGCACCTGCCCGACGTAACGCATCTCCATAGTACGCTCAATGATGATATCATCTTCTACAAAGCCATCTTCTAGCAGCTTTTGTACGCCTAGGCTTTCTAGCTCGTGTAAGGTGGCATTAAGCGACTGTAGCTCTGAATCTGGCGCAATAATCATCATCTGCGTGGCAAGATAGTTATATTTAATATCAGAGATGATTTGACCAAAGGCGCAGAGACATGAGGCAATCTTTGGTATCAAGATAGTACCAATCCCCATCTCTTCTGCCAAATCAACAATATGCATGCCACCTGCGCCGCCGGCACAGATAAGGGCAAAGTCGCGAGGGTCATAGCCTTTTTCAATGGTAATACGGCGAATCCCATTTGCCATGTTTTGATTGACGATGGCACTGATACCAAAGGCGGCATGTGCCAATTCAATCTTTAATGGATCGGCGATATGTTTTTGTACCGCTTGCAGCGCTTTGTCTTTATCCAAAGTCACGCAGCCGCCTAGCACCGCATCTGGCTCAAGATAGCCTAACACCAGATTGGCATCGGTGACCGTTGGCAACTCACCGCCTTTACCATAAGAAGCTGGACCTGGGGTCGCGCCAGCACTTTGCGGCCCTACCTCTAACATACCAAAATTATTCACATGACCAATAGAGCCGCCGCCTGCGCCCAGCGTTTCGACATGAATCATCGGCACGCCAATACGATTGCGTAAAAAATCAATATCACGGTTTAGGCTGGTTCGGCCAGATTTGGCCATCGTGATGTCAAAAGACGTACCGCCCATATCAACGGTGATAATGTTATCAATGCCAAAGGCGCTGGCAATATACAGTCCTGCTTGCGGTGCTGATGCCGGTCCTGAGTTGATGGCATTAACCGCCCGTTCGCGCATGATGTTACCGACCGCAAGCCCGCCATTCGACTGAAAGTAACGAACAGGCTGCTCAGCGCCGAGCGCCTTAAAGTAATCATCAATCTTATGTACATAAGATGCCATAACGGGGCTTAAATAGGCATTGACCAATGTCGTTGAGGTACGCGTATATTCCTTAATCTGCGGATATACTTCACTACCGCAGCAGACAAACACCCCCGGCATGTGCTGCTCAATCAGCTCTTTGGCACGCTGTTCGTGCTCGGTATTACGGATAGACCACACAAAAGAGATGGCAACCGCTTGCACGTCTTGCTGTTTTAACACTTCAATCGCATCGAGGATATCTTGCTCATTTAACGGCTCGTGTTCGCTGCCGTCTGCTAAGATACGACCACGGATAGGAAAGCGGCGGTCACGCGTGGCAATCTGCGGCGCTGGCGGGTAACTGGCATCGTAGCGGTGCCCTTCTTCTTTGTGCCCTAAGCGTATCTCGATACTGTCTTCATGTCCTTTGGTACATAGCAAGCCTACTTTCACACCTGTCATCTGAATCAGCGCATTTAGGGCGACGGTCGTACCATTAATACACAAGTCACAGGTTTGAATGATGTCCTCGATAGGACGGTTAAATTTTTTGGCAATTTGCTGGAGACCATTGGCAATGGCTAGGGTGCCATCCTCTGGGGTTGATGGTGCTTTAAACAGATGAATATCACCGGTTTTTTCTGCCAAGACAAAATCTGTAAAAGTCCCGCCAGCATCAACGCCAATACGAAAATCGTTGTTCATAAGTCATCCTTAACTCAATCATGAAAGTTCAATGTGTGTTTTATGCGGTTATCTGGCGGCGTAAGTACTCAGTCTCAGCTTCATTGAGCGCCAGAGTTTCTGGGTCAAGTACCACGCCGTATTCAATCTTTGCCGCAGCAATTGAGATAATTCTTTCTTTTACATCCTTGATGACCGCTTGAATATCGCGATCAAATGAGCTGCCGTAGCCGCCGCCACCCGGATTGATATTGCGCGCGCGTTCACCCGGCGTGATTTCCGTAACAGTGTTTTTTCTATATAAGTCCGTTTGCCCGTCTTTATGTAGTATCTCTAGACGCCCAACTTTTAGCTCAGGTGAGATTTGTTCTGCGCCGCCGGCGCCCATAGTAGGATGCTGACGACCTTCGCCAAAGGCAATAACCGTCATAGTATGGTCTAATGGCTCAACTTCCCAAACCGTACCACAGCCGCCGCGGTACTCGCCTGCGCCGCCACTGTCTTCTGCCAAGCCATACTTATGAATTAAGATAGGATACTGGTACTCTAACAGCTCAATATCTCCCGAGCTTAACGCCCCAAAGCAGCTTAATGGTCCACAAGCATGCCAGCCATCCATTTGTTGTGTAGCACCTGCGCCTGAAATAATAGACGCTAGAATCATGGTGACGTATTGCTCGCCAGTTTTTGGGTCGATACCAGCGATATTAATCCCTGAAGAATGCCCCCAAGAGGCGGTAACGCGCTCAGGTGCCGCTGCTTCAAATGCCATACGTACCGCATCGGTTAAGGTTTCCATCGGCGTGGTCGTACAGTTGACGTGCGGCGCCGGTTCTTTGGCATTACATAAAGTGCCATGCTCACCCAGATCAACGGTCACACAGCGGTATAAGCCTTCGTTATACGGCGGCTCTACTTGGGCAAACATCATTAGCCCAAGCAATACTCCTGACATCGAGTTACCAGCATAAGAGTTGATAAAATAAGGGACTTGCGGCGGACTGGTGATTTTAATATGTACATCGCTGTCTTTGATGACAATGTCGGCGCTGATGGTCATATCACCCAAGCCATGACCTGAGTCTTCTAATACCGCCTCGCCATGATAATCGCCATCTGGGATAGAGGAGATTAATGAGCGCATATGGTGGTCAGCCATGTTCTTTAGCTCTTCAATCGCGCCGCGCACCGTTTCAACACCGTATTTGTCTAGCAGCGCAATCATATTACGCTCGCCGACCGCGCACGCGCCGTACTGGGCATTGAGATCGCCTTCTTGATTACGGCGTGAGCGCATATTGCTGTGCAGCAAATTAATGACGTCATGGCGTTTGACGCCTTTTTCCCAAAGCTTAATGGGCGGAATGCGTAAGCCTTCGGCATATATCTCTTTGGCATCAGGGTTATAGCCGGCTGGTACAGGGCCACCGATATCAGTGACATGACCTTTACAGACCGTCCAAAAGACCAGCTCACCTTTATAAAACACCGGCTTATACATACAGCAATCTAGGATATGGCTGCCCATCATCACAGGGTCGTTATGATAAATGACATCGCCTTCATGAATGTCATCACCATAATATTCGGCGACGGCTTTCATGGCGGGCATCAGTGAGCCTAAATGAATGGGAATGTCTTGCCCTTGCAAAATCATCTCAGGCAAATGATCAAACAGCGCATTACTATAGTCATGAGCTAAGTTAAAGACACTCGAACGAGCGGTTTTTTCTAAGGTGGTTGTCATCTCACGCTGCGCCGTTTCTAGGGCGCCACGTACGACAGACAAGGTAATGGGATCTATAGAAGGGTGAGCGTTGCTCATAAAAGACTCCTTGTCGAGAAATTTGGGTCAGAACAAGCGCATTTATATAGGCGAAATAAAAGAATATTCCGGTCTATATGACCATTTATCCTTACCTTTCAGCGTGCGCTTTATCTGGCTTATCATCTATCCTAATGATCAAGCTTTTTCACTATAGCGAGGTTTTGGTCAAATAGATGGACTGTGCGTGCAGAGTTTTTGACTGTGAGTGTACAGATGTAACGATAAATAGCCTGTTTTCATCTTTATCATAGTGGGATATAAAGCGTTCAGAATAGAAAAAGAGCAATGCCTCATATGTGAGGCACTGCTCTTTTTGTCTATTCTTACTAACTCTATAGGAAGCTATAAGTTATTTACTACTATACGTGAGCAGACTTCCTGCCTAGACCTATCTTCACATTAGCCAATACCAGTCCAGATAAGATAAGCATCATCGCTAGCATCTTCCACCATGTGACCACCTCTCCTGTAAACAACACTGAAGTCGCCATCCCAAACACGGGCACCAGTAAGGCAAATGGCATTACCTTAGAGGCGATATTTTGGCTAAGCAGATGCGCCCAAAGTCCAAAGCCAATCAGGGTTGAAACATAGACGATAAATCCAAGCGATAACCAAGACTTGAAAGACGCTTGCGTAAATGTCGCAAGCGTCCATGCTTCATTTTCAAATAGCAGAGAAGTTAAAGTCAAAATTACACAAGCAATCAGACCGCCCCATACGACTAGTGATAGCGCTGACAGGGCCGATGTTTTATTTGAAGCTTTGTTGCTATTTGCAGGCGAGGTAGTAGAAATATTACCAATACTTTGCTGCGTTGAGGCCTGTTTTGAAGCAATATTACCAAAGCTCCAGCCTATAGCCGCAATCAATATGCAGATAAAGCCAATCAAGGGCATATCACCGCCGAGATTTAGCGCAATCACACCCAGCCCTAGTACACCGACCAACATACCGATAATCTGCATGCGACTCACCGCTTCACCTAATATGATATACGCCAGCAAGACGGTGATGAAAATCTGAACTTGTAATAATAACGCCGTCAACCCTGCCGAAGCGCCTAAATGCATGGCGGTAAATACAAAGGCATATTGCATGACAAAGGTGCCGATAGCATAAATAAATAGTGTACGGTTGAACTTAGGCGGTTTAAGGAACAAAACCAACGGCACGGCAGTAAAGAAAAAACGTAACGCGGTTAGCATCAGTGGCGGAAAGCTTTCAAGCGCCCAGGCAATAAAGGTAAAGTTCACGCCCCATATAAAGGTAACCAATACGGCTAAAGCAATGTGGATTGGGGTCATGTGCCTATCCTAGAGGGTTTTTAAAGTCAATGGCGTCAGGCTGGCGTGTTGGCATATTGGTCTGTCCTGATAATGATATCGATGAGGTAATGCGTATTAAAACCTGAAAAATCCAAACACGCCAGCATTTAGTTAAGTGCTATCACCCCACCACCAGCCGCATCATTTGCGTACTGATATAACCGCCAAAAGTACCCACGGCATAGCCTAAAATACCCAAGAACACGCCAACTGGCGCCAGTGACGGGTGAAATGCCGTAGCGACAATCGGTGCTGATGACGCGCCGCCAGTATTGGCATTAGAACCAACTGCCAAAAAGAAGAATGGCGCACGAATCATTCTAGCAACCGCAAAAACAATCACAACGTGAATACTCATCCATAACAGACCAATGAGTAGTAAGCGCCATTGCGAGACAATGCCCGCTAGATTGATTTGCATACCAATAGCCGCGATTAAGACAAAGATAAAGACCGTACCGATTTTGGAGGCGCCAACATGGTCAAGGCGGCGGATTTTGGTAAAGGAGAAAACTACCCCTATTAAGGTAATAATCACCACCATCCAAAAGAATGAGCTGGCAAAGCTATATTGCACTGCCCAACTATAAGGTGCAAAGAAGCCTGCTATTTGCCCACCTGCGAAATGCGCCACCCCGACCATGGCAAAACACAAGCCAAACATCACCATCAAATCATTGATAGTGGCAGGACGCGCATGGTCTCGCTCATAGCTTTCCACCGCAGCAATCACTTTATCAATACTACTGCTGTCCGCCCGTAAAAACTTATCTATCTTCGCGCTGTGCTTGGCCATGACCAAAATCGCCAATAGCCATAATGAGGCGTTGGTGGTATCGACCAAAATCATCATGCCAAATAAATCATCACTGACGCCAAACAGCTCTTTCATCGCCGCTTGGTTTGCTGCCCCGCCAATCCAGCTACCCGCGACCGCTGAAAACCCGCGCCATAAGGTATCGTCGGTAAACATATCAGGTGATATCCATTTGGCAATGCCTAAGCTAATCGGCCCACTAATAACAATGGCAATACTAGCCGCAAAAAACATCGCAATGGCTTTCCAGCCTAAACCTAATATTTTTGGCACATCCATCGACAAGGTCATCAATAGCAAACTGGCTGGCAACAGATAGGTGGCGGTAAAGCCATAAATCTGCGAACCAATGCCATAAGCAAAGACACCCAAGCTATTTAGGGTTGCAGGAATAAAGCAGCACAATACAATACCCGGCAGTACGGCATAAAAGCGGCGCCAAAACTTGCCAGGCAGCCCTTGCGTATAAAACACCAAACCAATAATAGCCATGATAATGCCAAAGGCTAACGGCAGATTATCAATGGCTAAATGAGAAATATCGGGCATCAGACAGCTCCGCAGCACACGATGATTAAAAGCATGTCAGTATAGACAAGGCGAAAAAGACGCGCAAGCAACGATATAGCATTGTTGACTTTTTATTAGTGAAACATACAAGTATTTTGACGCACAAAAAAGCCAGACAACAAGTATCTGGCTTTTTAATATGACGCTATATGATTAATAATGACATTTATTTAAGCCATTATTAACCATTCATTATAACGTTATTACGAGTTTCTACCACGGTTGCCGCCTGTTGGACGACCTTGGCCGCGGCTGTCAGAGCGATTCGCTGGGCGACCTTGGCTGCCACTTGGACGACCGCGACCGGTTGCAGCGCGATCGCCGCGTGGTGCGCTGGTACCGTCACCACGGCTAGGCGCGCCTGTGCGTTTGCCTTGATAGGGTTTGCCACCTGAGCGCTCACTTGGCTTGCCTTGATAACCGCTGTCATTGCTGGCACGTTGACCAGTCGGCGCGCTGTCGCTTGAGCGACCACGGCCTTGACCATTGCCGCCGCCGTTTGAACGACCTGCATAACCGCCTGCTGAACGACCACGACCTTGACCACCGCCGTTAGAGCGTCCGCGACCACGGCCACGACCATTACCTTTGTTTTCGCTCGGTACATAAGTCTTCTTAGGTTCCATACCTTCGATAACACAGACTTCCATTTTGCGATCTAAGTAACGATTGATAGCGTTTAGCTGTGGACGATCATCCATGCTACATAAGCTGATAGCAATACCAGTACGACCAGCACGGCCACAACGACCGATACGGTGGACGTAATCTTCGGTTTGACGTGGCAAGTCATAGTTAATAACGTGTGAGATCGCTGGTACATCAAGACCGCGAGCAGCAACGTCGGTCGCTACTAGGATTTTAACCTTGCCATTACGTAAGTCTTGTACGATACGGTTACGCTTGCTCTGCGGCAAATCGCCATGTAGGAAACTGGCTTTATGACCCGCTTCTTGCAGCTGTTTGGCCAATTTTTCTGTACTACGTTTGGTCGCTGCAAAGATAATGATTTGTTCCATATCTTTGTCACAAACAACTTTATCAAGCAAACGGTTTTTGTGATCAAAATCATCACAGTAGTATACTTTTTCTTCGATATGCGCCGATTCAACTTTGATTGAAACGCGCTCAGGATTTTTGGTGAAGCTCGCCGCAATCTTGCCAACAGGGCCATCCCAAGTCGCTGAACACATAATCGTTTGACGATTATCAGGTGCCGCTTTCAAGATATCGTTGATATCATCAGCAAAACCCATGTCTAGCATACGGTCAGCTTCGTCAAGTACCAACACTTCAAGGTTTGATAAATCAACGCGACCGGCTTTGATATGGTCAAGTAAACGACCAGGCGTCGCAACAATCACTTGAACGCCTTTTCTTAGCGCAGTAATCTGACCGTTGTACGGTGCGCCGCCGACTAATGGCACACAGAACAGACCGCGCATGTCTTTTGAATAGGTACGAACGCTGTCATGTACTTGCTGAGCAAGCTCACGCGTTGGCGTTAAGATAAGGGCTTTGGTTAATTTGTCAAAGCTAGTGGCACGGCTTAAACGGTCAAGTACTGGGATAACAAATGCCGCAGTTTTACCACTACCGGTTTGCGCTGACAATAATAAGTCGCGACCCGCTAGAGCAAAAGGAATGGCTTGTTCTTGAATAGGTGTTGGGTTGGTATAGCCAACGCGGTCAAGCGCGGTCAAAATTGGCTTGGCAATATCAAGGTCGCTAAAAGTGATTTTATTTTCTTCAGCAGCGTCAGTAGTAGCCGCTTGATTATTGGTATCAGCAGTTGCAGTGGTGTTTGGGGTATCAGTGCTGTCGATGATGCCGTTTTCAGCGGCGATAGCAGATAAGATGTCAGTCATAGTAATCCTTGGTAAGTATAAGCTGCTGTAAATTCAGCAAGCTTGATGCATACCACTGATAACCGTTCATCACGCCGCATTTATAAAATTATTGTCTCACCTTAAAAGGCTTAACAATCAAAAGCCAAGCCATAAAGCTTGTCAATATTATAAAGGCGTTCGTGCTGTCTGACGTATTTTGGTGGTAGTGCCGAGTGTCTTATCCTTGTTTGCTAAAAGCGCATTATCAATGCTTTGTCCAAAGCAGATAAAGGCTGGTAACAACCAATCTAACCGATATAGCGGTCAGTAGATAAGATATGAGTCAAAAATAACGGATTTTTCACTATTAATAGAAAAGGTTATTTAAGTACACAAAATCATCGGCAACAATTACTTATGGTCATCCTAGACCCAAAATCGCAGGCGATGTTATCAATCTCATAATTCACGCTAGTCTATGCTAACGTGGCGACGCAGTATAGCACAACATTAGCGCAAACAGTACCTATTTTTCTGTTCATGGTAAAAATAGGTCATATCTCAAACAATTTAGGCTAAAAAGCCGCTGCGCCAGTCTTTAATACAGCCGCTTCAACGCTTTTATCTTTAATACAATAATTTCTAACATACGCGCTATTAACGCGACATTTTCACTTCCGTCACATAGGTTGGCAATTGCCAAGCGCCGCCCGCCTCTATCAGCCGGCACATACCTGTGGTGCTTTCATGACTTTTCTCAAACGCTCTGCCTGTCCAGATCCACTCACTTTTAGTTAGGCAGTCCCCAAGCCCGCGGCCTTTTTGCACCGAGGTTATTTT
Organism: Psychrobacter sp. M9-54-1; assembly: GCF_016613355.1. Lineage (NCBI taxonomy): Bacteria > Pseudomonadati > Pseudomonadota > Gammaproteobacteria > Moraxellales > Moraxellaceae > Psychrobacter > Psychrobacter sp. M9-54-1. The sequence goes on along the minus strand of NZ_JADGFW010000006.1, from coordinate 219,957 downwards.
ACCATCGCTATAATCGGTCGCGCTTGTCGTCACCAAGCTCGGCTTATAAGGCTTAGTGTCATTGAATACCCAAACACCCGTACCCGTGTTATAAGCGCCCGTCCAACAATCATGCTGGGCGAGCAGCTGCTTACTGTTTAAACGGCTGACGCGCCACGCTGTCTTATCCGCTAAGTTTGGACATTCAGTGTTGACATCTTTCATGGTGGTTTTCATCATCTCTGCCAACTGCGATGAGCGCATGGCAAATTTTTTCTTACTACTAGAGAGGGCGTTAGGATTAGGAGTGACCAGTCGTAATGAAGGAGCGGCTTGCGGCGACAAGATGCCGCTATTAGATTTACTGGTGTTATTGCTAATAAAAGCGCTTGAGGTCCCTACCCGGCCTTGAGCCTCATCGGCTTTGAGCATCACGGCACTGGCCCCTTTATCCGATAACTGCCAGCGCGTGTTGCGAATCACCAGCTCAATTTTGCTCGATTTGGTCAAGGCATCAAGCAGCGCACTCACCTGCGCTGAGGTTAGCTCGGCATGACCTGCGGCTACTGAGTAAGGCTTGGTTTCTCCATAATCTCTATCATTAATAAACAGTGAGATACGATGGCGATTACCAAGCTGCATCAGCGCTTTAGCAGAGCTTTCTTTAGCGCCGCCAAGCTTTACTTTGCCGTCGACGGTAGCATTTGCTCCTGCGCGGCGTACCAATAATAAAGACACAGGTAAATCGCTATTATTCTCCGCTTGGTAACCTGCCAACCGGCAAGTACGCGTATTGTCGCAAGCGACTTCCCAATCTTGATTACTAAAGCTTACAGGCGTGGCAGCCTGCGTCACGGAACTCAATAAAGCGGCGCTAAGGGCAGCAAATAACGGTAATATCATTTTTTTTGTCATGAATAAAGGCAACTTTTTTATTTTTATCGAAATGTTTTTTCTATGCGGGTTGTTTTTGCTAGGAGCATTGTCTATTAGCAGACTACATGCGCGATGGGATTGACGAGTGAATGGTAAAGGTAGAAAAACCATCTCGTTGAATAGATATAGTGGTATAGGCTGAGTTTTATTATTCTTCATAGTCATTACTCATTAATAGAAGAAATATCAACACCTGCCCAAGAAGGCGGTGGCTGCTATTTTAACGTACTAATGTTTCTATCTGTTATACTAATGTACCATTATGTAAAGACGAAAGTATAGTCAAAAAGCGATATATTGATAAATATATTTGGAATATCGAATATCGAATATTGAAAAAGCAAAAGGTTAACAAGCAATGGCTTATTAACCTTTTTATGAAAACTTATGTTCTGCTACGACTATTTAAATATAAACTGATAAAGTTAAATCTTTAAACAATAGGCTTTAATTCTAAATCTACGGCGCGTTTTACCGCTGGACGGTCGGCGATTTTTTGTGCCCAACGTTTGATGTTTTTGTAATCATCTACTTGTAAAAATTCTGCCGCATCATAAAGCTTGCCAAGCACCAGCTGACCGTACCACGCCCAGATAATCATATCAGCGATATTATAGTCCGCCTCATCATTACCGCACATATACTCGTGGTCTTTGAGGTGCTTATCTAGCACATCAAGCTGGCGTTTGGTCTCCATCGTATAGCGATTGATAGGATACTCTAGCGGTTCGGGCGCATAGGCGTAGAAATGCCCAAAACCGCCACCTAAAAACGGCGCACTACCCATCTGCCACATCAGCCAAGACAGACAATCTGCGCGCGCTTTACCTTGCTGCATCGGGATAAATTTGCCAAACTTTTCCGCTAAATATAATAAAATAGCCCCCGACTCAAAAAGCGCAATAGGCTCGCCAGCATTTTTATCATTTAAAGCATCAGTATAATCAACCAGCGCCGGGATTTTAGAATTGGGGTTGATAGCGACAAACCCTGAGCCAAATTGATCGCCCGCAGAGATATCTATTTTGTAGGCGTCGTACTCAGCGCCTTTAACATTCAGCTCGGCAAGCTCCTCTAACAAGATATTTACCTTGACGCCATTCGGGGTATTTAGTGAATACAGCTGTAAAGGTGCATCGCCGACCGGTAATTTTTGCTCATGGCGCGCGCCAGCTGTTGGGCGATTGATACTGGCGAACTTACCACCATTTTCGCTGTCGTTTTTCCATACTTTAGGCGGCGTATAGGCTTTGGTATGGTTGTTTTGAGTGTCATTATTTTCGTCATTGTTTGATTGATGATTGTCACTACTCATAATAATTCCTATTTTTTTTTTGTATAAAACAGAGCCAAAGCGAGACTGAGGCGGCAAAAGATTTATATTAGTCTCACGTCGTCCTATATGATAATTCTACTATAGCAAATCTTTAGTTAAAGCCCTGTCTTGTAACCCATTTTTAAAAGTAACGAGCACGAGTATCAAAGCGTTTGAGAACACACTTCTTATGAATGAGCTTACACCGTTACTTTGCTACTCTTTAACTCATAGGCGGTTATTTTTATACTAGCCCAACTTAACAGCTTTTTAAAGATAGGCTTAACAACAGAAGTCAAAAGACATGGTGATGACAATATGGTAACCCTAACCCCAACGCAAGATAAATACCTACCCTATGTCTTGGCGGTGGCGCTATTTATGCAGATTTTAGATGCTACCATCTTAAACACCTCTTTGCCGCAAATGGCGCAAGCCCTTGGCGAGTCACCATTAAAAATGCAGTGGGCGGTTATTAGCTATGCGCTAACCTTGGCGATTTTTATTCCTATAAGCGGCTTTTTGGCTGATAAATATGGCACGCGGCGGGTGTTTTTATATGCTGTAATCATCTTTTGTATCGGCTCACTATTGTGTGCCGCCTCCCCAACGTTGAATTTATTGATTGGTTCGCGCGTCATCCAAGGTATTGGCGGCGCGATGATGACCCCTGTGGCGCGTCTCATATTGGTCAAATCTTATCCGCGTAATAAGCTATTAACCGTGATGAACTTTGCGGTGATACCCGCGTTAATCGCGCCCCTAGTTGGACCAGTATTGGGCGGTTATATCGTGCAATATACCAGCTGGCATTGGATATTTCTCATCAATATCCCGATGGGAATATTTGGTTTTATCATGGGTAAAAAGCTGGTACCTGCTTTGTTTGAGGACACCAAGCGTTTAGACTGGACGGGTTTTGCTTTATTTGCTGCCGCCGCTTGCGGATTTACTTTGGCGGTCGAGTTTGGCTCACAGACTGGGCGTGGGTTTTACGGTTTGCTACTCGCACTCGGCGCTAGTATCTTGATAGGCGCGTATGTGTGGCATGCCAAACGCCGTGCAGCGCCATTATTTCCACTAAGTTTATTTAATATTCGCACTTTTCGTATCGGTATTACTGGCAACTTATTCACCCGTTTAGGCATCAGCGCCGTGCCTTTTTTATTGCCGCTATTACTACAGGTGGTGTTTGAATACTCACCGTCACAAGCGGGTTGGCTGCTTGCACCTATTGCCGTTGGTGCAATCGGTATTAAGCCTTGGGTCAGTAAAATTATTCAGCGTTTTAGCTACCGCAAGGTGTTGGTGGCCAATACCTTTTTGATAGGCCTGCTTATTATTGTCTTAGCGCAGTTTAATGATGCGGCAAATTGGATTTGGTTTATCCCTATTTTGACCGTCATGGGTGCCTGTAATTCCATGCAGTTTAGTGCCATGAATACCATTACTATCGGTGATTTAGAGGGCGCGCAGACCAGTAGCGGTAACAGCTTAATGGCGGTCAATCAGCAATTGGCGATTAGCTTTGGCATCGCTTTTGGGGCGGCGGTCTTGAATCTACTGCGGGAACGCTTCGAGCTTGATACCTTGGTCGCCTTTCAGACCACCTATTGGATACTGGGTATTTTAACCATCCTTTCAGGTTTATACTTTTTACGCCTCAAACCTGAAGACGGTCGTGGCTTATATTAAGTTATTGGTATTGAAAGATACTTATCTCTAAAAGTAACAAACATTAAAAAAGCATTAAATATAAAAACGCCAGCGTAACCTAAAATCAGTTAATCTAAAACTTATCTTAGGATACGCTGGCAAGTAACGGCAATTCTTATAACTTTAAGGCGTGTGGTCATCATCCATTTGTGACTGAATATAATTTTCAATGCCAACGTCTTTAATCAAGTCCTCTTGGGTTTCAAGCCAGTCTTGATACTCTTCATTGCCATCTTTTAGGATAACCAATAAATGACGCGAGACATAGTCATGCTTGCTCTCGCACAAGGTAATTGCATCAGTTATGATAGAAAATTTCTGCTTTTCTAAGCGCAAGTTGCAGTCAATCATTTCAGGCACATCTTCTGCGATGAACATTTTGCCGTAATCTTGCAGGTTTGGCAGACCACCTAACAATAAAATACGCGCAATAAGATCATCTGACCATTTCATCTCTGCAATAGATTGCTTATAGAAATTTTCGTTTAATGCCTCTAAACCCCAATGGCGTGCGATACGGGCGTGCAAAAAGTACTGATTGATGGCTATCAATGACTGACCGAGCACTTGATTGAGTGCGCGAATAACTTCTTTATCCCCTTTCATGCGGTTCTCCCTGTCTTGCTTACTGATTTTATTAATGTTAATAATAACGCTAGTTAAAAGTGCTTAGTTAATAAAATACTAAACAATATCAGGAGACACTTCTGCCATCTGACTTTGTAAATAATTGGGTAGACCAATCATGTCAATCAGGCGCAGCTGCTGCTCTAACCAATGAGCGTGGTCTTCTTCGGTGTCTTTTAGCTGCTCAACCAACATCTCACGCGTCACATAGTCATGCTCTGCTTCACAAAGCGCAATACCGTCTTTTAGATGCTGCTGTACTTGATATTCTAAGTCCAGGTCCAATTGCAGCATTTCAGGTACCGTTGCGCCAATATTAATCTCATTGACGCGCATCTTCGGCGTACCGCTTAACATCAAGATACGGCGGATAATCGCCTGCGCGTGCTGCGTTTCATCTTGCATCTCATGGTGGATACGGTCGTATAATTTACCGTAATGCCATTCTGCATACATCTCAGAATGAATGAAGTACTGATCACGAGCCGCAAGCTCGCCACCTAATAAAAAATTTAAATAATCAATGACCTTTTGGCTGCCTATCATGATTCATACTCCTATGTTTTTATTTACCTAACAATACATTCATAATAATAGATATAGTTAAAGTACCATTCGTAAACTAATCAGTAAAGATTAAAACCCATCAAACGTCTTACAAAGTTAGGCAGATATAGTAGCATAGGCACGCCGTAGCGCTTGTAACGATATGAACTAAGAATAAGATGCTAATTGAGAATTATAATTAACTCGCTTACACCAATAGCGTTTAGCGAGTAATCTTAAGAGACCATCTATAAAGGCAAACAGAGATAAGGGATAGCCGCACTAGCCTTTTGAGTTACTTATCGTCTTTTATGGTGATGGCTTTTAACCATAAACAACCCTAAAAAGACGATTTGAACGCGGATAAAGGCGAATTGGCGGCTAAAACACTACAGATAGAGGGAAAGCAGAAACGTGATTTGAACGGATTGGCAATAGAAGTGGAAACAGGCAAATACTTAAGCTGTCTCTTAAACTGCGTAGGCCAACGCATCAAGCTTGGCATGATGTTCGTCAAGAAAGTCGTTGACCATAGGTTCGCAGCAGCCACAGCACGTCGCTACATCAAGGGTGTCTTTTAACCCCTCTAATGTGTCAATGCCTGAAGCAATGGCAGCTTTGATTTGTTTATCTTTGACGTCGTTACAGATACATACGTACATGTGCGGCTCCTACTATGAATATCTAGCTGGTTATGCTTTATAATAACGATAATTATTACCATTTACAATAGTGTTTGGTATATTTATCCGTCATATTAGGTACGGCTAAAAGATATATTACCCTAACTTTATCCATGTAACTGAATACAGTCTTAGGTGTAACCACAAAGTACCAAAGGTAGTAAAATAGCGACGAACTGTAAATCTGCTCATTTTTTAATCGATTTTACCGTTAACTGCTGTTATATTGACCCCCTATTAACTAAATCTATATTGGAATTGTTCTATGTCTAATAATAATTCTACGATACAGCCGCTTGAGTTATTTAAAGTCTTGTCTGACCCAACGCGCTTAAAGATTTTTCAAATCTTATTTAACAAAGAGTCGCGCTGTGTTGGTGAATTGGTAGAAATACTCGATCAGCCGCAGCCGACTATCTCGCGCCACTTAAATCATTTGAAAAAACTGGGCATTTTAAGCTGTGTTCGTGATGGGACGTGGATGTGGTATGAGGTGTCTGATGATTTGCCAGAATGGTGCCAAGATATTTTAGAAATCACCTATAAGCAAATATCAACTAAAGACATCAATATGCCAAAGCCTGCTTAATGTCAAAAAAAGCAGATTGAGAAAGTCTAACGACAAATAATTGAGCACATAAAAAAGACCTATCATTGATAGGTCTTTTTTGTTTTTAAGCGTTGTTTTAAAATACGCCCTTAATATAAATACGCCTTTGAGCCTAAATTAGACTAGGTCTAAAAAATCACTGACAAAGGCGTTTGCTGGCTGGTGAATCAGCTCCTCTGACGTCCCTACTTGCTCGACGCGGCCCTGATTCATCACCACAATCTCATCCGATACCGCCCGCGCCTCTTCTTGGTCATGGGTTACCATAATGCTCGTAATACCCAGCTCGTGGTGGATATTTTTTAGCCAAGTGCGCAGCTCTTTACGGACTTTGGCATCTAGCGCGCCAAACGGCTCATCGAGTAATAATAGTTTTGGCTTTACTGCCAAGGCTCGTGCCAGCGCGATACGCTGACGCTGACCACCTGATAATTGATGCGGGTAGGCATTGGCAACTTGCGGCAGCTGTACTAGGTCTAGCAATTCAGCAACGCGCTTATTGATATCCGCTTTACTCGGACGCTCATTCTTCGGTAGCAAGGTTAAGCCAAAGCCGACATTATCGGCGATGTTTTTATGGCGAAATAACGCATAGTGCTGAAACATAAAACCAATATGGCGCTTTTGCACCGGCGTATTGGTGACATCGAGCTCATCAAATAATATTTGCCCAGAGTCCGCATATTCTAAACCTGCAATGATACGCAGCAAGGTGGTTTTACCGCAGCCTGACGGACCAAGCAACGTCGTCAACTTGCCTGTTGGCACGGTTATATTGATATCATCTAAGGCGGTAAAGTTACCAAATTTTTTATTAACGTTGCGAATCTCGATACTCATAATGGGTTCTCTTATTATATTTTTGGCTTAGCAGATGCCTTTAATGCTGATAGATTTGTAAAATAGCGCTTATAAATTGCCTGTGCTTTTTGCTAAAGTGGCATCTGTATCCTGCGCTTTCTTAGCACCTTTAGTGTTTGACGTATTGCTAGCATTGCCAGCGTTGTGAGCGTTGGCACTCACTGGCAATTCAGGCGCACTTGCTAGACGCTCAGACTTGGCGAATTTGCGCTCTTGCAGCTTGGTCATCACTTGTTGTATCAATAGCGTTAACAGCGCCAAGGCAGCCAGTAAACTAGACAAGGCAAAGGCGGCAGTAAAGTTATAATCGTTATAAGCAATCTCAACCAATAGTGGCATGGTGTTGGTTTCGCCGCGGATATGACCAGATACCACGCTTACTGCGCCAAACTCGCCCATCGCGCGCGCATTGGTCAAAATCAAACCATACAGTAGCGCCCATTTGATATTGGGCAGTGTCACATGCCAAAAGGTCTGCCAACCGCTAGCGCCTAAGGTTAAAGCTGCTTGCTCTTCACTATCACCTTGGGTCTGCATCAGAGGAATTAGCTCACGGGCGACAAATGGAAAGGTCACAAATAACGTCGCTAAAATAATTCCTGGTACGGCATAAATCACCTGAAAGCCCATGCTCTCAAGCCAGTCGCCAATGCTAGAGTTTAGACCAAATAGCAGCACAAACATCAAACCTGCCACCACCGGAGATACCGAAAACGGTAAATCAAGCAAGGTGGTCACCAGCTGCTTACCTTTAAACTGATAACGGGTCACTAGCCAAGCTATTGCAATACCCATCACCATATTAATCGGCAACACGATAGCGGCAGTAATTAAAGTTAGCTTAATTGCCTGCAAAGCTTCAGGGTCAACCAGTGAAGCAATATACAACTGCCAACCGTTTTTAAAGGCTTCATAGAACACTGCTAAAAGTGGCACCACCAACATCGCCACCATAAACAACACAGCGATACCAATAAAAGTACGGCGTATCCACGGCGTGTCTTTGGTCGCTGGATTGCTTTGGTAGTCGTAGCTATTAGAGATTTGCATTAGCGGGCTCCTACACGGCGCGACAGCTTCCACTGTACGATATTAATGGTCAATAAAATCACAAACGAAATCAGTAGCATAAAGAGTGCGACAGCGGATGCGCCTTGCACATCAAACTGCTCAAGCTTACTAATAATGATTAAAGGTAAAATCTCAGACTGCATCGGAATATTACCAGCAATAAAAATCACCGAGCCATACTCGCCAGTGGCGCGGGCAAACATCATGCCAGCGCCCATCAGTAAAGCCGGCAATAGCTCTGGCAAAATTACCTTACGAAAGGTCGTAAATCGATTGGCACCCAATACCGCCGCCGCTTCTTCGAATTCAACGGACAATTCTGCAAGCACTGGCTGCACCGCACGGACGATAAACGGGAAGCTGACGACCACTAAAGCGAGCCAAATACCGAGCGGCGTAAAGGCCACTTGAATATCAAATTTGGCAAACCATTGGCCGATTAAACCATTGGGGGCATAAAGGGTCGCAAGCGAGATACCGGTAACGGCTGTCGGTAGTGCGAATGGCAAATCAACCAAGGCATTAATCAACGACTTACCCCAAAACTCATAACGTACCAGCACCCAAGCGACCAGCGTACCAAACACCATATTGGTGAGCATCGCCAAAAACGACATCCATAAACTGAGTTTGATAGCAGCAGTGACTTGCGGCTGGGTAATGGTTTCCCAAAAACCCGTCCAGCCCATCTGTGTCGTGGTATAGGCCATCATGGCAAACGGTAGCACCACCAGTAACGATAAGCTAAAGACGGTGATGCCCATGCTTAGTCCAAACCCTGGTAGCACATTGCGTTGACGCAAGCGCGTCAGCCACCCTTTCTTGATGGGTTTGCTGGCAGGAGAAGTTGTTGCACTCATAGTGATGTCCTATTGCCTAACTGCTGGCGCTTATTTGCTGCTTGTAAGCACCACGTGCTATCAGATGTATTTATTAGGGGTCTGTGTAAGCGATAAAGGACATAGCGTGGGTAGCCATGTCCTTTAGGTGCTTGGACGTTACGGTAAAACTGACTATTCAAACGTTATTTAAGAAAATTTATAAATGGCGCAATCAGTCAGCGTACTAGCGGCTTACTTTGGCGCATTAACGGCCAATTGATCAAATACGCCGCCATCGCTAAAGTAAGTGCTCATGATTTCATCCCACGTACCAAAGGCATCGTTTGGACGGAAAGTATCGATAGGTGGCAATTTATCGCTGTTTTTATCAAGCACACTCTTCACGCTTGGGCGCAAGTATAAGTTAGCGGCCAATTGCTGTGCAGGCTCGCTCCATAAGTAATCAAGATAGGCTTTTGCCGCATCGGTGGTGCCCTTTTTGTCAGTCACGGTTTTCACAACAGCGACTGGGCTCTCAGACTTGATAGAGTATTTTGGATAAACAATATCGACTTGCCCTGCACCAAAATCTTTGGCGGCCAAGTTGGCTTCATTTTCAAAGGTGACCAAGACATCACCGATACCACGCTGAACAAACGTCGTCGTCGCTGCACGTCCGCCATTCTCATAGACTTTGACGTTTTTCAGCATGTCTTTGACGTAGTTTTTGGCCTTAGTTTCATCTTTATTAAAGGCATGCAAACCATAACCATAAGCGCCTAAGAAGGCATAACGACCATTACCCGTGACTTTTGGATTGGCCATGACAATCTCAACGCCTTCTTTGGTCAAATCTTGCCAATCATTAATACCTTTTGGATTGTCTTTACGCACCAAAAATACGATAGTACTGGTGAAAGGTACGGCGTTGTCTGGGAATTTGCTTTCCCAATCAGCCTCAACCAAGCCTTTTTCCTCAAGTAATTCGATATCAGAGCCTTGGTTCATGGTCGCCACATCGGCTTGTAAACCATTAGCCACCGACAGGGCTTGCTTACTTGAGCCGCCGTGCGATTGCTTGATTAAGATATTGCTGTTAGGATTCTCGCTTTTATAGTGCTCAACGAATAATGGGTTGTAGTCTTTATAAAAATCACGTGCCACATCATAAGAGACGTTTAGCAGTTCGATGTTTTGTCCTTCTGCGGCAGCTGGCGTGCCTTCTGCATTAGCAGTCGTTTCTGTCTTTTCGTTATTGCTACAGCCCGCAAGACCCAAGGTCAATGCAACGCCTGCAATGCTCAAGACGTTAAGTGTTTTACTTCTTTGTTGATAGCCTGCTGCGTCTTTCATAAATCCCTCAAAGGTGTCTGTTAGATGATATTTATTAAATGATGCAAGTATGCTAACAGCGCCAGCTTATTATGTTTAATGATGAATATGCGTATGTTATTGCCAAAATGGAATAATGAAGTAATAGTGATTAAAATACAGCCTTATCAAGCACTTAAACGAGCAATCTCTTAAATAGCCTTTACACTTGTATTATTTGCTAATAAAAATTGCTTATAACTATTCAAAACTCTGCTCTACTTCGCTTTCGCTAACTGATCAAAACGCCCGCCATCGACAAAGAACGTCGCCATGATACTGTCCCAATCGCCAAATACCGTCACAGGCTCAAAGGTTGCAATTTCAGGTAAGGTCTTGCTGTGTGCGGCAAGCACCTTGGCATTACTAGGGCGCATATACATCTGTGCCATCAGCTCTTGTGCGGGCGTCGACCATAGGCCTGTTAAATAGTCATTTGCCGCGGCGGTGGTGCCTTTTTTATCGGTTACGGTTTTAACGACAGCCACAGGGTTGGCAATCACAATAGAGTAACTTGGATACACGATATCGACCTGACCTTTGGCAAACTGCTTAGCAGCCAGATGCGCTTCGTTTTCGGTGGTGATTAAAACATCACCAAGACCGCGCTGGGTAAAGGTCGTGGTGGCAGCGCGCGCGCCATTGTCATAGGTGACGACGTTTGCCAGTAGTTTTTTGATAAAAGTATTGGTTTTGGCGGGGCTTTGCACCTTTTCTTTAAAATGATGTAAGCCATAGCCATAAGCGCCCAAAAAGGCATAACGCGCCGTGCCACTGGTCTTGGGATTTGGCAATACTACGGCAATATTGTCACGGGCTAAGTCTGACCAATCTTTGATACCTTTTGGGTTGCCCGCACGAACTAGGAGTACCATAGTACTGGTATAAGGCACGGCATTGTTTGGCAACGCCTGCTGCCAATCGCTAGCAACCAAGCCTTTTTCAACCAGCAAATTCATATCGCTTTCTTGGTTTAAAGTAACGACGTCTGCCTGCAAGCCATTGGCAACCGCTAGCGCTTGTTTGCTCGATCCGCCGTGCGATTGGTTGATATTCACCTTGATACTTGGGTGTTTTTGCTGATAATTTGCATTAAACAACGGGTTGTAGTCTTTATAAAAGTCGCGTGACACATCATAAGACACATTTAATAAATCAATATTTTTTGCCTCATTGGCGGTGTCATTTTGGTTGGCTTCGGTAGGGTTGCAGCCTGTGATCAGTACCGCCGCTGCGAGCATAATACCAAGACCAAAACTGCTGGCAAGATTGACGGTAAAACTAAAGCGATTGGTGAGCGCTGTGCCGATAATTTTAGGTTGAATGGCGAAAGGAGCACGCGCATTGATATGCTTGTGAGATATTTTTTGACCGCTCTTTTTATTTGGCTGCATATTCGCTCTCGATAGGAACGTTGTTCTCTAATAAGTTTTCTCTAATGAATAGGAACGTTGTTCTTTAATAATAGGGATAAAAACCTTGCGTTTCGAAATTCGGTTCTATGGATAATGAGCAATATGTTAACAGCCTGTGAGACAATTGCTTAGTGACAAATACGCTTATCGAGTTATTAACTTGGCATAAGTAATTTTATTAGTTATTCTAAAGCGCTTGTTTTTCCTCGGTATTTTTGTAGTTTTGTGATAAGCAGACACTTTTGAGTAAGTTACGGTATTGCTTAGGCTCTAGACGAGCCTTTATAGAGTCGATATTATCCCTTAGCTTGTTGTATATCAGGCGACGTACTGATAAAACTTAGCTCATCCGCTTTCACTTATTTCCTGTTTACTAACCCCTTTATTAAAGGTAATGCAATGATCAAGTCTCCACCTCGTTATGCCTGTCACTCACGCTTTTTTGTTGGTATTTTAACGACCTCTATCGCTTTATTGGCCTTAAGTGGCTGTAATAGCGTAACGCCAAGCGTTAATAACCAAACGATTCAGCAACCAAACGCTGCTGTCACACCAGCGGTGCAGACGGTCGTTGGCGATTACGCCTCTGACGGTTATGCCAAGCGTGCCCAAGGCTATGATTGGGTGGGTGTGATGATAAGAGCTGACGGCGCAGACAATGGCGAGCAAATTGATATTAAGGTGCGAGCGCGTGGTGATGTGAAAAAACCAACTTGTCACTTCGATGGTAAAGCGACATTAATGGGACAAGACGAGGCGCACGGTGTCATTTTTCAAACTAAGGTCAATGACAGTACCGCCTTTTTCCAGTTTAAGGATGATGCGTTGACCATTGATAGCCAAGATAAGTACGCGCTGAATTATTTTTGTTCGGGTGGAGCCTCATTCGTTGGCGAGTATCAAAAGCTTGAGGGTGATTTAGCGCTCAATTAATAGTTTTAATTGCCTATTTTAGATAATAAAATGAGATGATAAAAAAGGTGCCAGATAGTTACTCTGACACCTTTTTTCTTGCGCATTATCTTCTTTAAATATTAAGGTTCTTATACTGCAGAGGCACCGACCAACTTCACCTCAGCACGCTCCTCTTTTGCGATACCGGCGTAGTAGTCACGCAAAATTTCTAGCACTTCAGGACGGCTAAAGTTCTCTGGTACATCGAGGTCTTCTGATAGCGCTTTACGTAGCTTGGTGCCTGATACTTTGACATGCTCAGATGCTTCATGCGGGCAGGTTTTATCAGAAGCCATGGCATTACAAGCATTACACCAAAACGTCCAGCCAATTTTTAACGGCTGGGTAATCAAGTCATCTTTACCAACATATTCAAAGATGGTTTGCGCATCAAACGCGCCATAATAATCACCGACGCCCGCATGGTCACGACCAACAATCAGATGACTACAGCCGTAGTTTTGGCGGAATACCGCATGTAGTAGCGCCTCGCGTGGTCCAGCATAACGCATATCGAGCGGATACCCAGCTTGGATAACAGTGTCTGCTCTAAAGTAATTATCAATCAAGGTCTTGATAGCTTCTTGACGCACTTCGGCTGGGATGTCGCCCGGTTTTAGCGCGCCGAGTAGTGAATGAATCAATACGCCGTCGCAAATCTCGATAGCAATCTTGGCAAGGTATTCGTGCGAGCGGTGCATTGGATTACGCGTTTGGAAGGCAGCAACCGTTTTCCAGCCTTTGGCATCCAAAATAGCGCGAGTTTCAGCAGGCGTCTTATAAATCTCTGGGTATAAGGTTGGGAACTCACCTTCGCTTAGTACTTCAACACTACCTGCGATGTTTACCTCACCTTGGTTAAGTACTTGCTGTACGCCCGGATGCTCGCTGTCCGTAGTGGTAAAGACTTGCTGACACTCATGGGCTTTATCGATGGTATAAGTCTCTTCTACCGTCAAAATACCCATAATCTCGCCATCTTTCGCAACCAATGCGACTTTATCACCTTGGTTTAGGCTGTCGGCGGTTGCTTTTGGCGCTGATAAGGTAATAGGAATCGGCCAAAACAAGCCAGCGTTGATCCCACTTTGCAATCGCATATTATCCACCACGCCTTGCCAATCTGCCTGATTCATAAAACCATTTAACGGGGTAAAGCCGCCAATCCCAAGCATAATCAAATCGCCACGCTCACGAGAGCTTAAGGTAATCGTCGGCAACGTGCTGGCAAGCTTTAATGCTTGCTTGCGCGCCTCACCTTTTAATAGTAATGGTTTTAGCTCGCTGCTGCCGTGCGGCGGAACAAGTTTTGAGGAAGAGGGATTGGTAGATGTCATTTTTAAAACCTTAATAATGAAATTGAGAGATAGTTGGTCAGGAGAATGAGCGCTTAAATTTGATAAACATAGGCTACCTAACTTTGGTTATGAAAATTTATGCTGTGTTTGGATATGGATATGTCTTAAAGGAATTTATGTTTATAGATTTAAGCTTATATGATGTGACTCTGAATTGTTTACCTTGCGATTGGCAATACAAGCGATCACACGCAGATCATTTTCGTCGCGGCTTTTTAAGTTAAAAACAAAATTGAGATTACGTCATGTATCAATATAATTACGCTGACCAAACCTTGGTAGAGGAACGAGTCGCCCAGTTTCGCGACCAAACCGAGCGGTTTTTGGCAGGTGAGCTGCCAGAAGAGCAGTTTTTACCGCTGCGTTTACAAAACGGGCTGTATATCCAGCGCTACGCACCGATGCTACGTATAGCCGTGCCTTATGGCTTGCTGGCAACCTATCAATTACGCAAATTGGCTGAGATTACTCGTAAATATGATAAAGGTTACGGCCACTTTACCACGCGTACCAATATGCAGCTGAACTGGCCAAAACTTGAAGAAGTGCCAGATATTTTGGCCGAATTGGCATCGGTGCAAATGCACTCGATCCAAACCTCGGGCAACTGTATCCGTAATACCACCACCGACCCTTATGCGGGTATTCATAAGGAAGAAATCGCCGATCCGCGTCCTTATTGCGAGATTATTCGCCAGTGGTCAACCTTTCATCCGGAGTTTGCTTTTTTACCGCGTAAATTTAAGATTGCCGTGATTGGAACGGCAAAAGACCGCGCGGCGACGCAAGTCCACGATATTGGTCTACATTTAAAGAAAAATGACGCAGGCGAGCTTGGCTTTGAGGTGATTGTCGGGGGCGGACTTGGACGTACGCCAGTGATTGGCAAAACCATCAATACATTTTTACCGCGCCAGCATCTGCTCAGCTATTTAGATGCTATTTTGCGTGTCTATAATCTGCATGGTCGCCGCGACAATAAATTCAAAGCGCGTATCAAGATATTGGTCGATAGCATGGGCGGCCCTGCGTTTGCCAAATTGGTCGATGCTGAATGGGAAGCCAATATCAAAGATGGGCCGTTGACCTTGACCGATGCCAACTTTGACAAGGCCAGCAGCTATTTTACCGAGCCTGATTACTTAAGTTTTGATGCGCTACAAGTGCAGTCGGACTTGCAGCAGCAACTAGAGGCTGATAAAGACTTTGCCAATTGGTATCAGCAAAATACCGTGGCGCATAAAATCGCAGGCTACCGCGCGGTGGTCATTTCGTTAAAAGCAGGCTTGGTCGACGGACGCTACGTACCGTCAGGTGATATTACTGAGTCGCAAATGGACGCCCTCGCCGACCTCGCTGATGAACATAGCTTTGGCGAGCTGCGCGGCACTTATCAGCAAAATCTGGTCTTTGCCGATGTACAAACCAACCGCTTGTACGAATTATGGCAGCAGCTGGCGGCGCTACATTTGGCTCGTCCAAATATCAATACCCTAACCGATATGATCGTCTGTCCAGGCTGGGATTTTTGCTCGCTTGCCAATGCCACAACCCACAATATCGCTGAGCAAATCGAAAAGCAGTTTGATGATCTTGACTACCTTTATGACTTAGGTGAGATTCGCCTCAATATGTCTGGCTGTATGAATGCCTGCGCCCATCACCATACCGGCGATATCGGTATCCTTGGGGTCGATAAAAAAGGCGAATACTGGTATCAAATCAGCCTCGGCGGTAACTCTAGCAACGACGCCAAACTCGGTAAGATATTGGGCAAGGCTGTACCAACCGATGCCGTAGCGACAACGATACAAAAGATAATCGACGTCTACCTTGAGCAGCGCGTCAGTAATGACAATGATGTCGAAGGCTTTGGCGACTTAGTTGACCGTATTGGTATTGCTCCTTTTAAGGAGAAGGTCTATGGCTAATCACCATGTGTTCAATAGCGATGGCACCGATATCAGTGAGACTGACACTTGGCTTGCGCTTAGCACCAATGAGCTACCAGACGGCATTGCACTCACTCATATATCACTGCTAGAGCTGCTGCAAAAACAAGAAAAACTCGAAGTCGTTTTACCGCTTGCTGATTTATTAGATGCTAAAGGCAATATTGCAGGCGGACTACTATTACAAGTACGTGAATTGTTAGCCGAGCATATCAGCCGTACTGGTGTCTGGGTGACATCCGATAGCGATACCGAGGTGCTGACGCGTATTCCAGAGTTTTTATTACAGCAAGATTTGATTGTGATTCACGTCCCCGCTTTCACGGACGGACGTGGTTTTAGTTACGCCCAAACCTTACGCCAAATGGGCTATCGAGGCGAGATTCGTATGGCTGGCAAGTTTGGCCGCGATCAAATCGCCTATCTGCTACGCGCAGGCGCCGACAGTTTTGTGATAAGCGCGCATGATTTGCACTCTATCTCTGATATCAGTCAAGCATTTAATGCGCTTGCCAGTAGTTATGACGGTCGTAACGCCGCCGACCTACCGATGTTTGCTGGTGCTTAATATTCATATTCACCACCTTACTTATTATCAATCATTTATATATTTTTTACCCCTAAGGAATCCATCATGAGCCAATTACACCCAAATCTAGATATCGATCAAGCCAACCAAGAATTAAAAGGTAAATCACCAGAAGAAATCGTCGCATGGGCGCTTAGCCAAGCAAAAAACCCCATTATCACCACCAATTTCCGCCCGTATGAGTCCGCGATTTTGCATTTGGTTGCTAAACAGCGCCCTGATATCACGGTATTGTGGGTAGATTCTGGCTACAATACTGATGCGACCTATCAATTTGCCAATAAAGTCATCCGTGATTTGAATTTAAACGTCATCACTTATATTCCTAAGCAAACGGCTGCCTATCGTGACGCAACCATGAACGGTATCCCAGGCATTGATAATCCGCAGCATGATGAATTCACGGACCAAGTAAAACTTGAGCCATTCCGCCGTGCGCTAGATGAGCTGAAACCTGATGTCTGGTTTAACGCCATTCGTAAAGATCAAACGGAATTTCGCCAAGGTCTTGATGTGCTGAGTTTATCAAAAGACGGCGTGTTAAAAGTTGCACCATTATTTGAAAAAACAGACGCGGATTTAGACGTCTATCTTGAAGAGCATAACTTGCCTAACGAGTTTGATTACTTTGATCCAACCAAAGTTGAAGAAAGCCGTGAATGTGGTTTGCATACGCAGCTTTAAGCTTTATTCTTAACCTGTGAAATTAAAAAGCCCTCTTATCATTTAAGAGGGCTTTTTACACTTAGATAGCTTAAGATTATAGCTTTTTAGAACGTTATTTACGACCGAGAATCCAACCACCATCCATAAAGACGTTCGAGCCATGCATATAGTTTGAGTCATCAGACGCCAAAAATACCGCGAGCGCTGCAATCTCTTCGGGCTTGCCAGCGCGCTGGGCTGGGATACGATTTAAGCGCTCATCATCAATACCATCGGTCATAGGCGTTTCGATAAAGCCCGGCGATAGAATATTTACTTTGATCCCTTGACTGCCAAAATCAAATGCCAATTGTTTGGTAAATCCTAACACCGCATGCTTGGAAGTCACATAAGCGGAACCGCCGGGGCCTGCCATTTGCGTGGCTTGTGAGCCAACATTGATGATAACTCCACGTCCTTGCTTGATAAAGTGCGGAATCACCGCTTTTGAGGCGAGGTATGGCGCTTTGACATTAATTGCCATCAATTTATCGTATAAGTCTTTATCAACCACCGCTTGAATCTCTGCTTTTTTGGTCACATCGCCATGCACAAAGAGAGCGTCTTGACCTTTATCGGTTATGTCTTTGACAATACGTTTGCCGTCTTCTTCATCGCGACCCGTGACGACGACCTTTGCCCCTTCATCGGCATACGCTTTTGCAGTCGCTTCGCCTAGTCCTGAGGTACCGCCAAATATAATAGCCACCCTGTCTTGTAATTTCATCATGTTCATCCTTGTTTTTTATATTGTAAATAAAACTTTTTTCTATCTGATCACATCTAGGTTGGATTAACATAGTCATCGAACTGTGAATGTTAGGCTATGTTAGACATTTTTAATCAGCTAATAACTGGCACATATCTAGCCTTTTAGTTGCATAAATAACGTTTTCTTAACGTTTTATCGGCTAACATTAAGGTATTCTATGGCTTCAAAGCTGGCGCAACCTCACATTAAACGTTAAGCCACTCTTTTAACGCTAAACTATGGACGAAGCTGCCCATCGCTGCGGCTACTTGTGCGCCTTTTTATCATCAAGCTCGATCATGGCTTTGCCACACTCATCAATACGGACATTTGATATGCCTTTAATAAAAAAAATCGATTCATTCTATGAAAAACTGCATGATAAATTGCCAGCTGTCGGCAAGGCTGCCTCTTTTTTGACGGGTACTGGCGTCCTCACCGCCAATAGTGCGTTGGTTGGTCTACCGGTCTGGACTATGGGCGCGGCGAAAGTATTGACTGGGTCAAAACTGACTGATGATGCCTTAATTGCAATTACTAAGTATTGGATTAATACTAATAATGCCGTTATCGACCACGCCCTACCTCATAAAGACTGGCACATCAACCTGCCCGATGGTCTAAGCGAAGATAAGCAGTATCTCTTGGTCAGTAACCATCAGTCGTGGGTCGATACCAGTATCGTGCAATATATCAGCCAAGACACCCTGCCTCTAACAAGGTTTTTCACCAAGTTTAATTTGATTTATATTCCCGTTATCGGTCAAGCCTTTTACTTTTTAGACTTCCCAATGATGCGTCGTCACTCTAAAGAAGCGATTGCCAAAAATCCTGCCCTCAAAGGTAAGGATATCGAAGAAGCAAAGCGCGCCTGTCGTCAATTAAAAAACAAACCTTTCGCGTTATTAAACTATTTAGAAGGCACGCGCTTTACTAAAGAAAAACATGATAAGCAAGGCTCACCTTATGAGCATTTATTAAAACCACGCGCTGGCGGGTTGTCATTGGCGCTTAATGCGTTAGGCAATGAATTGGATTCGATTTTAGACGTGACTATCGTCTATCCCGACGGTGCGCCTGACTATGATGATTTATGGAAAGGTAATATTCGTCGCTTGGGCGTCGATGTGACGCGCTTAACCATACCGGACGAGTTATTTGCGGCCATTATGGATGGCGGCTATGACCGTGATGAAGCCACTAAAGAAATGATGTTTGATTGGCTCGAGGACATTTGGCAACAAAAAGATGCCCGCATTACTAAGATGCTAAGTGAGTTTGAGTAGACTTTGGCAGTACGTTAAACACTATCCATGTAAATATAAGACTTAGAATCCACATCAGCCACAAGCTTAAAAGTGAGCTTGTGGTTTTTTTCTGCCACGTTTCTACGTTTTTATTCCCCAGCTATTCCACATCTTAGCAAAAAACCATCAGCAACATGACAAAAACGAATATGTTAATGCCAATTCACTGCATGAGACGTAGCGCGTGATACCGCATAATGATGACATATTTTATATTGACTGAATCATTGGTGATGCTATGAACACCTTTCCGCTATTTTTTAAATTAGAAGACCGCAAAGTACTGATCGTTGGTGGCGGTGATGTCGCGCTACGTAAAGCTGACTTACTCAGGCGCGCTGGTGCTGCGATCACGATTCTTGCACCAACTATCAGTGCTGAAATACAAGCTTTGCTCAGCCATACTAAGGACAAAGCCAAGCACGAACTGATTTATGAAAACTACAATAAAGCTTATATGACTGGCGCACGCGTCATTATCGCCGCAACGGATGATGAAGCGCTCAATCATCAAATTCATGCTGATGCCAGCGAGCTGAATATTCCCGTCAACGTCGTTGATACGCCGCATTTATGCGACTTTATTTTCCCAGCCATCGTCGATCGTAATCCAATTGTGATTGGCATTTCATCCAATGGCAAAGCGCCGGTGCTGGCACGTTTACTGCGCGCACGTCTAGAGACGTTAATCCCGCAAGGTTATGGCAAATTGGCCAAGCTGGCTGGTGACTTTCGGGATGAGGTAAAAACCAAAATCCCAACGCTGACAGGACGTCGTCAGTTCTGGGAGCGCACTTTTGAAGGTGAAGTCAGTCAGCTGATGTTTGCTGGCAATGAAGATGCAGCAGCGGCGCGACTGCAAGCGGATTTAGATAACACTGCACCTGCTATCAATGAAAAAAGTACAGCAGGTAATACATCTACAGAATCTCACACCGTAAAAAATCCAATGGGTGAAGTTTATATCGTCGGTGCAGGCCCCGGTGATCCAGAGCTGCTGACCTTTAAAGCCCTACGTCTTATGCAGCAAGCCGATATCGTCTATTATGATGCGTTAGTATCACCGCAAGTATTGGATTTATGCCGCCGCGATGCTGACAAAGTATTTGTCGGTAAAAAACGTAGCAACCATGCCGTCGCTCAGCTTGGCATCAATGAGCTATTAATCAATAGCGCAAAAGATGGTCGCCGTGTGGTGCGTTTAAAAGGCGGCGATCCTTTCATCTTTGGACGCGGCGGTGAAGAGATTGAAAGCTTGCGTGCGCATGGCGTCCCTTATCAGGTCGTACCCGGTATTACCGCTGCCAATGCCGCTGCCAGTTATGCTGGTATTCCGCTCACACACCGCGATCACTCGCAGTCGGTACGTTTTGTCACGGGGTTTTTGAAGGCTGGCACGCCAAACAGTAACTTTAAAAGCTTTTTAAATACCGACGAAACTGTGGTGTTTTATATGGGGCTGCATTCACTGGCACGTTTGACGACAGGTTTAATTGATGCTGGACGTAGTAGCGATACCCCAATCGCCATTGTCTCTAATGCCAGTATGCCCAATCAGCAAGTATTGACTGGTACGCTTGCCAATATTGTTGAATTGCAAGAAAAAAATCAGCTACCCACGCCTGCTCTGCTGATTATGGGAGATGTGGTCGCCCTACATCATGACTTGGCTTGGTATCATGTAGACAATGAGCAAAACAACCAAAATGCTGCTGATACCGATGATAATTGGTTGCGCGGTGGCAAGACAGCGGCGGCAAAAGCCCCTACTAGCCAGCAAGCACATGCGCTATCAATGGTCACTAATTTGGCGACCGCTGATGATGTGGAGCAACTAGTAATTGGTTAAGTGCGATTAAGGTCAAGCGACTATCGAGATTGTAGAGAGCATCAAAAACCTCTATGACGTTGACATAATAATAGTTTGTTAAAGGTATACCTACGAGGAACCAATTAGGTGCTTTAACTAATTCGGTACCCTAGTGAGGACTAGAATATTTGGCTGTAGGCTAATGGTATCAACGTTTTAACTGGTTGAAACAGTCACAGTGTACTTCATGGTGTACTTATCATACATATTCTAATCATGATCGGTGCGCTATACAGGAATCGATCTGGCAGATGTATGAAGCACCTCGGAATTTCCATACTCTCTTAGATTGTTGAATCTTAAACAATCCCAATGTGGCTCAGCATACGCATACGCATCAACCATACAGCGTCAAAGAAATACTTTTTGTGGTATTCATCGGCCCAATAGTGATATTGATAATATCGCAAACCTAGAGAGCACAAGAAGCTTACTACCAATACCAATATAAACCATGAAATATGCGGTGTTTTTTTAACAAAAAAACGATAAAGTATTAAAAAAGACATGGCACACAAACTAAAATACCAAGCAAAAGCACCATATCCCCATGCCACTATATGCCCGTTTGAAGTGTAGCCAACGGGATAAACATCATAGAAACTTAAAGCTATCGAACATAACAACAAGATCGCTAAAATGACTGAAAATTTGGTCGAATAGTTTGGTATGGTAAGTAACCGAATAACAAGGTAGAAGAATATATAGTTACCACAAATAGCTAATATCCCGTAGTCTCCATACATCAGACCAAAAGGTAAGTATAACGTACCCAATATTAGAGTACCCATACCTCCACCGTCTTGACCATCTCCTACCATTATACTTAGTTTGTAAGCAGGCAATAATAAACAAAGAACATAAGTTATCATCAAAAATTGAGTTACTAACTTTAGGTTTTTGTCTGATACAAGCAGAGCTGGTTTTTTATTCATCATATTTATGGCTTGTATGCTATTTTGTAAGTGGATGAGGAAAAGGGTAATTTGAGCTCTCTAAATAGCCAGTGATAGCCTTTGATTCAAGGCTTTTCAATAGAGAGTATACCCCAACGGAACCAGTAATTTCACCCTTAAAACCTATTAACAGACCACTTAAAACAGACTGGTATAATGGAACTACTAATAATAGACCGCTAGACTTTTTTAACTCTTACTCTTATGACATCACCGATACCCATTTTCTTGCATTTGATGAGCATTTTACTGACCAAAGTTCAATTTACTCATCAATGCTGAATAAGTCTTTCCGTCTTTTTCACAGTGAATCAATCACAAGTTTATAAGCACAGCAAACCACAGCAATTCTTGCTAGAATAATCGCAGTCTTCTAACCATTATTAAGTTCACTTATGCCTGCATTTGCTATTAAACCGCTTACTATTCTTCATACCTCCGACTGGCATTTGGGACGCAGACTTTATGGGCGCATGCGTTATGAGGAATTTGAAGCCTTTTTAAGTTGGCTACAAGAGACCATTAGCGCGCAAAAAGTGGACGTACTTATCGTAGCCGGTGATATCTTTGACACCATGACCCCAAGTAACAGAGCCCAAGCGCTGTATTATGAGTTTTTAGGTAAAGTATCAAAATTGTGCTGCGAGCATATAGTCATCGTCGCGGGCAACCACGACTCCCCGACTTTTTTAGATGCCCCCAGTAAAGTCTTAAAGTTTCTAAATGTCCATGTCATCGGTACTGCTTGTGACGATTTAAATGATGAGGTGTTGGTTTTAGACGCGATTGATGGCACACCGCATTGTATTATCGCCGCTGTGCCCTATCTGCGCGACCGCGATGTGCGTGGTAGCCATGCTGGCGAGTCTATGGATAGCAAAGACGCCAATGTTATCAAGGGTATTCGAGCGCATTATGATGAAGTGGCTAGCATTGCCAAAGCAAGACAGGAGCATTTAAGCGACGCTCATCAGCGCCATATTCCTATTATTGCGACGGGGCATTTATTCGCCGCAGGTAGTAAGACTACAGAAGATGATGGCGTGCGCGATCTCTACGTCGGCTCCCTCGGTCAAATCTCCGCTGACATGTTTGATGATGGCTTTGATTATGTGGCACTGGGGCATTTACATGTGCCGCAGCGCGTCGGCGGCTGTGAGCATATCCGCTATTCAGGCTCGCCTATCGCCATGGGTTTTGGCGAAGCAAAGCAGCAAAAACAAGTGTTGTTGGTAGAGTTTGGCGAAGTAGAAAAATCTTTGTCTGATGAGAGTACTATTCTTCAGCCTGCCAATACTACAAGTAAGGTTGAAAAAGTCGCGAAAAAAGCAGTCATTCAAACGCCTGAATTTATGGATGATTTATTTGGCTTTGTTGAGCAAGAAGAAAGCGCCGCAATTAACGTCAATGAAGAACCCTTTACTCAGTCAAAGGCGATGCAGCTTGATTCCACTTTTACAACGTCTGATTTAACTTCCCAACGACTGCATCATGATGAGTTACGGCAAATGCAGGTAATCTCGCTGCCGATTCCTTGTTTTCAAAAATTGGCGCAGATAACGGGTGATTTGACGACCATCGCTGCTACGATAAAATCATTAAAGTCCTCAGAGTCTATTTGGCTAGAAGTGATTTATGACGGTTATGAAATCGTCAATGAGCTGCGTGAAGAAGTGAATGCCATGATTGAGGGTTTAACTTGCGAAGTGTTAAAAATCAAAAATACGCGCACCTACAATAAAGTCCTCAATCAGCAGCAATCTTCTGTAACCTTACAAGATTTAAATGAGCTTGATGTGTTTGATAAATGCTTAGAAATCAATGGCATTGCCGATACCCAAAAAGCCTCATTACGCAGCGCCTATCAGCAGATACTCCATAATATCTACCATGATGACGTTCAAGCTGAATAAATGAGCAATGAGCGCGGCATCAAAACATAAGTTCCAAAGCCCAAGCACAACCATCCATTCAAACGACAAAGACCGACACATGCGC
This sequence comes from Psychrobacter sp. M9-54-1, assembly GCF_016613355.1. NCBI lineage: Bacteria > Pseudomonadati > Pseudomonadota > Gammaproteobacteria > Moraxellales > Moraxellaceae > Psychrobacter > Psychrobacter sp. M9-54-1. Next base: position 195,566 of record NZ_JADGFW010000006.1, on the reverse strand, counting down.
CTAATCGAACTGCGACTCAAAAACTTAAACTCTTTAAAGGGCGAATGGCATATCGATTTCGCTGATTCCGCGTTTATCAATGAAGGCATATTTGCCATTACTGGGCAGACTGGCGCTGGCAAGACCACGATTTTGGATGCGATTTGTCTGGCGCTATATGGTGAGACGCCGCGGATCAATAACATCAGTAAAAGTAGCAACGAGGTCATGACGCGGCAAACGGCAGAGTGTTTCGCGGAAGTGGTCATTGATTTAAATGGCACGCAATATCGCTGCCGCTGGGGGCAGCGCCGCGCTTATGGCAAGGCGGATGGTAACTTGCAAGATGCTACCCATGAGATTGCTTTGGTAACGCCCAAAACTGACGATGACAGTAATGCCGATAGCAAAGATGACAAGCTTAAAGGCGATGAAATACTAGAAAGCAAACTCTCACGCACCAAAGAAAAAATTGTTGAGCTGACACGAATGGATTTTCAGCAGTTCACGCGTTCAATCTTACTGGCGCAGGGCAGTTTTTCCGCGTTTTTAAAGGCTAAGGCCGATGAGCGCGCCGATATCTTAGAAAAAATCACGGGTACAGATATCTACGCGACGATATCGACCCATGTTTTTGAAAAAAAACGCGCGGAAGAAGAAATTTTAAATAAACTACAGTTTGGCTTGGAGGGTTTAACTTTGTTAGACGCCGATGAAGAAGCGCTAATTAATGAAACGCTGACCTCACACCAGACCGCGCAAACCAAGCAGCAACAACAGTATCAACGTCTGCAAGCGCAAATCAATTGGCTCGATACGGTGGCAGAATTAAAAAAGAACGTCGATAATCATCAAAACGAGGTTACGGTTGCCAAGCAAGCGCAGGCAGATTTCGCTCCTGACGCTAAGCGTCTTAACGCCGCCAATAAAGCCTTGGAGATTGACAGCCAATACAGTCAACTTGCCCATAATCGTAATGACGTTAAACGCTTGCAAAATGATCAGCAGGCACTAAACCATCAGTTGCCGCAGCAACAAGAGCGCTTTTCGCACGCAGTGAATGCGCTAAAAGCAGCTGACACTGATACGCAGAGCGCCTATGACGAGCTGCAAATCACGTTACCAAAAATTGCTCACGCTCGTAAGCTCGATGGCGCAATCGCCCAGAAAACGCAGGCGTTAGATGATCAGCAGCAAAGAAAACAACGCCTAGCGACCAATACGCAAGGCTTACGCCAAGAGATAGAAAATCATACCGTCCAATTCAATCAGGACAAGGCCCAGTTAGCAACGATAGAAAAATATTTGATTGACGCCGCCGCTTTGCACGATATAGATACCGATGCGGCAAATTTTGATAGTCATGGCGGCCGCCTAAAAGCGCTGCTGCAAGACAATGCCGCTTTGGCAAACGAAAAAATTGCTCATCATCAGCAATCTATCCAATATCAAACCAATCTTGATCAATGTCAGCAGCAGCAAGATGCGACCAACGCTTTGATTGCCAAGGCGCGTGAAGCGCTAGCCGCTTTGCAAAAACAGCAGGCAGCATTAACCCAAACGCAGTCATTGGCTGATATACGTGATGAGCAAGAGCAGATTGAGCACACGCACAGCCAGATAGAGCAAGTGAGCTCTAAGGCACAGCAAATTGAAGCGCTTGCTAGCCAAATCAATAAGATAAACACTGCCCTGCCGACCATTAATGATACCTTGACCAAACTGGCGGCGAGCATTACTGACAACGAAGCGCTTATGGCAGACGCTAAAGACCGACGTCAAGATAAGCAAAAGCTGCTCGATTCATGGCAACAGGTTGCCAGTTTAGAGCGTTATATTACCCAACTAAAAGAGGGCGATCCTTGCCCGCTTTGCGGTGCGCGCGAGCATCCTTATGGCGCCCATCATCCTGTATTGAACAAAGAGCCATCCGAAGTGGCTCAAACGCAGCAGCAAATAAGCGAGCTGGATACGACGATCAATGCGCTAGAACAAACCATCTCCAAGCAGCGTATTGAATATGCCACCACACAAAATCAGATTAAGCAGTTGCACGAGCAAAAAACCCCACTCTATGAGCAGATCAAAAAACTGGGCGCGGACAGCAATGACTTAATACAGCCGCTTTTGGCTAAAACCTATTCTAACGCCGTGACTGCAAGCATGACTCAGCTTGGCCAAATTGGCATAGATATAGATTTGTTGACTAAGCGAGCTGATGATTCGACCGATTCCGCCCTGATAAAAGAGAGTTTAATAAAAGATGGTTTGTTATTGCTAGAGACGATTAAAGACCAACTTAGCGAGCGCAAGCAGTCTTTAAAAGACACGCTTACACAACATGAAGCACTAAGCGATGAGCTTGCTAAAACGAATAAAACCATTGAGACGTTTGAAAAGCAGCAGTATCAGCTTGTCACTGATATTCATGAGATTAAGAGCAATAGTCAAATAAGCACGCTGGCTTTGGATGCTATCGAGAAAAAAATCTCGACGAATTTTGCCGAATTAACGCAGCTTAAAGACGCTATATTGGCGATATTAAATAAATATCTTGCGGGCAAGTATGAGCTAGATGCCGTTACCAAACCTGCTGTTTTACAGCCGCTGCTGGCGAGTATTGACCAGCAAGTTGTGTTAAATAAAGCTGACTACGAGGTTCATCTTGATACGCTGCGTCAGCAGCGTAGTAGTTTGGTGCAACTAAAGCAGCAGTTTACTGCTTATAAAAATGCCCAACAAAACCTAATCACTGCGCTTGGCAGCATGACCGTGCAAATCGAAACTAAACAAGCTCAGTTAGATAAAGAAGAGACTGAGCTTGATGATTTGCTGCAAGCAATTAATACAAAAACTAAGACACTGGCGCAATTAACGGCTGAGCGGCGCGATATTTTTGCAGACAATATTTTTGCAGGTAATGTGCCAAACACTGATAATGATAATAGCAACATGAATATCAATCCTGATGCAGAAGAAGCAAGGTTACGCACTGTCCTTGAACAGGCGCATAGCGAACAAGCAGTAGCGCAGCGGCAGTTAGATAGTGCTGAGCTCACTCTCAAACAATTACAACGACAGCAGCAGTTGCTTGCCGAGCAATTAACGACCGCTAGCACTGCTCTGACGACGCAAGAAGATATTTTTAAAACCGCGCTCGCCAGCTCTGACTTTAGCGATGAAGCAGAATTCATGCGCGCGCGCCTGCCAGCTGCCGAGCGTCATCACTTAACCGAGCAGCAGCAGCAAATCAACGATACGCTCAAGCAAGCGCAATCCCTATTGACTCAAACCTTGCAAGCACTGGCGGAGAAAAAAGCCAACCCTTTAACCACTGAAGATAGAGAGTCGCTGGCTGAGCAGCAGCAATTGGCACAAAATGAATTGCAGCGCTTGATTGAAGCAATCGGCGCCATGAGCCAACAGCTCAAAGACAATGAAGAGAAAAAAGGCAACCAGCAGGCTCAGCGCCAAGCCATTGCTCATCAAAAAGACACCTTGCAAGTCTGGCGACAGCTCAATGAACTGATAGGCTCAAGCAGTGGCAAAAAGTATCGTACCTTTGCCCAAGGTCTGACCTTTGATATCATGGTGACCCATGCCAATGCCCAGCTGCATAAAATGAGCGATCGCTATTTGCTGGCGCGTGACGACAATAGTCCGCTCGAGCTCAATGTCATTGACAACTATCAAGGTGGCGAGAGACGCAGCACTAAAAATCTCTCTGGCGGTGAAGGCTTTATTATCAGCCTAGCATTAGCGCTCGGACTGTCGCAGATGGCCAGTCATAATATTCGCGTCGATTCGTTATTTTTGGACGAAGGCTTTGGCACCCTTGATGAGGAATCACTGGATATCGCCCTCGATACCTTGACCAGCTTACAGCAAGAAGGCAAATTGATTGGCGTCATCTCGCACGTGCAGGCGCTAAAAGAGCGTATTTTGACCCAAATTCAAGTCACTAAGCTCTCAGGTGGCTTTAGTAAAATCACTGGACAAGGCTGTTATCATATTGCCAGTTAATGGCTAAAGTAATTTTAAGGTGGCACATTTATGCATACTCTATTTAAAATTATTTATATTAATGCGCGTTTGCTTATTGCTTTTATATTTACTATTACTGCTTCTACTTTAAGTTTGACGACTGCGCAGGCGACGATTAATTGCGCCGGAACTCTACCCAGTAGCTACTTTGAGCGTATTGAAAATAATACGCCGTTTGCTGGCAAGTTGATCGAACAAGCTGACGGGTCGCAGCAGCTGCAAGACCTAAGTGGTCAGATCGTCATGGATAATCTGTCCGATGCTTATATCGTAATGGACAGCTATGTGCTTGCTAAGCAGGATGGTAAATACGGCGTTATCAATGCTGCTGGCAAGATCATTGTCCCTTTTGACTATGACGCTATTCAAACCGAGCCGGATATCGCAACCAGCTTTATTGTCAGCGTCAAACCATCAGATGCGACAACCAGACAAGGTATTATTAATCGTCATGGCGACTGGATTTTTCCACTCACTGCGGCGCGTATCGAGCATGCGCACTACGATTCTGATCATGACCAAGATTATTTTAAAATGACTAGTGATCAAGGGCGTACAGGACTGCTTGATGATAAAGGCTACTGGGCAATCGTGCCAAAGTATGAGGCGATTCATCCGTTAAATGCTTGTACAGGTCAGCTTTTATATTTACAAGTAAGCTTAAACGACGAGACCGCGCTCATTGACCAAAACAATGACGTTATTATTCCTTTTGCCGCCCATCAACATATCGAAGCGTTTAATACTTCTGCTAAGCCGCCGCTATTTTTGCGTAGTACGTTAGTCGATGGTAGCACCGCTAAGGGTATGAGCGAAGATATCCAAGACGAGATTGTTAGCGCGCAGATTATCGATGCTAATGGTAAGTTAATCCTTGCATCAGACGACCCCATCAGAAAGCTGCTATACCATCAGCTTTATACTTATAAGCAAGCGGGCAAGTTTGGCATTATAAATAATAAAGGCAGTGTAATACTAAAACCACAATTTGCTAGTTATCGTGACGATGGTGAGAAAGTGTGGGTTGAGAAGAACGGCAAAATGCGCCGTTTAAATACCTTTATAACCTTAAATTAGCCTTTTTAGTTTTCTTTTTATTATTGAAAAACAAAAAATCACCGTTAACTCATAACGGTGATTTTTTTCTATAAACATATAATCTGGATTTTCTGTAATTTGCTATCCGGCTTATTTTTTAGCTTATTATTTACTTACCAGCCCACTAAGCTCACTCATCAATACCGATAACGTTGATAAACTCATAGCATTTTCATCATTGCTATCAATCTTTTGCATCTCTGTAGTGATGGACTCAAGCTGACTTTCATGACGCGATTTCCAGTCATTAAAGGTTTGTTTGGCATCAGGCTGCTTTAATAAAGTATCCATCAGCATACGCAGACTGCGCGAAACTTCGTTGACAAGGGCGTGACGCGCACGGCGATCCCAGTGGTCTTGCTGCGGTAAGGTGGCGATATTGTCCATCATCCAATCTAGCTGTAAAACGTGATAGGCCTCAAAGTATAAAGCGGCAATCTCATCGACTGGGCGTTCATACTGCTCAGCCAACAGCGCGGCATCTAGGGCATCGACATGGTACGGCAACATCGCGAACATCGCCGCATCATCCGCAGACAGCTCGTCTTCCGTTAAGCTTGTGATGTCTTCTTGCAAATACTCTGAGAATTGCTGCTCGATAAAACCGCCTGCTTTGGTCAATTTTTCCACACTGTCTTCAAAGCGCTCGATCATATCGGCAACTTGTAAATCCTGACCAAAGGCATTGATAAACCACACTACGCCATTTTCAAGCGCATCACGCAAACGTAGCTCAAGCTCAAGTAGCAAGGTCGCATCAACTTGGTTGTCTAGTGACTCAAGTTTTTCCCAAGCTTTTGATACATGGAAGACATCACGAGCAATCGCATAGCCGCGCGCGATCGTAGCAAGCGTTTGCCCCGTTTCCTCAAATAAACGAAATAAGGCTTCGATACCCAAACGGTTGACGATGCTATTGGTCAAATAAGTACTGATGATTTCACGGTGCAGGCGATGTTCTTTCATCTCATCAAAGAAGTTTGCTGCCAGCTCATCAGGGAAGTATTGACGCAGCTCATTAACGAAATACGGTGCATCAGGTAAATCTGACGCCAATAAATTATCGTACACCCACATTTTGCCGTAAGCCATCACAACTGCCAGCTCAGGATTGGTAAGACCTGTGCCCGCTTTTTGACGTTTGGCGATTTCTTCATCTGATGGCAGATACTCAATGGCGCGATCAAGACGTCCTTCGCTTTCTAGCATTTGAATAAAGCGTTGATGGTCACTTAAATTTGCCGCGGCACGTAGATGGCTAAGCTCAAGCGCCTGCGGTTGTAGATAATTTTGGCGCAGCACCAATTCAGCGACCGTATCGGTCATAGACTCTAAGAGCTCATTACGCTGCTTGAGCGTCATATCGCCTTGCTCGACCACTTTACCCAGTAAAATCTTAATATTAACTTCATGATCTGAGCAATTAACGCCGCCCGAGTTGTCGATAGCGTCGGTATAAATGCGCCCGCCCGTCTGTGCGTATTCGATACGTCCTTGCTGGGTAAAGCCTAAGTTACCGCCTTCGCCGACGACTGCCGTGCGTAGCTCACCACCGTTGACGCGTACGGCATCATTGGCGCGATCACCGACATCGGCATGACTTTCATTGGCACTTTTCACGTAAGTACCGATACCGCCATTCCAAATCAAATCAACTGGCGATTTTAGCAGCGCACTGATTAACTCGTTGGGCGCAAGGCTGTCTTCACTGATCTCAAATAATGCTTTCATCTCAGGGCTAATAACAATGGTTTTATCTTGACGTGAGAACACGCCACCACCTTGGCTGATGAGCGATTTTTCATAGTCGTCCCACGTTGAACGCGGCAGATTAAATAAACGCTCACGCTCGGTATAAGACGCGGCGGTATCTGGGTTTGGATCGATAAAGATATGTAGATGGTTAAAGGCTGCGACCAACTTGGTGTGCGTCGATCTGAGCATGCCGTTACCAAAAACGTCGCCACTCATATCACCAATACCAACAACGGTGAAATCATCACGGTTTTGAATGTCCATACCGCGCATACGGAAGTGGCGTTTGACCGATTCCCAACCACCGCGAGCGGTGATACCCATCGCTTTATGGTCATAACCGACCGAGCCGCCTGAAGCAAAGGCATCATCGAGCCAAAAGTTATACTCGCTTGATAAGGCATTGGCGATATCTGAGAAGGTAGCGGTACCTTTATCAGCAGCAACGACTAAGTACGGGTCATCTTCGTCGTGACGCACCGTATTGGCTGGCGGGACAATTTTGCCATCGACAATATTGTCGGTCACATCCAGCATACCGCGCAGGAACGCTTGATAACAGGCAATCCCTTCTGCTTGGAAGGCTTCACGGCCATCAGCCATGGTTTTGGTCTTGACGATAAAACCGCCTTTGGAGCCAACCGGGACAATGACCGCGTTTTTGACCATTTGCGCTTTGACTAGACCAAGTACTTCGGTACGGAAATCTTCCATACGGTCCGACCAGCGCAGCCCGCCGCGAGCGACTTTACCGCCGCGTAAATGCACCGCTTCAACGCGCGGTGAATAAACAAATATCTCAAACATAGGCTTAGGTTTGGGTAAGTTTGGAATATCTGCCGCCAGAAACTTAAACGATAAACGGTCTTTACGTTGACCATCTGCTTCTTTTTGATAGAAGTTGGTACGCACCATGGCATTAATCAAATCTAAATACCAACGCAGGATACGATCTTCATCTAAACTACTGACGCCAGCCAAGGTGCTGTTGATTTGCTCTCGAGTTTGACTGGTTTTGCTGGCGCGTTCCTCTTCACTATATTTAGGATTCATGCGCGCATCGAATAGCTCGCTTAAGGCAATGCTAATGGCACTATTTTTTACCACAGTTTGCTGAATATAAGCACTAGAGAACGGCGCTTTTGCTTGTATCATATAACGCGATAAGGCACGCAGTACCACCACATCATACGTGTCGAGTTTGGTGGTTAATACCAGCTCATTAAAGGAATCACTCTCAACGCGCCCTGCCCATATTTGCTTAAGGCTATCTTCAAACTGCGCGCGTACTACTTGCATATCGATGGTGTCAACATGTTCCAATACCAGCTCATACTCTTGCATCCAAATCGGCTGCTCTGGCAAATCGAACTCATAAGTTTGGGCAGAAATGACCGATACGCCAAAGTTTTCTAGTACCGGCAAGACTTTTGAGAGAATCACAGGGTTTTGGCGACCATATAGTTTTAGGTGCAGCTGATTGCTGGCGCCGCCCGTTGACTGATATAAATGCCAAATCATTGGCTGCTCGTCATTTAAACTCGCCAGACGTTTGGTATCTTCGACCGCCGTCCGCGCATCAAAGCGTTCTTGATAGGCTGCTGGAATATAGCTTAAGAAGCGGCGCATTAAGGCATTTGCTTGTTGTTCACCGACATTATCGAGCAGCATTTTTTGATAATTATCGCGCCATGATTGCATGAGAGCCGACAGCTTATCTTGTAGCGCCGCCGTATCCACGTCATTTACTTGACCGGGTATCGTACGCACATGGACGTGGACGCGGGCGTGTTCTGATTCGTTAAATTCCGTGGTAAAGCCAGATGACGTACCGCCGTAAGCGTCTTTTAAGACGTTTTGTACTTTAATACGCAGCTCGGTATTGAATTTATCACGTGGAATATAGACCAAGCAGGATACAAAGCGCTGATAATGATCGACTCGGCTAAATAAGCGCAAGCTTTTTTTATCTTGCAATTGGCTAATACCAGAGACGATAGGATATAACTCTTCAACGCTGGCTTGAAACAAATCATCGCGCGGCAGAGAGTTAATCACATGCATCATTTTATGATACGCATGACCGTCACGTGGTAAATCCGCCATCGCCATGATTTTATTGGCTTTTTCACGTAGCAACGGAATCTGTTGTACGCTTAGCTGATAGGCTTGCGCGGTAAATAGACCAATAAAGCGATATTCGCCAATCAGCTTGCCATGGTCATCAAACTTATGAATGCCTAAAAAATCCATGTATACCGGACGATGGACAGGTGACACACGGCTTGATTTAGACAACATCAATACGCGTGGCTCGGTTAATAATTTTTTTAGATTTTGAGGCAGCTCATCAAAGCTTTTTGAGAGCGTATCCTCACTACCGCCGCGCAACAGGCCAAGCCCACTATTACCAATGGCAAATAAGTCTAAATTGTCATCATCTTCTAAGCGGTACTCGCGATAGCCTAAAAAGATAAAATGCTCATCTAATACCCAATCCAAAAACGCTTGAATTTCTTGCGGCGAATAATACACTTCGGGTAGATTCTGACCAGCCAGCTCCGCTTTTATATCGGTCAGCTTGCCGCGTATCTGCTGCCAGTCATCAACGACGATATCGAGGGTATCGATTTTTGCCAGCAGCATCTGCTTTAATGCCGCCAACTCATCATTGTTTTGATAAGCGATTTCGCAATGAATCAAAGACATTTTTGACGTGTCGCTTTCATGAGCACTTTCGACATGAGTGATATCGCCATTTTCATCGCGCTCGACCCCAATAATAATATTATAGGTACGATGGACATCGATACCTTCTGCTTCCAAGCTCATTAAAATGGTATCGACCAAAAATGGTCTATCGTAAGCGACTATTTGGATAACCGTATGCGAGCTATGAAAATGCTGCTCTTCGGCGATGGGGTTTAAAATAGCAAGCTGCGGCTGACTGCCGTCATAGGCTTTAAGCAAAGTAAAATGATGCAGCGCCATACCAGCCAAATCCATATTACTGATATCTTTTGCCACTTCTTGATGCAGCGTCTGATAATAGCTATGAATAAAATGGTCAAATAGCGATTTGTCTTTTTGTACATAACTGGTGGCAATATCGCTTATCTGGCTGATCCGCTCTTTTGCGATATTTAAGTTGTGAGGCATATCCATTGTCCTTTGTTATAGGTTTGTCGTTCTCGTTTTTTCAATAACCAATCATTGGTATCTACTAGTGCCAACCTATCAAAGTGTAACCCACTGCGGTGTCTAGCAAAAGCGTACAACATCATTTCATGAATCACTAAGATGTCGATAACCTTTGATAATGAGACAGTTAAAGATAGAGTATTTAGTAATTAAGACAATAACACCCTAACCTCATCTAAAACTTGCTAGCAGGTGGATACTCATGACAATCATGGCGTTTTTTTGTTAGAATACCGCAGTATATTGCAGCTGATTTTGCTGGCTCGCTATTAACTCCCAAAAAACTAACTCACAAACAACTCACAATGAATTTTGATGCTAAGGGCAGACGTATGATGAATATTTTGGTGATTGGCTCAGGTGGTCGCGAACACGCACTCGCATGGCAGTGTGCAAAAGACGACAAGGTACAAAACATCTATGTCGCTCCCGGTAATGCTGGCACCGCCCTTGAGCCCAAATGCCAAAACGTCACCTTAGAAGATACAGCCGATGCTGACGAACACCGTGCGGTCATCGAATTTTGCCAAAATAACGCCATTGATATGGTGATTGTCGGTCCAGAAGCGCCGTTGGTAACCGGTATCGTTGATGCTTGTCGTGCAGCCGGTATCAAAGCATGGGGGCCAACCGCTTATTGTGCGCAGCTCGAAGGCTCAAAAACCTTTGCCAAAGAATTTATGGCGCAAAACAACATACCAACCGCTGCCTATCAAGGCTTTACGGACGCTACTGCTGCCAAAGCCTATATCGATGAGCAAGGCGCACCGATTGTAATTAAAGCCGACGGCCTTGCTGCGGGTAAAGGCGTTATCGTCGCCGAAACCATCGAGCAGGCGCACGAAGCAATTGACGATATGCTTGCGGACAATAAATTTGGCGATGCTGGTAGCCGTGTGGTTATCGAGCAATTCTTGCAAGGGGAAGAAGCCAGCTTTATTTGCATGGTAGATGGTAACAATATCTTGCCGATGGCAACCAGCCAAGATCATAAGCGTGCGTTTGAAGGCGATGCGGGACCAAATACTGGCGGCATGGGTGCTTACTCCCCTGCGCCAGTCGTCACCCAAGACGTTCACGATAAGGTAATGGCGCAAGTTATCCAACCTGTTGTTGATGCCATGAAAGCTGCCGGCCATCCTTATACCGGCTTTTTATATGCTGGGCTGATGATTGATGAGACGGGCGACCCGTATGTGATTGAGTTTAACTGCCGCTTTGGTGACCCAGAAACGCAGCCGATTTTGATGCGTTTACAATCATCGATGGTTGACTTGGTAGCCCAAGGCTTAAATGGTAAATTACCAAGCGCCGCCAATTGGGATGAGCGCCCTGCTCTAGGTATTGTCGTTGCTTCAAAAGGCTATCCTGAAACCTCATCCAAAGGTGATGTGATTACTGGTTTGCCAGAGTTGGATAATGAAAATCAAAAGTCAGTCAAAGTTTTTCATGCTGGCACGGCTTTCTCTAATGACGATACGCTTAGTGATGATAATGATGAGAAAGAAGTGGTGACCAATGGCGGGCGCGTATTGTGCGTGACGGCATTGGCTGATAGCATTTCTGGTGCACAGCAAGCCGCATTGGTAGTGACAGGCGCGATTAGCTTTGATGGCGCTCATTATCGCCGTGATATCGGTCACCAGGCGATTGCTCGTGAAAACATTTAATATGGTTAAGCCAATTTAAAACTTATATTGTTTTTCTTATATTGTTTTTATAGCAATCCGATCTAGTGTAATGCTAGGTCGGATTTTTCATTTGCTCATTTTTTATGAGCGTATTTTAAAAATTATCTTTGGCGGCTTAGTGTTAGAATAAGGCTATTTATTGTGGCGCTTGATTTTGAGCGCTTTAATGCTCGGTCGTAGCATGTAACATAGCAATTCATAGATTTACTTTTAATAAGCATACGTTAATTTACAAAGTAACGGTTCATGCTAAGCATGGGCATCTCAATCTACCGCCCGTTATATGATACAATTTTGTACCAGTACGTCGCATCTCCTTGTATTGTCGGTTTACGCCCGCACATCAATAGCAACCGGATGAATGATTATATTTATGGCAAATGATACCTCTAGACCCTCTAATAATAAACCGTCTAATAATAAGCAATCCATCGACAACCTGAAGACCTCAGGGTTTGAGCGTCGGATGTCTATTGCGAAAACTTCCTTAAATATCGGTCGTCGTTGGGCAGGTAATAGTGTGTCTGGTATGTTTTTGAATAAAGAAGCACGTACGGCGCGCAACCAAATTTTTATGGAAGAACAGGCGCACTATCTAGCAGAAGAGCTAGGTAAATTAAAAGGGTCGGTGGTAAAAATTGGTCAAATGCTAGCAATTTATGGCGAACATATATTACCGCCTGAAATCACACGCGCCCTGCAAACACTCAATGACGATACCGCCACCTTAGCATGGCCAAAAATCGAGGTCACATTACGCCAATTATTGGGCGCGAAGTTAAATGAGCTAAAAGTTGATCCCGTTCCTATTGGTACCGCTTCCCTCGCCCAAGTTCATCGCGCAACGGTATTGGCAACGGGCGAGCAAGTGGTGTTAAAAATCCAATATCCCGGTGTGGCCGATGCCATCAACTCTGACTTGGCTTTATTTAAGCGTTTATTAAAAGTCAGTAATATCGTACCGCAAACACGCGCCCTCGATGCGTGGTTTGAAGAGATACGCGACCTCCTCCATCATGAGGTTGACTACGAAGCGGAAGCAGCGACCACGGAGCGTTTTTATGAGCGCTTACTGGGCGACCCACGTTATATCGTACCTAAAATCAATCGTACTTACTCAACCAAACGCTTGTTATGCATGTCTTATGAGCCAGGCATTACGGTGGTCTCGGAAGCGCTACAGTTATTGTCTCATGAGCGCCGCAACGCAATCGGTCAAGCGGCTATCGAAATAATGATGCAAGAGATTTTTGTATGGGGCGAGATGCAAACTGATCCCAATTTTGGTAATTACCTCGTTCGTGTCGCTGCTGATGAAAACGAAATCGATAAGCTGGTATTGCTAGATTTTGGTGCCATTCGCCAATTCGATGATAACTTACTAACCATTGCGCACGGGCTATTGCGAGCTGGCTATCATCATGACCATCAAGCAATGAAACGCGCCATGACCGGTTATGATTTTTTTGATAGCATGAGTGATAAAGTACGCTCCGATATTGCTTCATTGTTTTTATTAGCGACAGAACCCTTTAGCAACCCTACTTTAAACCCTGATATTCCCAAAAATTGCTTAGATGAACAGCAGCGTTATATCTGGGCGAACAGTAAGTTGCATACTCGCCTCTCAAATAACGCCACGCAAGCGATGCAGTCTTTTGAGTTTAACCTGCCGCCTAAAGAGTTTATGTTTATCAGTAGAAAATTTATCGGTGCCTATACCTTTTTGACGGTGTTAGATGCTCATACCGATTCTAATAAATTGGTGAAGCCTTTTTTGTGATATAGGAAGGTTGATATTTTTTGGACCGCCTTTTTGTGGCGGTCTTTTTATGGTTTATTTTTTTTTGCTTAGGCTATTTTATATAATTATCTTCTTGATAATACATTTTTGTTTCATGCTCTTTGTCCTTAATTTTTTATTCGGTAATTTTGAGTATGATGCGTTTTTTTGCTTAGGCTATTCCTTATGTTTATTACTTGCTTGCCAATTGTCGAATCTGGTTTGATAACCGTCAGGCTTACGCATGTTTAGCTGCCAACAAGTTTCACCGCGCGCTAGATACTTGACTTCAAAGTGTGTACGCTGACTATCACTAGCGACTTTATGACGCATATTCGGTAAGCACCAGACCTCATTGGCTTGCTGCTCTGCATTATCCATATACGCTTCTATATTAGTCGCCAGCACCACTTCTCCATCTACTTGCAAACGAGAAAGCAAAAACTCAAAAAAAGGCATGTTTAACCACTGTTGGTTGGGGTTATGTTGCTCAGGATTGGGATATAAGATAAAGATACGCTCGATACTGTTTGGCGCGACAGCATGAACAGTCCAAGCGATGGCATCCGCATGAATCGCGCTGAGATTGCTTGATTTCTGCTGCCCGACCAATTTAGCAAAAGCATCGAACTTATTACGCGTACGCTCGATGGCTATTAGATGCTTATCAGGATACTGCAGTACAAAGCTAAGCGCATGCTTGCCCTTCCCTGCGCCAATCTCCAATACCAAAGGCAGCTGTCTATTCATCAATACTTCTGGAGTCATAAAATCGCGCGGTGCTGAAAGTTTTTGGGGTTGAAAGGCACGCTGCTGCTTATGCGAAAGCTCAAGATTGTCAGTCATCTACTATCCTTAAGGGATTTGTCATTTGTCATTATCCGGTCGCATGCTATTATATAGTCAATCCAGCCTAATAGTAATACAACGTCCATGCTTATCGAGCGACAATTATTAATGCCGCAGGGCGATTGCTTATAAAGCCAAAAAACTCACATTATTCATACTTGCTATTGATTAGAAGCGCTGTCTTAAATGACAGCATTTATTGATAGCCCATAGGATATACCTACTTTTATTATGACTGAATCTACTTCTAGCAACAGCGACCACAATACCAACCCCTTACCCAAAACCTATCCTTGTCCAGAATGCGGCAACCAAACTGCGTGGCAGGACAATAAATATAAGCCATTTTGTAGTCATCACTGCAAGCTTATTGACTTAGGCGCATGGGCAAGTGAAGAATATACCTTACCTGCCGAATCGACGCCGTTTTCTGATGAACTCTAATTATCTATTCACTCCCATTAAACTTTTTACCCTCTAACTCTTTATTATGCCAAGGATGTTTTACATGTCTGCTACTTACCTGATGCCCACTTATCTTCGTCAACCTATCAGTTTTACCCGCGGCTCAGGAAGCTGGCTTTATACCAAAGATGAGACGCCCTACTTAGATGCCTTGACGGGTATCGCAGTATGCGGCTTGGGGCATTGTCATCCAGAAGTAACTGAGGCTATTCAGCAGCAAACAGCAACCTTAGTGCATACCAGTAATTTATTTGGCATTGATTGGCAAGAGCGAGCTGGCGAAGCTCTATGTAATGCCGCGCAAATGGACAGCGTATTTTTTGCTAATAGTGGTGCTGAAGCCAATGAAGCGGCATTAAAACTGGCACGACTCTATGCGCATCAGCAAGGTTTTAAACGCCCAAAAGTTATCGTTATGGAACAGTCTTTTCATGGTCGTACCTTGCTATCGTTATCAGCAACTGCCAACCCTAAAGCCCGTGAAGGTTTTTATACCTTGGATGAAGACTTTATTCGTGTGCCCTTTGGTGATATCGCCGCGATTGAACAAGCCGCTCATGACCATGATGATATCTGTGCGGTATTTGTCGAGCCTATCCAAGGCGAAGGTGGTTTAAATACCGCAGCCAATGGCTTTACGTATCTTGAGCAACTACAAGCTATATGCGATAGTCATGATTGGTTATTTATGCTCGATGAAGTACAAACCGGTAACGGTCGTACGGGCAAGTACTTTGCGTATCAGCATAGCAATGCGCGCCCTGATGTCTTAACCACGGCCAAAGGCTTAGGTAATGGTTTCCCTGTAGGTGCTTGCATGGTACGCGGGCGTGCCAATGGCTTGTTTGGCGCCGGTAGTCACGGCTCAACCTATGGTGGCACGCCGCTAGCCAGTCGCGTAGTACATAGCGTTTATGAAGTGCTTGCTGATGACAGTATCATGGACAATGCCGTCACCGAAGGACAGTTCATCCGTGAAGGCGTGATTAATGCGCTTGGACGATATGGCGTTAGCACTCGCGGCGCAGGGATGATGATTGGTATCGCGCTACCAGAAGAGATGGATTGTAACAAATTGGTTGACCGTGCCCGTGATGAGCAAAAATTAATCATTAATGTCACAGGCGGGCATGTGATTCGTCTATTGCCGCCGCTTAATATGAGCCGTGATGAAAGCTCACAAGTGGTTGAGCGTTTGGTTAATTTATTGAAACCTTCGTTTTAAACGGTTGAATTAATCAAAGTTTAAAACTAGAAAAAGCCTATAGATACATTATCTATAGGCTTTTTGCCTTTTAACACTTTAAAAGCATTTTAATCAGATATTACTAAATACTTAACTTAATTGGCGTGAAAGTACTTTTTTAATACTTCTAAGCAACGGGTGATTTTTGCTGGTTGCTGATCACGGTTTAAGGTGACAGCATATAGCACAAAACTTGGCAGCTGATAACCGGTCAACACTTCGACCAAATTGCCATTTTCAAGCTCTCTTTTGACGTCCATCTCCATGATACGAATGATGCCGTGACCTTCCTTTGCTAAAGTCATCGCCATAAAGACGTTGTTGGTGTGGATACGCGAATTCATTTTGATGCGTGTTTTCTTGCCTGTTTCGGTCTGAGTAAGCTCGACATGACTTGCGTCTTTCATAATATCGATGCAAATCAGCTGATGGTCTGCCAAATCTTTTGGCGTTTCAATCTTTTTATGCTGACGTAAATACTGCGGTGAGGCGACCAACAGTTGACGCACATCAGATAATGGGTAATTGCTCAAGGTTGAGTCGTTGATATTAGGGCTCATACGTACCGCAATATCGATACGCTCATCAATCATATCGATATAATGATTGTCGGCAAAATAAGTAATGCTAAGGTCATCGTGCGCCGACATCCAAGTCGATAGAGCGGGCAAAATATGGTGAACGCCCAGCTCAGGCGTCGTTGCAATACGCAAACTACCAGCGAGCTCATCGCGTAATTGATTGACTTTAATACGCCCTTGTTCAGCAGCGCTAACCACGTCTTTTGCCGCTTCATAAAAGCTTGCGCCCGCTTCTGTTAAGCTAAGCTTACGAGTTGAGCGATGTAGGAGTACTACGCCAAGCTCGTTTTCTAGAGCGCGTATCTGCTGGCTGACCGCACTGGTTGTGATACCCAATTCGCGAGCTGAACCACTAAAAGAGCCGTGTCCGACCACACTGGCAAACACAGCCATACCACGTAAATTATCTAACATATTCCCACCTAAGCTGCTTTTTAGTTTTTAATATAACTTAACCATTATAGCGGATTATAATAAATCTTACAGTTTTTTACTATAACTCTGTTAGTCATCTAAAGCTATTTAGTCATTAATAAAACGAAAAATATCAAGGCGATAAATTAATGTCGCCTTGATATTTGGAGAATTATAATAAAATATATAAAGGTTTACTGATTAAAGATTGCCAATCATAAAATTGAACATTGTTTAATATAACTGAACGCTTTAATATAACTGAACCTTACCCATTTTTCCTTCACCGCGCTCCGTCAAATACTGCATAACGGGCGTATTAAGCAATCTAGACTCTGCCACTGTACGCGCTTCAATAAGGCGTTTTTGTTGACGACGTTCAGGCGTCTTATCATCGGCTTGCATAATACTGCCATTTATCTGCAAGCTAATGTCTGCTTGCGTAAACTGTTCTTGTAATTTTGCCGCCAGCTGCTGAAAAGTAGCTTGCAGATGCTTACTATCCACCGCCGTAACAAAGACCGCTTTAGCGTTACAGTGCCCGGTCATCATTCCTTGACGTGCCAGTGCCAATTCATCGGGCGCCAAACTCCCAGCTTCACGGGCGCATTGTAGCCAGTAGTCCCATTTTTCTGGCGTCCACTCGCCCGTTAATTCTTGCGGCGCACAGCGTAATAAAGTACGCGGATCATCCACTTGCGCAGTTAATTGAGAATCATTTGCGCTAGGCTCAATAACAGGTTCAGGCTCAATAACAGGTTCAGGCTCAATAACAGGTTCAGGCTCAATAACAGGCTCAGGCTCAACAACAGGCTCAGGCTCAACAACAGGCTCAGGCTCAACAACAGGCTCAGGCTCAACAACAGGCTCAGGCTCAACAACAGGCTCAGAGATAACATTGCTGCTTAATAAATCCAATCCTTCATCATTACCGTAGCTATTATATTGGTCAAATTCAGCATCATCATAACTTGTATTGTATGGCTCGACCTCATTTTGACTTGAGGTCTGATAATCAGTATCATAGCCTGGTAGGGGCAGTATTGAGTCCGCTGCTGGCTCTAAGTGTGGTTCTAGCTGCGATTCTGATAGCGCTTCTACTACTGCTAAGGTCTGCTCTAATGAAGGCGCTATATTTTCAGCTGTATTTAAAAGCGCAGTGGTGTTTGCTGCATCAGCAGTACTGGCACTTATTGATACTGTATTGAGTTCAGCCTTAGCATTATCGGCAGTGTTAGTTTCTATCGAGCCTCTAGAAACAGATGATACAGAGCTAGATGCTCTAGGGACAGAAGATATAGTAGTATCCGGTACGTTTACTAAAATCTCATCGACGGGTAAAGGTCGAAACGCCAATAGACGTAAAATACACATCTCAAGCGCCTGCATCGGTGTACTAGCCAGCTTTACGCCTTCACGCGCCTGCACGACGATTTCGTAATATAGCTGTAAAACGTCAGGACTCATGTGCTGCGCAAGCTGATTAATCTGCTGCGCTTGTGCTTCGTTTACGTTAAGCGCAACCTCAGGCAGCAGTTGCGTCAATGCCAATTGATGTAACAGCTCAGCCAAGCCATCAAACATGCTAGTGGCATCGACCATTTGTGCACGCATCTGCTCGATATGTGTGGCGACTGCTGATTTATCATGATTATAAATATCTGTAATTAAGCGCACCAAATCAGCGGCATCAATTAAGCCAAGCATGGCATTAACTGTTACATCATCGAGCGCGCCTTGTCCAAATGCAATCGCTTGATCGGTCAATGACAACGCATCACGCACCGAGCCTTTGGCAGCACTGGCCAATTGCCAAAGTGCAGGCTGGGTATAATCCACCTGCTCTTGATTTAAGATATTGGCTAGATGCTCACTAAGCAGGCTTTGCGATAAAGGACGCAACACAAACTGCAAACAGCGCGAGATAATCGTGATGGGCAGCTTTTGTGGGTCGGTGGTGGCTAGTAAGAATTTTACATGCTCAGGTGGCTCTTCCAAGGTTTTGAGCAGCGCATTAAAGCTGTGTGTCGACAGCATATGCACCTCATCAATCAGGTATACCTTGTAGCGACCTTGGCTTGGCGCATATGGCACATTATCAAGTAGCTCGCGGGTGTCTTCAACTTTGGTGCGCGAGGCGGCATCAATCTCGATTAAATCAATAAAACGTCCTTGATCAATCGCCACGCAATTATCACAGACGCCACATGGAGTACTGGTAATACCCGTCTCGCAGTTTAAACATTTAGACAAAATACGGGCGATGGTCGTTTTACCAACGCCGCGTGTACCCGTAAATAAATAAGCATGATGCAGGCGATTATAATCAATCGCGTTAATCAGTGCTTGCGAGACGTGCGATTGCCCAATCAACTCGTGAAAGTTTTTTGGACGGTATTTGCGCGCTAAAACTTGATATTGCTGCGTCATAATGAATGCCAACGTGAGTAATAATGTAAATAAAGCTTCAAATCAGCGATTTAGCTTAAAACTAACGACCAAAGTAGGTATTGAAACCAAACGTCGAAACTGGGTTCTAGCACAAGTTAGGATTGCGCCCGTAACTCAGCCAGCTGTTCATACAAACGTTGGGTATTAGCATCGATAAGCGAGCCTTGCTGATGAAATGCGTCAAGATGCACCTCGGTATTTACGCTGTCGTCACAGGGTCTGACATCGACACCGATTAAAAACAGATCTTGCATGACTGGCTGCTGCATTTGTGCATTGAGCTCAAATAATAAATCTTGATGACCGGCACGCACTTTGTCCGCACTTAACGAGCTGCTGTCATCTTGCGCATAAAAAACCAGCAGATAATGACGCCCAAAGACATTATAAGAGTGCTCATGACGCACGTAGCCACTCCAGCGTGAATCTTGGTCAATCGTTCTATGCGCCAATATTTTCTCTACCAAACAAGCATAGGTATACATGGACTCATCGACCAAAATATCAACCTGCTCTTTTGGCAATGGCGTACCGGCGGCATAACACTCTTTGACTAAGCTATTAAACAGCTTGTACCACATGCGCGTGTTTTTTTGAATCTCTGCCATCAACGCTTGAGCAAACTCTGCCTGCTCAGGCTCTGCCGCTTTTAGCAATCTTGGTTCAATCTCTGCTATCAAATTATGGCTGACCAGTTGTTTTTGAACCTCAATCGCCCTTCGGTGAAAATCTGGCGACTGTAAAAACTGGGCAAGCAAGGTTGATTCGTCTTGAAAGGCTTCAAATCCGGCAAGCTTACGGCGGTGAAAGTCTAGAAATGCCGTCAAATCACTGGGCGTTACCAATTGCTTGAGTATCTCAGTGAAATTCTGATAGCTAAAGACTTGCAAGACGCTTTCTTCATCATCCAAATCTAACACACAGTCTTCTGCAAAAAACTGACTACCATATTCATAGCCAACCGCATATGAAGCGGTTTCTACAGGTTTACTCTGTTGGCTATTACGATAACTATTCTGATAGCGGTTTTGATAAAGGTTTTGAGCATTATTCTTTTCAGCATTTATCTCAGCAATCTCTTGATGCTGAACCGAAAGTGCGGTCAAACCAATAAAATAAATCGCCTTGTCTACTGTTTGCCTTTGGCCAGATGCCAACTTATTTTTAGACTGGTTTTTAGAAACATTTTGATAGGCAAGCGCCTGATCATTCTTAAGATACAACTGAGCGTGTTGCTTAATCAGCTGATTGACAACGTCTTTTCTCCACGTACGCACCTGAGTGCTATCGATATCATGTCTATCAGCCTGTATCGTCACATCATTGACGATAAGGTAGACCACAGCATTAGAAAACTCAAAGACAAAATCATACCCCTGAAGATATTCAGAGGCAGTGATTTTGTCTGGAGTTAAATCGTACAAAGATAAAAAGTTTTGCTGAATCATCTGCTGCCAAATCGACGCTGGTACTTGCTGAGTGTCCATAACATCCCTATCCATAAGGTCTCATAAAAACTTGAGACCATTCCATTAAAAGTACAAAAAACCTTCTTATGTTCAGTTTAGTCCCAGCATCGATTTATGGCAAGTAAAGCAGTCTAGCTTTCGAACTTGCGGCGCATATGTGGGAATAAAATTACATCGCGAATACTGGCCGAGTCAGTAAATAGCATCACTAAACGATCGATACCGATACCCTCACCTGCAGTCGGCGGTAAACCATAAGACAAGGCTTCGATATATTCTTCATCAAAATGCATCGCTTCATCATCGCCAGCGTCTTTTTCAGCGACTTGGCCATGGAAACGCTCAGCTTGATCGGCAGGGTCATTGAGCTCACTAAAGCCATTTGCCAGTTCACGACCACCGATAAATAGCTCAAAGCGATCGGTAATGTCAGGATTGTCATCGCTACGGCGTGCCAGCGGTGAAGTTTCAGCTGGGTATTCGGTGATAAAAGTCGGCTGACGTAACTGATGCTCAGCGGTTTCTTCAAAGATAATGGTCTGCAATTTACCCACGCCAAAGACGTCTTTGACTTGTTGTTTAAGCGTCGTTGAGGCGTATTCTGCAAGATAATCACGGTCGTTGATACGCGATATATCGAAGTTTTCGGCATATTTAGCGATGGCATCAGACATCGACAAGCGGATAAATGGGGCTTTTAGGCTAATCGCTTCCCCTTGATAAGTCAGCTCCGTGGTGCCCAAAATATCCATCGCCAGCTCATTGAACAAGCGCTCGGTCAAATCCATCAAGTCATGATAATCGGCATATGCCTGATAAAACTCAATCATGGTGAATTCAGGATTATGACGGGTTGAGACGCCTTCATTACGGAAACTGCGGTTAATCTCAAATACTTTTTCAAAACCACCAACCACTAGGCGTTTTAGATACAGCTCAGGCGCGATACGCAGATATAACGGCATATCTAAGGCGTTATGATGGGTCACAAACGGACGCGCAACCGCGCCGCCTGGAATAGGATGCATCATCGGCGTTTCAACTTCCATAAAACGCTCGTTTAGCATAAATTTGCGAATACCGCTGATAACCTGACTGCGAATCACAAAAGTATCGCGCGTGGTCTCATTGGTCATCAAATCAAGGTGACGATTGCGATAGCGTGCTTCGACATCGGCCAAGCCATGGAACTTATTTGGTATCGGACGTAGGGCTTTGGTCAATAAGCTCAACGCTTCGATATGGACATATAAGTCGCCTTTGCCAGAACGACCGATATAACCAGATACCCCAATGATATCGCCCAAATCTAGCGATTTAATCGTCGCAAGCGTCTCTGGGTCTAGCTGTTTGCGTGCCACATATAACTGAATACGACCGGTCATATCTTGAATCACGATAAACGCGCCGCGGTTTAGCATCACGCGACCAGCAACATTTACTTGAGTTTTTTCACCATTGGCAATTTTATCTTCGATTTCTTGCTTTGAGATACCATCAAAAGCCGTTTGTAAATCCTGAGCATAGTCCGTGCGCTTAAAGGTATTCGGATAAGGCTGCTTACCTGACGCCTTGATGTCATCAAGCTTGGTTTGCAGTTGAGCAATCAGCTCGTTCGCGTCTTCTGGGGCTTGCTCTTGATTCGGATTTTGATTGTTGTGCTTTGACATAATACTCTCAAATTATTAGATAATTAAAGGAATAAACGAAGTAGAATTAAAATAAAACGTTCAAATAAAACTTATTTTTAATATGGAAAAATAGCAAAATCTTTCTGGGTTTAGGCTTATATCTGAGTGAACTTAGACAGTTTATGCTTTTAATCACCGCCGCCGATACTGGCCATCAAGTCTGCTTGGTGCTCACGCAGCAGCGCATCAAGGATTTCATCTAAGTCGCCTTCCATAATCGAATCAAGTTTGTATAACGTCAAATTGATTCGATGGTCGGTCATACGGCCTTGCGGGAAATTATAGGTACGGATACGCTCTGAGCGATCACCACTACCGACCAAGTCGCGACGTATTGAGTCCGCCACATCGACTTGTGCTTGTACTTTTGCTTGCTGAATTTTGGACACCAGCATTTTCATCGCATGGGCACGGTTTTTATGCTGACTGCGTTCTTGTTGACACTCTACCACGGTACCCGTTGGAATGTGGGTCAAACGTACCGCCGAGTCGGTGGTGTTAACGTGCTGACCACCGGCGCCGCTTGAGCGAAAGGTATCCATTTTAATATCGGCAGGATTGATATCGACGCTATCATCAATCTCAACCTCTGGCATAACGGCAACCGTACACGCTGAGGTATGGACACGACCTTGGCTCTCGGTTTCAGGTACACGCTGGACGCGGTGCGCGCCCGACTCAAACTTTAAACGACCATACACGCTATTGCCCGACACACGAGTAATGATTTCTTTATAACCGCCATGTTCGCCCTCATTGGCTGATAAAATCTCTACCGTCCAGCCTTGGTTTTGCGCGTATTTTTGATACATACGGAACAAATCACCCGAGAAAATCGCTGCTTCATCACCGCCTGTCCCCGCTCGAATTTCCAAAAACGCTGGCACTTTATCATTGGGGTCTTTTGGCAACATCATGACGTTAAGCGCTTCTTCCATCTCAGCAATGGTCTTACTCGCACTGTCAATCTCATCCTGCATCATCTCTTTCATTTCAGGGTCTGATGATTCCGCAAGCATCGCCTCTGCATCCGCTTGATCCGTCTCTGCCCGCACATAGTTCTGCCATAACGTCGTGATCTCCATCAAGTCGCTATGCTCAACGGACAATTCACGGAATTTATTATTATCGCTGATGACACTTGGGTCGGATAATAAAGCGGTGACCTCTTCATAACGGTCTACCATCTGGTCTAAACGCAGGCGTAAGGATTCTTTCATAAAAGGACTTTTTTAAAATGAGTAAAATAAGAGAGTGATTATAGCAAATTTTTGCGCTTAATTTAAAACCTCTCAGCAATCTTGCCATTATATTCGCAAACTGCTCAATTTATACGCGATTACACCCATATACCAACCTTCAATTCTGCTTGCTATAGCTATAAAAAGGCATCACGAAACAAAAAAACAAACGGCGAGCATAAAAAAAATAGCTAAGAATACTCTTAGCTATTTTTATGGTTAAAACAGAGCTTTGATGAACTATTAAATTAAACCTTACGAACCAGTACCGAGCCAATCGAGTAACCGGCGCCAAATGAGCAAATCACACCCAAATCACCAGATTGTAGCGCGTCTTTATAACGATGGAACACAATCATAGGACTTGCGGAGCTGGTATTGGCAAACTCATCAATGACACTTGGTACAATCGCTTTATCCGCTTCTTTACCGATAACGGTACGCAAGATTAAATCCAGCATATTGGCATTGGCTTGATGTAGCCACATCATTTTGACATCGCTGGCTTGCAGATTGTTTTCATGCAAATGCTCAGTAATAATCTCAGAAACCTTTGGACAGACTTCACGGAATACTTTACGACCGTTTTGTAAAAACAGTTTGTCAGTGACCGGCTCTTTGATATCGGGGTACATCTCAGTCTGTGCCGCCAAGAACTCAGAGCGATCCATAAAGCCGTATTCGTTTTTGATATTGGTCGAAAACTGAGTGAATAACTTGGCGTTTAGAATCTCGTAGCCTTTTGGCGTATCAAGCTCTTCTACGATGCAAGCTGTTGCAACGTCACCAAAAATAAAGTGGCTATCACGGTTGCGCCAGTTTAGATGCGCTGAAGTAATCTCAACGTTCACAACCGCAACGCGTTTGGCAAGACCCGAAACGATAGAACCATGTGCTTGCGATAAACCAAAAGTCGCCGCACTACAAGCAACGTTCATATCATAAGCAAAGCCACCAACCATACCAATCTCATTTTGAATCTCGATAGAGACCGCAGGATAAGTACGCTGGAAGTTTGAGCAAGCAAGAATAATACCGTCTAAATCATTGGCCTCAAGACCTGCATCAGCGAGCGCATCTTTCAATGCAGCAGCGCCCATTTCTGCCATGATAGACAGCTCTTCGCCCAAATTACGATAGGCAATGACAGGTGCCATAATTTCAGGGTCTAAGATACCGTCCTTTTCCATCACATAACGTGATTTGATGCCCGATACTTTTTCGATAAAAGCCGCTGATGAGTGCTCTAGCGCCGTAACTGTACCAGCTTCAATCGCGTCA
Organism: Psychrobacter sp. M9-54-1; assembly: GCF_016613355.1. Lineage (NCBI taxonomy): Bacteria > Pseudomonadati > Pseudomonadota > Gammaproteobacteria > Moraxellales > Moraxellaceae > Psychrobacter > Psychrobacter sp. M9-54-1. The sequence continues at coordinate 170,327 of NZ_JADGFW010000006.1, read as the reverse complement.
GCATGTTTGGCATTGTAATTATCAACATACTGGTTAAATGACTCTACTAACTCTTCATTACTAATGCTATAAGGGGGGATATATAGGCCAGTGCCCGTGATACAAGTCGTCATGATACGCTTCCTTGTCTACTACGATGGTGCTTGCAATAAGCATAAAAGTGGAGAAAAACAACAGTCGTCTAATTTTCGGTGAATAACTGTAAACTTAAAATAAGTGCCTTTATTATGCCTGAATAATATAATTTTTCTAATACTTTGTTACAAATAATCCATTTCTTAATGAGAATAAGTAAAGATTGGCTTCATTTGTCGACAGCTGCGCTATAATTGCCGTGAATTATCATCATTTGGTTGCAACTTGTTTGTTAACTCTCGCTTTACTTTTTACTTTTGGAATAGCAATGGCGGAACTCTTAAACTGGTTATTTGGGCAGTATGCTGACTACTCGACCCTATTTATTGCCTTAGAATTGATTGCGGTCGTATTTGGGGTCAGTAGCGTCTTACTTGCCAGCAAAACCAATATTTTGGTTTTTCCTATTGGATTGGTCAGCACCGCTATTTTTGTCTATCTACTTTGGAAATGGCAACTGTTCGGCGATATGTTTATCAACGCCTACTACAGTATCATGAGTATTTATGGTTGGATAAATTGGACGCAAAATAAGCACAATACAGACATCAAAAAGCATCATGACCATATAAATCCAACCAGCCAGCAGCAAGATGCACACACCTATAATGCGGACGCTCACTCTGCCATTGACGTTGAACATTTAAACAAAAAAGATCTCCCTATTCTCACTGTACTGGCGGCAGCGACCGTCGCCTTTGTCGCTTTGGTCTATTATTTTAGACCTGTTATCAATAATAACTTTAGCTTCGATGGCGCGGTATTGGGCTTGCACTTATTTACGTGGGTCGATTACACCGACATGCTGACCACCGCGTTGTTTTTAATGGCAATGTGGCTGATGGCGCGGCGTAAAATCGAACACTGGCTACTTTGGATTATTGCTGATGCGATTTCCGTGCCGCTGTATTTTTATAAAGGTCTAACTTTTACCGCGCTACAGTATGTAGTCTTCACTCTCATCGCAATCTGGGCATACTATGAATGGCAACGACGCTACCGCGTACAATCTCACGCAGCATACGCCTAAATCGGTCTTTAATGTCGCAATATTAGGGGCAGAAAGCACCGGCAAGACCACGTTATGCCGCGATTTGGCTGCGCATTTTGGCAGTCCGTGGGTACCAGAATATATGCGCACTTACCTGCAAGCAAAATGGGATAACGAGCAACTGACTTGCACGTGGGATGATTTACTACCTATCGCGCAAGGTCAAATTGACTTAGAAAATAAACTTGCCAAACAAGCCGCGCAATTGCCTGATAATAACCGTTATTTATTCTGTGATACCAGTTTATTTGAGCTGATGGTGTATGCCAACTGGTATTACGGCGACTGCCCTAAAGCGCTTAGCCAAGCGGCATTGACACACCATTACGATTTGATACTCTTGACCGAAGTGGATATCCCGTGGGTCGCCGATGATTTGCGTGATAGCCGGCATCAGCGTGAAGATATCAGTGCTTATTTTGCCAGTCAATTAACCTTGCATAATAAAGATTTTCAACACATCGGTGGCGATAGAGGGCAACGGGTGCAACAAGTGGCTAAATGGCTTAAGAAGCTAGAAAAATAACCCCAAATCTTAGGCAAAAACCTATCGCGCCTGTAGGAATTATTTTTGAAAGCTGCCCTATTTACGATGATCGCTTTAATAGCCTTTGCCGCCAATTCTTTGCTTTGTAGAATGGCATTGGCAGACGGCGCAATTGATGCCTGGAATTTTACCGTTATCCGCTTGCTTAGCGCTGCCGCGTGCCTTGGTCTTATCATGCTGCTGCAAGCGTATTTTTTAAGAAGAAACCGTTTAAGAAGAAATGGTCCAAAACAGACTGGCAGTATTGATAAGCCTGTCTTAAAAGATAAAGGCGACTGGTTTAGTAGTCTTTGCTTAGTTATATATGCACTATGTTTTTCAGTGGCTTATCAAGCGCTTGATACCGGGACGGGCGCGCTTATTTTATTTGCCGCCGTGCAGCTTACAATGATTGGTTGGGGCATTTATCATAAAGAACCATTAACTCGCGTGCAGTGGACAGCGCTTTTGATCGCATTGATAGGTTTTGTATACTTGATGCTGCCATCAGCTAGCACGCCTTCCTTTTCTGTGGCGTTTATAATGGCAATAAGCGGTAGCGCTTGGGGTATCTATAGCATACGTGGTAAAAACTGCGTCACACCGCTCAGAACGACTGGCTTTAATTTTATAAGAAGCCTAGTGGCTGTGCCAATATTGGCATTATTAGGTATGAGTTATTTAAACGATATCAGCATGACAGGTATCATATTGTCAGTCGCATCGGGTGCTATCGCTTCTGGCATCGGTTACAGTGTCTGGTATATGGCGATGCCGCTCTTAAAAACCACCCAATCAGCAGTAGTTCAACTTTGTGTACCGGTACTTGCCGCCCTATTCGGTATGATATTTTTGTCAGAGAAATTAACTTTAGATTTTATTGTCGCAAGTGTAGTGATATTAGGCGCAGTGTTGGTCTTCATTTTAAACAAAGGACAAGCAAGACCTTACTGACTAGACCGTGCAGTGATAAAAGTGCTAGCTGATGTTACTTGCCCAAATACGAACCACAACACGAAATTACATTTTTTATTGTATGATACGGCCTTAGCGTAACCAATAAAATTCACATTAATTTTTGAGGACTATTATGAAAAAATTATTCGCTGTTGCCCCTTTTGCCGTACTACTCGCTGCTTGTGCGACCAGCGCGCCGACCACCACAACGCCACCAGCCAATACTCAACCAGTAACTCAATCATTTACTTGTGAAGACGACGGTCAAATCACTGCTGCGTATACTGCAAACGGTGAAGCCGCCAACCTAAACGTTACTTTACCAAAAGTTGGCTTAGACAACGCTAAAGTTAGCATGAAACAAGCCGTTTCAGGTTCTGGCGCTCGCTATGTCAACGATGTGAACCCACAGACCACTTACGATTGGCACACTAAAGCAGATTACGGCATCATGACCATCAAAACAGACAAAGGTCAAGAATACCAAGTTAATTGCCAACTATAATAATCATAAGTAATGACTGGTAGTTAATAAACAGTGACTTAAGTAACATCTGTATTTCTACTTAAACCTATTTAAAGAAAAGAGCCAGCAGTCAAACTACTGGCTCTTTTTTGTGCCTTAATTTTTTATTTAAACTTATCTTTAATAAACCAACTTAGGCATTTAGAAGCAATTAAAAGAATGACTTATCGAAAGTTTCTTTTAAGCTTTTAGGTTCGCGCCGTTTGACATTGTTTAGCTTATGACGAGTTTCTGAAGCTATTTGATAGGCCTTTAGTCGCGACTGCTGCAAATTGCCAATCGGACGATTTTCCTCTAGGCAGCGAAACGGTGTAAAGGATAAGTTTTCCATAATCTCAAAATGACCGTCATCCGGCACATCTTGACAAGGAATTGTCAGTCTCGCTACCGTCACAAATGGCGCGTCCTTCTCTTTCCATTCGGTGGTGATCTCTTCAATCGGCTGCTTTTTAAGACTGCGACACAGCTGAATCTGCACGTCAAACTGATAATCATGCTCGCGTATTTCATCGATAATCAGCGGGCAAATTGCTTCCTCGCGTGCATTTACATCGAGCTCACGACGGGTGATTTTTTTAGCCGCAGCTTTAGTTGGCGTGACTCTTATCTTTGCCATATAATCGCCATGACGCACTACGCCTTGCGAATGAAAATCATAAAGCAAGGTGTTTTTTGGCTCAATGGTTATAAATCCGCCCAGTGCTTTAAAGGTTTTAAAAGACTCTTTGGTCGGTAATCTTGAGCCGTAATTGGTCAACCAATTAAAAGCCAATTGCGCTTTGCCTCTTGCGCCTTTTTCAGCGTATTCTGGCAGCTCTAAAAATAGCTTAGAGATATAGGCATAATCTTCGATTCGATTACAGAAAAACACCGGATGATTGATTAAATTAAAATCAAAGTTAGGACTATCTTCTTCGCCGGGAGCGAGTTTTTCACCCGCTACGTCAAAGACCTTAATCGCCAAACCTTGCGCTAAGCCAAGCTTACGATCAGGCGAAACGCGCGAGGCACCGTTAGAAAAACGAATGACGGCATCATGAATACCTGCTTTGGCATACAAACCTTGCGCGTATTCAGCAGGCAAATTATCTACTATCTCAAACTTGGCTTTAAGGGCGCAGTAGCCTTTGGCATGAGCATCGCGCGTATGGTAATCGACGTTACTGGCTTTATCACTTCGAGCGATATAGTTTTTGATATCATCGGTAATGGTGCGAATATTACGCTCGTCTTCTGCGCTCAGCGCAATATATTTTGCGTCATAAGGTACATATTTAGGTTTGAATAATTTCTTTAGCATTTTTTTAATCCTTTTTTATCAGTAGTTATTCTTGTAAATGAAACGGTATTTTTAAGCTTTTAAGACAATTCACTCATCCATTTTAGCGCCGATAAGCTTGGGATAAATAAATACTCACCGCCGTACAAGGTATTGAAAGTTTCGATACCGTGATAGCGCTGACGAATTGGGACAGCAGGTACGGTAAAGGTATCAGCAGCGGCGTCTTTATCGCCATGATGGACACCAAGCATCGGATCTTTTTCTTCTCCTAAGCTCATAAAATTACCATCATTAATCCATTGCGATTGTAAAAATTCAACAGTCTCCATAGCATGAGCATTGATACCAATAAAAAATAGCCCGCGCTCTTTGCCATCGTCCTCAGTCACATCGGGCGGCAACACCTCGCCAAAACCGACGCTGCGCCTAACGATACGGTGAATACGTACGTCTGATAAAATAAAGTCTTTGCTGTCTCTTGGATTCATACGCCGTACATGGGCACCAAATGGACATTTTTTGCCATAAGGATCGTCTTTATAGCCAAAGTTATTGTTGCGGTTGGGGTCATCGCCCAGTGCTTTATCATCGTGCTCAGGAGATAAGACCACAGGCGCCCCTGAGCGCCAACGCCCCCACATTTTTGCGCCCAGCAACTCAGCTTCTTCGTCACTCTGCGTATTTTCTTTTAGAAATTTATTAAAGGCGGCGACATGACTGTTATAGGCACGCAATACCATAAATGAGCCGTTTTTGCCCAAGACTTCTGGCTGCGGCATTGGTGCTATCGTGCCCGCCTCGCCCTTATAACCTAATACGAACTCGCCTGCTGCTATCGCCTCACCGTCAAGACTTGGCGGCGTTTGTATACCACTGCCTTGAATCTCTGGATTACTGATACCATCGCGATAGCCGAAGACGTTTTTGACATTATTGTCTGAACCAAAAGCATGCTCCATAAGAATTTCAATATCGCCATTGGCGGGATTATCTTCATCGATATATGACTGAATATTGTCTTGCAGCTCCTTTAGCTTTATTTGCCATTTATCTTTACTATCAGCAATAATGGCCGCACCGACATGGATATCGCCTTTATCACCAAAAGGGGCAGCCCAGTTTTCGGGGGCATTGATATCGAAATCCTGCAGCTTTTCTGCGCGCTTCGCCATTCCTGCTTTAAAGGATTCTGGAAAGCTATCCAATGACGACCGCGGCACGCCGAGCGCCTCTAAACCATCATAAGTCATGACAATAGATAGCGTCGCTTGCATGTCTTTATGCCACGCCTTACTGCCAGTCACGTCAGGTAAAACGGTTTTCAAAAGTTGGCGCCCAGCTTCTGCATTATTGATTTTCAGCGCAACGATTGTTCCATAATAAGGCGTTGGTCGATCGCGTAAAATAATGGATTGAATGTCTTCTAGCTGCATGGTAACGGTATTTGGATTAAAGACGCCGCGTGCTTTATTCGCTAAAGTCTCGATACCATCGCCGACTTCTTTTTTAATATCTGCTAACCAAGATTCAATATTGTTGTCTACGATACGATTGCCAAAGTCATCCTTTAATTCATGCAGTTTGCTGGTTAAAGGATGATTATCTTTTGAAGTACTATCATTTTTATTATTATTTCCAGTGTTTTTACTCATTGTTAACCCTATTTTTATCATTGTCTGAGTTTACTTTGCCCTTACCTTTTATATCACCCAGCCCATTTAAAAATGGTGATATAAAAGGATGGCATAAATTAGTGATATCTTATTGTTTTATCACAAACTTTAAGACTGTGCTTCATCCAGCGCTTTATTAATGCCTTTAACAATGCGGTCTTGGCGGCGAATATCTTGAATAGTCAGATGCGGAACTCCTACATACCAACCAGCGGCAGTGATTTGATGATCTAAAATGAACTGTTTGACACTCGGGTCTTTAATGCCAGGCCAACCTTCAACGCTCCCAAATAAAATATCCATCAGTTCAGGAATTTTAGTGGCAAAGTCGTCGATATAAGGGTCCCAATCGCCATCATAAGCCGTACAAAACAACACTCTGGTATCATTGTCTAAAAACACAAAACGCAAGTCGTGCAACGTACCAACCCGCGTTGCCCCTGCCAAATTACCGCCAGCAATCTCTAAGACTTTTTTTAGCCGTTCTGCCCCACCTTCTTTTAACGGTGCAATCACCGTTAGCTCTGAAACTTTTCCGGATTTAAGCCCTTTCTCACCGGCAGTGGTCGTCGAATGGTCATAACCATCATCGCCGCCCTCTTTTAAATTAGCTATCAAAAGCTCAGCGCGCAACCTAAAGTCATCAATAGATTCGGTGATTTTGGCTTTTAAATCTTCAGAATTATCGATAATGCGCTTTTTGTTATTCTTAGCATCAGCGTCTTTAGCATTATTGTTCTTAGTGTCATTATTCATAATATTTGCCCTTATTATTATGTTGTTATAATTTGAAAAGCACTTTGTAAAAAAGATACTTTATAAAAATAAGCTGTCATTTCGCTATCAACTTATTAGTTTTTACCATAACAGACATAAAGAAAAACTCGAAGCGCAGCAAGTTATTCACACAAAATAGAACAGAGAGCAAACGTCACTACTATTTAATTTCGAACAAAGTTTTAGTATTGATATTATTTTTATTTTGCTCAAAGAGCGCTTTATTCGTTTATAGAGTTAAACAAATGACCTTTATCTTGTTTGGATAAAAAAATTGCTTGGATACGTTATATATCCAAGCAATTGAAAGTCACGGTATTCTTATACTTGTTTATAGTTATTAGTGTATCTACTCACTCAGCTATCAAAGCCATTGTTTAATAAAATGATATCTAAACCACAGTCACGTGCAAACGCGCATCCACATTACCGCGAGTAGCATTGGAGTACGGGCATACTTGGTGAGCCGCCTCAACAAGGGTTTGCGCTTGTACTTCATCGATACCAGACACCTCAACGTACAAATCGATATCTAAGTTATAGCTGCCATCGGCCTTCATACCAATACCAACTTGGGTCGAGGTCTTTGACGCAGTGATCGGCAGTTTCATGTGCTGCGCCGTCATATTTAAGGCGCTATCAAAACAAGCGGCGTAACCCATGGCAAAAAGCTGTTCTGGATTGACACCTTTTTTATCTTGCTCTTGAAAAGAAACCAAATCAAAACCTAACGAACCATCATCAAGACCGGTGTGACCAGAACGACCGCCGGTTGCTGTGGCGCGAGTTTTATAAAATATTTTCATTATCTATTCCTTATGTTTTATTTACACAAAATTTGATTCAATCAATCATGAGGCTGCATCAGTCTCAATAAGGCTAGTATAAGACTCAGCGCGACAATCTGTTAGAACATAGCTCCAAACCTCTTGCCCAATCCTACAAAACTCTATAGTATCGAGCAATTGTATAAAATAAGAAAAGCTAATGAATCAATCAACCATCGAGCAACTCCTATCGTTATTACCTAGAAACAAAACCATTGAATCCGCCGTTTCAGGTTTGTTTTTTTACTGTGCTGATAAACCCAGTAAAGCCGTCAGCTATATTCAAGAACCTAGTATCTGCATCGTTTTACAAGGTGCGCGCGAGATTTACTTAGGTGCCGACTGTCAAAGGTTTGACAAAAGTAATCTCATGTTTTGCCCCGTTAATATCCCTTTAAGCATGCACATAAGGCATGCGACGGTAGAGCGTCCGGTTATCGTGCTGTCTATGAAATTAAACCTTGTTATGATTAGTGAGGTTTTAGCAAAAATACCGCCGAAACTACCTAATACTGCAGGTCATTTAGGAATAAAGTGGCAATTGGACAGTACCATCATGGCGGCATTTGAGCGCCTGATACACTTGCTTGATTATCCAAATGATATTGGTTTTCTTGCTCCATTAATTCAGCAGGAGATTTACTATCGCCTGCTTATAGCAGAGCAAGGCAATAAATTGCGCCAACTGGTAGTCAATGGCAGCCATACGCACCGTATTAGCAAAGCTACCGATTGGATAAAGACGCATTTAAATGAGGCAATAGTTATCGAAGAATTGGCCAGTCGCTGCGGGATGAGTGTCTCAGGGTTTCATCATCATTTTAAGGAAATTACTCAGTTAAGCCCGCTTCAATACCAAAAAAGCCTGCGTTTGATGGAAGCAAGACGACTGATCCAAGCAAATGACACTCAAATCGCCCAAATCGCTATGCAAGTCGGTTATGAAAGCCCGAGCCAATTTAGCCGAGAATATAAACGCTTATTTGGCATCAGCCCGAGTGCTGAATTACATGTCTAGAATTAAGCAGTCAAAATCAAAGAATATAAGTATTATCAAAACTGACAATCACGTTCATAAATTAGCGCCTAAATTCATGCTCATCTGTTTTTTTAGCAATAAACTGTACCACCGCACTCAAACCTTGATGGCGCTTACCTTCAGAAATCATGCGCTGCTTTTCGATACCCGTTATTTCTTCTAACTGTGCCAGCTCAGCACGCAAAACTGCTAACGAACCAAAGCGCTCTTCTTGTGTTGCAGGAGGTCCTCCGACAGCGTCCATGCTTAGCTGCTGCTCGGTATAAGCCTCTAAGATAAACATGCCCTCTGGCTTGAGCGCTGGTGCAATCTGCGCATGAACGTGCTGGCGTATGGCTGGCGGCAGATGCGCCCAGATAGCAACGATACTGTCCCACTGTGCTTGACCAAACTCATAGTCAGCTAAATCAGCAACTTGAGTGATGATATCAACGCCTCTATCTTGCGCCAGCTTTAAAGCTTTATTTAATCCTACGTTAGACATATCCATGGCGGTCACTTGGTACCCTTGTTCTGCTAAAAAAACTGCATTCCTGCCTTCGCCTTCAGCCAGACACAAAACTCTGCCACCTAGCGGTATTTTTTGAAAATTTTCTTTTAAAAAATCATTGGGTTCTGTACCAAAAACATACTCTGCTCTGTTGTAGCGCTCGTTCCACATGGTTTTTTCCTTTTTATTGCATTGGTTTTTAATCATTGCTTAGGCTATTTATTTTCTATTGATAAAATCTTAGGGTGTAATCTCGTAGCTAGTGTGCTGTTAGTTAAATAAAGATGGTGATAAAAAACAGTTGACTTAACTTGTATATTCGTAATATAACATATAATAGTATATTCAATTATTAGAATGTATTGGGTATTGATGTGTTATGCATGGATGGTCACATCACCGTCAGATTTAGGGAGGAAGTCACATGATTCGTTTTAGCTACACTCTCAAATGCTGGGCATTAGGTATCAGCTACTATGTAGGCTTTTACTTTATCGTCCTCTCAAGCAATCCTGACTTCGCCAAATATCTCTATATTCTGGCTGTCAGCACCCTACTTTTCCCGATTGCCAAACGCGCTGTCGATGTCATCACCGATTTTATCGCGCCGCACAGCATTATCTTTAATGGTCTATTATCATCATTACTCATTAACATTGTAATTTGGGTTTTAACGCCGTTTATCGTCGCCATGACCCTTATCGCCTTGCTGTTTTATGCGATGGGCGTGGTGACAGAAAATATAAGAGCAAAACCCTAAAGCAAATTTTGGCGCTTATTAAGTGCTTTAAACTAACTATAGTAGAATTACTCTAAAATCGATACAGTGCGACTGGGATGAATTTTTCGTAGCCTCTGTGATAACAGCAAGCAAGGAAAATTTATACCAGTCGCAAAAATCTATAACGTGTCGCTTTTATTTTACACTCACTATATTAAAGTAGAGATAAAATCATATTATCTTTGCTTTGAAGGTGGATTTAATGAGTTTACGCCCTTCTTCAGATAAAAACGTTTAGCGCTTACTATTTATAATATAAAGTTTTTTATTTTATTATGCGTGATGTAATAAATATTCATTGTTAATCCCTACCTAAAAGGCTTATGCTACAAGGTCAACCATATAGACTTACCAATGCAAGGCTATTACTGTCATGTTAACAAATGACGGTATCTTTGCGTCTTAATCAGGGCTTTTTATTGAAAGGATTTATTGCATGACAACTGCTACTCGCCAAGAACATGACCTACTCGGCTATCGTGACGTGCCCGCTGATGCTTACTATGGTATCCAAACCTTACGTGCTTTTGAAAACTTCACGGTCAGTGGAGTGCGCTTAAACCAGTTTTCGACCTTTATTCGTGCCTTTGCCACCGTTAAAAAAGCGGCAGCGATTGCCAATAATAAAGTAGGCGTGCTAAATGACACCGTTAAAGACGCTATCGCAGCAGCGTGCGATGATTTAATTGCTGATAAATATCATGATCAGTTTATCGTTGATATGTTCCAAGGCGGTGCAGGTACGTCGACCAATATGAACGCCAACGAAGTGATTGCTAACCGTGCTTTAGAAATCCTAGGCTACGAGAAAGGCGACTATCAGCACGTGCATCCAAATAACGATGTCAACTTGTCACAATCAACCAACGACGCCTACCCTACAGCGATGAATGTGGCGTTAGATGAATACTGTGTCCATCTATTAAGTAAAATGGATATCTTGTATAACAGCCTTAAGAAAAAAAGCGCGGAGCTTGCCGATCAATTAAAAATGGGTCGCACGCATTTGCAAGACGCTGTGCCTATGACCGCGGGTCAAGAGTTCAACGCCTTTGCAACCATGATCAAAAAAGAGATGGATCGTATCGAATCTACTCGTGCGCTATTTCATGAAATCAATATGGGCGGCACAGCAATTGGTACGGGCTTGAATGCACCAGCGGGCTATTCTGAAGAAGTTGCCAAAACCTTGTCTGATTTGACTGGCAGACCTTATTATATTGCTGAAGATTTGATTGAAGCGACACAAGACACCAGTGCTTATGTGGCTTTGTCTGGCAATTTGCGTCTTTTTGCTGCTAGACTTTCTAAGATTGCCCATGATTTACGTTTGCAGTCTTCGGGTCCGCGTGCTGGTTTGGCGCAATATCGCTTGCCTGAAATGCAGCCTGGTAGCTCCATCATGCCGGGTAAAGTAAATCCTGTGATCCCAGAAGTGGTGAACCAAGCTTGCTTCCATGTCATGGGTATTGATCATACCATTGCTATGGCCTCAGAAAACGGTCAGCTACAGCTCAATGTCTTTGAGCCCGTCATTGCCTTTAACTTGTTTACCGGTATGAGCATGCTGGCCAATATTTGTGAGATGTTTGCCACGCGCTGTATCGATGGTCTGATGATGAACAACGAGGCGTGTAGTGTCGAGGTATTCAATAATATCGGTCTGGTCACCGCGCTAAATCCGCACCTTGGTTATGACGCCTCTTCTTTTGTTGCGAGAAGAGCTCAAGAAACTGGCGGCAGTGTTTACGACATCGTATTAGAAGAAAAACTGATGGACAAAGAAACTCTAGATGATATTTTGTCTCCTGCCAATATGGTGTATCCAAAGGTTAGAGTATTGCTATAGTTTATCTATAGTTAAATAAAAAGGCTGGATTAGCGATTGCTAATCCAGCCTTTTTTTATTGATGATAAAGATTGTTTAGAGCAAGAAGGTGCATTCATTCACCCGTGCTATCAAAACTAGGCGCAGATTTCACTGACCGTTATTTGCTTTTGATATTTACCTAAAGGACCATATTTACCGATAGCGCTGATGTTACCAACGACGCAAGTCTCGAAATATTTATAATAGCCTTGTTGATTGATACTTTTTGAATCTTTCATTAATAGCTGCTGTGGATCTGATACGTAGTAAGTGACGCCATTAGAAACCAGTTCATGAACCTCAAAGCTTCTTTTAAACTTACCGCGTAACTGTACTTCTTTTGCCACATCATCGAGTGCGACTGCCTTTATGTCACTATTGCTACTGGCTTGTGTTTCACCACAGCCTGTAATCATAAATATAGTTGATGCAAATCCTAATATTATCAGTCTAAATTTAATCATTATTTTTTATCCTGCTAAAAAAATTACATCAATCTATTGTGTAACGCCCAGAAAAATGTTGTCAATAAATAAGTTCTAAAGCTCAAATTGAGCCTTAATTCACTTTCTCCCACATTTTATTTAGACGCTTCGGTGATACCGCCATGCGGGTTTTCATCGGCTGCGCGAATAGCTGAATGCGATATTCCTCAACCATCCAGCGATATTCGCTAATGGCTTTATCATTGGCACGATTTGCCAGCCGCTCCATATGTTCATCGAGAGCGTAGACACCATCGAGGTCCGCTTCCAGATTATGCTCAAGGCGCTCAAGACGAATCTCTAATGCTTCCAAATAACGCGGATACTGCTGCCAATGGCTATAATCCATGCGATAAACAAAATCAGCCAATTGCAAATCCTCTAGCTGGTCTTCGATATCTTCGATAGACTCGCCAAATATTTCTCTATCAAGCATGAGTAAGCTCTGACGGATACGCTGCCAACGCGTATAGACATTTTTAAGCGTTTTTATGACATCTTGACCCGTTAATAGGAAGTTACCAGCGACGACTTCTAAGGTTTTTTCAAACTCCTCTGGCGTAAAAGGCAATTCTTCCGCAAGGGCTACGGCAATATCATCAGCGCTTTCAGGTAAATCGGCAGTATGATCGAATAGCACATAATGCTCTTCAAGCGCAGCATCCAATGCCGCATCGATGACGATGGTTTTTAGCTTCTCCATATCGCCAAGGGGAGCAAAAGCCAATTTAAATATCTTATCAATCTGACTGGTCAGCTGTTTTTTCTTCGCGCCAAGCTTAGCTTTTATTAAAGTTAAAACCCCGATACGATGCGCCTGCAACGCTGCATTGACATCGGTATATTGGTGAATCGATACCGCCTCGCCCGACGCGTCTGCGACCAAGGCAGCAAACTGTTTCATCACCACGCCTGCACTATGATGGTTTTTGCTAAAGGCGAAATGCTCAGGGAACTCGGTATGTGTGCCTTGCTGCTCATTCACTGCTTGGCGGGTTTCACTAGCATGGCGAATTTGTAGCGTTTGTAGGTCGCGACCTTTTTCGATAATGCGGTTTTTGTCATCGACCACGCAGATTTGCGGCTGTAAATAGCGATCGATGCTAGCAGGATTAAAACTCTCAGGCGTCACCGACATAATGCCGCGACGATTTAAAGCTTGGCACAGCTGCTTTAATAAACCTTGACCACCAGCAGGCTGCAATTCATCAAACAAGCTATCGGCAGTATCAGGAATGGGGACGATTTGACGGCGAATGTCTTTGGGCAATGACTTGAGTAATTGCAATACCAACTCATAGCGCCAACCGGGTACGCCCCACAATAGCTCAATCGCATCAAGCTGCGGTAGCGCTACCAGTGGCACACGAATGGTCACGCCATCATCATCGCTTGACGGATCAAAGACATAACGCAGCGGTAATTTTAAATCACCCAGTTTCCACACTTCTGGAAAATCGCCTGTCGTTGGCGCTTGGCTATTAAGCACGTCATCATCGGTGAAGAATAGATACTTAGTATCAGTTTTTTCCACCTCGGCCCGCCAATCTTCAAACGTTTTACGACTGGCAATATGCTCAGGGATTTTTTTATCATAAAACTGATACAGTGCTTCTTCATCAACCAATAAATCACGGCGACGCAATTTATCTTCGATACGTTCAATATCAGCGATTTTATCCATATTATGCTGTAAAAATGGCGCTTGCCGACCCAAATTACCGGTCACCAAACCATCACGGATAAAGATTTCTCGCGATTCAGCCAAGTTCACTTGCTCATAGTTGGTCAGCTGTTTACTAATAATAATCAGCCCAAATAAACTAATCTGCGCGTAAGCTTTAACACGTCCCGTCTTTTTCGACCAATGCGGCTCAAAGTAGTGATATTTTAACAAGTCGCTTGCCGCTGAGATAATCCATTCAGGCTCAATCTTAGCAACGGTACGCATAAAGACTTGCGAGGTTTCCACCACTTCAAAGGCCATGACCCAAGGCGGTACTTGTTTAAACACCGTACTGGCTGGGAAAATCTTGGCTTTTTGCTGGCGCGCGGCTAAGTATTCACCACGATTTTCAGTTTTATGCGCAATCGTAGATAAAAGACCTGTTAATAGCGCGCGATGTAAATTGGCATATTTAACGGCTTTGAGCTCTTCATCTTCAATCGCGGTAGGGTCGCTCGTCACATTATCTAAAGAAGCTTTTTTATTGCTACCTTTATTAGTAGTTTTTGCCTCCTTAACGTCGGTCAGTTTTAGCTCAGTGACCATTTGTACCAGCTGACGATGGGTTTGATTCCACTCGCGCACACGCGGGAAGCTCAAATAGTTTTTCTTGGTAAAATTCTTACGCTGATTACCAGACAGTTTGTTGCCGTCTTCGTCTTTTTCAAACAAGGCTTTCCAGAGACTTAAATAGAATAAAAAGTCGGAGTCATCTTGGCGAAATTCTGCATGCTTTTGATCCGCTTGCTGGCGCTTATTGGCAGGACGCTCGCGCGGATCTTGGACAGCAAGCGCCGCAACCACGATGAGCATTTCGCGAATACAATCAAAATCGCTACCGGCAACCAACATACGTGCCAACCTTGGGTCGATTGGCATACGTGCCATTTTTTGCCCAGTCGGTGTCAGAACCAGATGGTCAAGACCTTTTTTGGGCTTGTTGGTTTGCTTAGCAGAAGAGGCTTCTTTTTTAGAAGTAATCGCGCCCAATTCATCGAGCAATTTATGCCCATCAGTAACTAAGCGGCTATCAGGTGGCTCAATAAAGGCAAAATCATCGACACTGCCTAAGCGCAGGTTGGCCATTTGCAAAATAACGGAGGCAAGATTGGTACGTAAAATTTCAGGTTCAGTGAACTCTGGACGACCAGTAAAGTCCTCCTCGCTATAAAGCCGAATACAAACGCCGGGCGCGACACGACCACAACGCCCTTTACGCTGATTGGCCGCTGCTTGTGAGATGGCTTCAATCGGTAAACGCTGTACGCGTGAGCGATACGAATAACGCGAAATCCGCGCAAATCCTAAGTCAATCACATAGCGAATGCCGGGTACGGTCAGTGCCGTCTCGGCAACGTTGGTGGCGATAACGATACGCCGACCGCGACCTGAGGGCTGAAAGATACGCTGCTGCTCTTCGTAAGTCTGCCGTGCAAATAGTGGCAGCACTTCGGTATGTTTTGGCCCATGACGCTCAAGCACCTCTTGGAGCTCACGAATTTCTGCTTCTGTCGCCGCAAATATCAAGATATCCGCTTGGTCAGCATGACCTTTATTTTGTGCATCGCTAAAACATTCTTCGACGGCAGCAACCACCGCACGCGGTAGATTCTCTTCAAAGTCGTCGTAGCTGTCATCATCCGAGCTATTCACCGGCTCATCAGTGAGCGGACGATAACGAACTTCCACAGGGTAACTGCGACCTTCGACATTAAAAATCGGCGCAGGCACGTTACGTTTTAGCTTCTTATCATAATGGCTAAAATATTCACTAAAGCGTCTAGTATCAAGGGTCGCCGAGGTAATAATGACTTTTAAATCAGGGCGCTTGGGCAGCAGTTTTTTTAGATACCCCATAATAAAATCAATATTTAAACTACGCTCGTGCGCTTCATCAATGATAATGGTATCGTACTTACTCAAGAAACGATCATGACCCAATTCAGCGAGCAAGATACCATCGGTCATGAGCTTGACAATAGATTGTGCCGACCCTTGCTCATTAAAACGAACCTTAAAGCTGACGGTATTACCAAGCTGCTCGCCCAACTCTTCAGCGATACGGTTTGCTACGCTGCGTGCTGCCAGACGTCTTGGCTGAGTATGCCCTATTTGTCCTGTAATACCGCGACCTGCCAGCATTGCAAGCTTTGGCAATTGCGTCGTCTTACCAGAACCCGTCTCACCTGCCACGATAATCACTTGGTTATCAATAATACCTTGAACCAAGTCATCAGCATGTTGGCTTACGGGCAAGTCAAGATTTAACTTCGCTGCTAAATCTTGAGGAATACTATCAATACGCGCTTGCACCGCTTGCTGTGAGCGGGTTTTTATTTTGTCATACTGCGCACGTTTTTTGGTTAGCCCGTCCTCTGCTTTATTATCAGAACCCTTCTGATCTCTTTTATTATTAGCCACAGCGGCACGCGCCAGCTCACGTTCTAAACGGCTGAGATAATAGCTATCTTTGGCTAAAACTGGTAAGTCAGTGGCAACCTTCGCGTACGAAGATGCTTTATCACTGTTTACAGTAACATTAACATTTGAGTCATCATTATTTGGGTTGGCGGCTTTATTTGCTTCATTTTCGTTGGAGCTAAATTCATTAGAGCTTAGGTCGTTGGTTGTGTTTTCAGTAGCAGTTTCTGTAGTATTCTTAGAAGTATTGGACATATTTACTTAGGCTATTTATTATTTGGAAGTGCTTAGATTATGGGGGTAATTTGGGCGTGATTCAAGATGGTTATAGAAACAGGCTAAAGCAAAAAATTCACTAATTACTGGTATAAATTACCTGCCCACTAGTTGCAGCTCCCGTAAAGAAGCTATAGAGCTTTTGCAGAGGCAGCATAGGAAAAGGCAGGTGCAACGAAAGTAACAGTCTTTCAAACGCCACCACCTCATCAGCTAATAATTTAGCGACATTAGGCTGAATCTGTGGATTTTCATAAAAGTTATCAATTAACCACGTCAATTGTGGAAAATTGGCATTATTATGAATCTGATAAAGCGTGGTCAATAGCTCATCAGATATTTGGCTGCGCGTTTTGCGTATGATGCCATTTTTATAGTACATATTTAAAGCCATATTATGCTAACCTCCTTAAATTCTTGATACTCAGATAACCAACGTACTCTTTATCATCAGTATTCGCAAACTCATTGTTATCGTTAGTAATCGGCTTAATCGACAACCGAACATTAGAGATAAGGTCATTGACGTTGTATATGTCATCGATATCTACCTCAAACTTATCATCAATATGCGAGGCGGCATTAAAAGGCGACTCTTTATCTTTATAAGTAAATTGCTTATAAAATTCGCTCTGCTTTGCTTGCTTAATAGCGTCCGCTTGAGTAGCAGCAACGATAAGCAGCTTATAATGAAACTCCTCGAAACTGCCGCGCTGATAACCCCCTAAATTGATAAAGAATAATTTTAAATCGTTGGTACTCTCTATATCGTTGGCACTCTCTGTTTGGCTACTTGATTCGACCAATTTAATCGCATAATTATCAACTTTTCTAATCGCTCGATACGAGTCAATATGCCATTTATTTTTGACTTCAGGCCAGTGCTGATTGATATCGTCTATCAGCTCGCTGACTTGGTTGGCCACGCCAAAAAATATATCGTGCTGCTCAATCAAACGACCTTTTGGGCGACCACCAAGTTGTACCATAAACAGTGTTAGCATTTTAATCAGTCCTTATCCGAGCCATTCTATAAAGCTCATCCTCAAAGCTTTAGTTATACAGTCATTGAAAATAAAAGGAAATAAAAAACCCGACATTTAAGTAAATATCGGGATTTATTGAAAGCAGTAAATGACGGCTTAAACTAGATTAAGAAAAAATACGCCCACAACCCGACGACTAGGGTAGCAAGAATATTGAGAATAACACCAACACGTATCATCTCGTTTTGCTTAATCAGCCCCGTACCAAAGACAATCGCATTCGGCGGCGTGGCAACCGGTAGCATAAAGGCACATGAGGCGCCAATACCGATGACCAAGACGAGCACTTCCTGTGGCAGTCCCATTTGCTCAGCGATAGCAGCAAACACTGGCACTAACAAAGCAGCAGAAGCCGTATTAGAAGCAAACTCTGTCAAGAAGATAATAAATGCCGATACGGCAATCATCACTATAATAAGCGGTGATGAAGACAGCGCATTGGCAACCGTTTCGCCCAGTACCAAAGACGCACCTGATACTTTCAAAATCGTCGATAGCGCGATACCACCACCGAACAGCATGAGTACGCCCCAATCGGTATTATCAGACACTTGCTTCCATGACACCAAACCCAAGCTCACTACAGCAGCAGCAGCGGATAAGGCAATCACGGCATCGGTATCCGTAATATCTAATGCCGCACCGATTTTTTTGGAAAAGATCCAGCTAAGGGCGGTAATGATAAAGACGATAATTGTCACTATGCGCGGTTTATTCCAAGCAATAGGCTCGTCTTCAAGCAGTACAATCTTACGATTTAGATTTGGTTTTAAATACACATACATGGCACCCAGTAACAATGGCAAGAGCACCAACATCATCGGTATACCAAACTTCATCCAGTCTACAAACGCAATATCAAGCGCCTTTGCGGCAATAGCGTTTGGCGGCGAACCAACAATCGTACCCAGACCACCAAGACTCGCTGAATAAGCAATACCCAGTAATACAAAAACAAAGGTGCCACGGTCTTTTTCACGGTCAACTTGGGTCAAAATACCGAGTGCTAGTGGCAACATCATCGCCGCGGTCGCAGTATTCGATATCCACATCGACAAAAACGCTGTCACACTAAATATCAAAAATACTGCCGTACTGAGCTTACCGCCTGACATCGATAAAATCTTCAACGCAATTTTTTTATCCAGTTGCTGTACATGTAGTGCCGCTGCCAAAGCAAAACCACCAAAGAATAAATAAATCGTCGGATTGGCAAAGCTTTGTAAGCCAATCTCCGCATCAAACTCTGGAATGCCAATCAACGCACCAACGACGACGACCAAAAGCGCCGTAATCGTAACGTGCACCGCCTCTGTCAGCCATAGTACCCCGATGAAAAACAACATCGCCAGGCCTTTATTTGCATTGATATCAAACGGCAAAACGTTATAGATAATCATACTGATAACCGCCGCAATAGCGACCACTATCAACCCTTTACCTGTACCTTTTGGAAAAGTATCGGTAAATAAATACTCGTTGCCATCATCAGGAAGATGGCTATCTAGTTTTTGCTCTGACATAAAATGTCCTTATTTTCCCCAAAGACAGTGTAAAAAACCTAAAATAAAAGCGTATTTTGGCGATATACCCTTCATCAATCGGTAACCGCAAAAAACACGCCGTCATCATAGCAGATATATAACAAAAAACTGATTTAAGAGTGCTGCTAATAATTTTGCAATAAATGTGGTTATAGAAAAATTAAGCAGTAATCCGTGTGATGTATCGTTACACATCGTCACTAAACAAGCGTACACCGTGTATGTACAAGCTTACAGTGCCATCTCATACTAAATAAGTTAATTAAAACTAAAAGCCGATAAATTTACCCATTATATTTTTAAAATTTTTATTGGACTTTATTGGACATTGATAAAAACAAACAGGAGTATGTTATGCCAAATTCAAATAAAACCGATGCGACCACAAAAATGGCACCAAAAGATATCAATCAAGACGGATTGGATAAAAAAGATCAGCAGCGTACCGACGATTCCGCATTAGATATGATGCAAGGGTTGCATGAACATGAAGATCACGAAGAAAACGATAAGTAGTTTGTCTCGTTAAGCTTATTTGAATTAAAAAGTTAAAATAAAAAGCGCTCATCAAGCAGATGGGCGCTTTTTTTGTCTCGGCTGTCTTTTTTCTGGCAAACGGTCTGACATATAGTTATAGAAAAAAGCTGCACTCAAAACAATGCTAATAGGGACAAATAACGCGCCATAGCCAACTTTGGCATATAAAAACGCCCCAACGGCGCCGCCACCGCAAAAGCAGTACCAAATAATCGCTTGAAAGCCCAATGTAGGCTTACTAATACGGCGACCTGCAAGCCAGTTGCCAATAGCAGCGCCCATATCAGAGGTCAGACCGGTCAAATGGGTGGTACGAATAACCGCGCCGCTATAGGTAGCGACCATCGCATTCTGTAAGCCGCACGCCATCGCCGCTGCCAATTGTCCTAAGTAATCATGCTGCTGATATAACCAATAGCTAATCAATAATAGCGCCGCTTCTATATACAGCGCACTGCCGTAACGCCGACCCAGCTTTAATGATCGTTGCCCAATCACAAAACCGCTTAATATTGCCCCAGCCAAAAAAGACAGCAGCAAAGCACCGATATATAAAATACTGCGACCGTCTAAATGGGCAATCGCGGCTGAAAACAAGCTGACGTTGCCCGTCACGTGCGAGACAGACAAATTGGTAAAGCCCATCAATGCCGCCGTATTGACGCAGCCAGCACTAAATGCCAGCACAGCGCCGCCCCACAATATCCATTTTGGTAATCTGGTTATCATATTCGCCGCCCAATGGCTTAGCACCAAAAAAGCCCCTATTATAACCAAAAAAGACAGCCAATTGGCTGCCTTCCGACCTGCTTAAAGTACATTATCTAGCATTGGCAGTATAATGAGTAGCTGTTATTTTGTCTCATCTAGCATCATTAACTGCTCGCTGATGGCGACGGTATTAAAACCTGCATCCACAAACATAATCTCGCCAGTAATACCAGATGCCCACGGTGACAGCAAGAAAAGCGCGGCATTACCGACTTCGTTTTGGGTAATATTACGCTGTAGCGGGGCGATTTTTTCACTGATGTCGAGCATTTTACGGAACGATTTGATGCCACTTGCCGCAAGGGTACGAATAGGTCCGGCAGAAATGGCATTGACACGAATACCTTCGCCACCCATCGAGGTAGCAAGGTAGCGCACACTGGCCTCAAGGCTGGCTTTTGCCATACCCATGACGTTGTAATTTGGCAATACCGAGATACTCCCTTCATAAGTCAAGGTCAGCATAGAACCGTGACGCATGGCTAACAGCTCGCGCGCTGCTTTTGCCAATGCGACAAAGCTGTAGCTTGAGATATCATGGGCAATCTGGCTGCCTTCACGGGTCGTGGCCTTAACAAAATCGCCGTCTAGCTGATCCATCGGCGCAAAACCAATCGCATGGACAACGCCATCAATGCCATCGCCCCAGTGCGCGGTCACTTGCTCAAAGCACGCGGCAATTGACTCATCGGACGCCACGTCACACTCAAGCACTAGGTCAGCTTCAAAGGCTTCTGCGGCCATATCGACACGTTTTTTAATTTTATCATTGGGATACGTCAAAATTAACGACGCACCTTCACGGTGTAGCGCTTCAGCGATTGCCCAGGCGATAGAGAGCTTGCTGGCGATGCCGGTGACGACAAAGCGTTGTCCTTGTAGTAGCATAATATTTCCTTGTTGAACGATTAAACTATTGAAACTCATTAAAATGAGCCAATATAAGAGAGCGCAAGTAAAAATATAAAGTGGCTTTATTATACACGAATCAATTTAAGTAAACAGTCGTAAACTATAACTCTCTTTGCCAATCGCTCACCTTTACTGTTTATATTTGTGCGCGTAACCCTTCAGATAACCAGCATTTGAGTGACGATTTTTGCAGATAGCTGATAGGGATTGTCCATAACGGTATGAAGTTGAGTGCTTTTCAAGTATAATCACAACCCTTCCCAGCTTGCACAATCTTTATAAAGTCCTTTACAACGCTTATTTGTAAACGAGGATTTAGCGTTAAGCTACACCCACATTTTGGATGGCTGCCAAACTTATGAGCAATACCCCAACAATTACATCAGATTACCAAGAAAGTATCGAATCTTATCGTCAGCTAATCATCTCAACTGGCGAAAATTTACAGCGTCCCGGCTTAGAAGAAACCCCGATGCGCGCAGCAAAAGCGTTTGCGCACTTGACTGAAGGTTATCATCAAAGCTTGGAGGAAGTCGTCAACGGCGCGGTATTCCCATCGACCAATCGTGAATTGGTGTTGGTGCAAAACATTGAATTTTATTCATTATGTGAGCATCATATGTTGCCGTTCCATGGCATCGCGCACATTGGTTATTTGCCAAATGGACAAGTATTAGGGCTGTCAAAATTCGCCCGTATCGTCGATATGTTTGCCCGTCGTTTGCAAATTCAAGAGAATTTAAGCGAACAAGTGGCACAAGCCATTATGGATGTGACAGGTTGCCGCGGTGTGGCGGTGGTCATGGATGCCGCGCATATGTGTATGATGATGCGCGGTGTCAGCAAGCAGCATTCGACCACGCGCAGCACAGCGATGCTTGGCGAATATGTACACGACAATCAAGCGCGTAATGAATTTTTAGATGCCGTGCCAAAACGCCGTCCTGCGTTTTAAGTGGGTTTTTAAAATCATAAAAAAGCATATTACCTTATCAGTAATATGCTTTTTTTGTTTTTAGAGGTTATTCACTGGCTTTTAAGGTTAAGCAACTTTACCAGTTTTTGCATCACGACTGGCGTGCTCATCACTGGCTTGCTTAATCTTGGTTAAAATATCCTTAATTTCAGCAGCAGATAGATAAGTCGGCACCGCATAAGTATCGCTGACTTCTTTTGCCGCGGCTTTGGCAATATCATTAAAATCACTGCTTTGCATATTTTTAACGGTTGGATCGATATTTAAGGTAGCAATCAGCTCGCGTACTTGTGCGATGAGACTATCGGCAATATCGCTATCACTCTTGCCAGCTTGACCCGATTTGACCATACCAGTCTTGCGAGCTAACTCTGCCAATCTTTTTTTGCTGCCTTTACGATTGACGTCAAGCACATATGGTAAGACGATGGCATTGGCACGACCATGGGGGATACTATAGTGCGCCCCCAACTGGTGAGCGATAGCATGGACGTAGCCAAGACCAGCTTTATTAAAGGCGATACCGCCGTAATGAGCAGCGATACCCATCTCTTCACGGGCTTTGAGGTTGCTGCCATCTTTATAAACTAGGGGTAGATTTTGCATCACAGCTTTAACCGCAGAGGCAGCATAATAATCGGTCTCGACGCTAGCATTGGCACTCATCCATGCTTCTAAAGCATGGGTTAAGACGTCGATACCCGTATCAGCTGTGATATGCGCCGGCATGCCTTTCATAATAATCGGATCGATAGCCGCTGCTAATGGCACCATTCTTGGGTCGATAGACAGGGCTTTTTGATGCGTTTTGTCATCTGACACCACCGCACCCAACGTCGCTTCTGAACCGGTGCCCGCTGTGGTCGGAATACAATAAAGCGGAACCGAAGGCTTTCTGGCTTTTAGGATACCGATAAGCTGTTTTGGCTTACAGTTATTGCCCTGTGACATCGCAATCATTTTAGCGGCATCAATAACCGAGCCGCCACCGATGGCAATAATCGAGTCGCACTTAGCATCGACAGACTTGCGCAATCCTTCTTCGACGACTTTAAAAGTAGGATCTGGGGTAATGCCGTCGTAGATTTTATAGCTAATATTTTTGCTATCTAGATAGTCTGTGACTTTCGCAGGGATGCCCAGTTTGTTTAATACTGCGTCCGTAACGATAAAAACATTGGTATTGCCTTCATTGATGAGCATGTCGCACAAATCTTCACATGAGGTCTCACCGACAAATAACATCGGTCTTCTGATAGGCACAACGTAAGCGAACGCTTTTAGCACTTTGGCACGCGTCTTAGCAACCGCCAAATAACCAGCGTGTTGTAAGCCTGTACTACTGACCAATTTATAAATTGTATTTTGTTTTTTCATAGGTATAAAAATCCTTTTTAATAATGCTAATACTAGCAATAGCGACAACTTGAATCAGCGAATCATCACCGCTGTCAAAATAGAAATGCTTGCAAAACAAAAGCACGGTGAATAAAAATACTGCATCAGCGTCTATATAAAGCAGACTACTGTTTAAACTTATTGTACCACCGCCATTTTTAGGATGTCATGATTATTATGAACTGCGATGTTCTGGTTATCTAGCGTCGCATCTTTACTTATACAAAGAAAATCAGCCATCAACTTGCTTCTTTACGAAAACTTAAAATAGTCTCAGTAGCGACTTGTTGTAGGTTCGTTCAGGCTTTTTGCCCACGCGCTTGGCTATCCAACTAGGATCGCCATCATATTCAATCAATTCGACAAATTCTCTAGGTAGATTTACAGAAACGCCGCCAAGATCGCCAATGGCATATTTGTCTTCTGTATTAGCTACGGTTGAACTATCCGAACAACCACTAAGCGATAGAGCGCTAAATAAAAGCATCAAGCATAATTTTCTCATGTTTTTTACTTATAATAATTGATAGCGTTTATTGTTATAACAAATTCGCCTGCAACAGCTGCTGTGCGTATGGGTGCTGTGGGTTATTAAACACATCTTCGCTAGGGCCCGACTCAATACACACACCATCTTTTATCACCATCATATGCTGACATAAGGCGCGTACTACTTTTAAATCGTGGCTGATAAACACATAGCTGACTTGCAATTTTGCTTGAATTTCCCGTAGCAAGTTGACCACCGTAACCTGCGTGGTGCTATCAAGCGCCGACGTTGGCTCATCTAATATCAATAAACTTGGCTGCATAATAAGGGCACGCGCAAGGGCGACGCGCTGACGCTGACCACCTGATAGTTCATGCGGATAACGCTGCGCAAAATCAGCTGGTAGATGCACAGTCGCCAAACTATCCATCACTGCTTGCTGGCATTCTGCTTTATTGACACCTTGAACTAACAGCCCTTCTTCGACGATTTGCATGACTGTCATGCGCGGATTGATACTGGCAAAGGGGTCTTGAAACACCATTTGACTTTGCGAGCGAAAGGTGCGCAAATCACGTTTGGACAATGCTGTCATGTCCTGTCCATTGACCATTATCTGACCACTGACACGCGCTTGATTACTGAGTAATTGACTTAGCGCAAGGGCAATCGTCGTTTTGCCAGAACCTGACTCACCCACGATACCTAATGCCTGCCCTTTCCGCAGGGTCATATCGACATCTTTTACCGCATCAAACCAGCGTTTGGTACCGCCAAACAAGCTTTTTTCAATCGAAAACTGCACTTTTAGGTTACTGACCTGCAATACGGTTGGTAACTGACTTTCATCATCCAATAAACTGAGCGCGTGCCCGAAATCTTGCTGAATAAGCGAGCGGGTATATTCTGCTTTCGGCTCATTAAATACCGCTGCCGTTTGCCCTTGCTCAATCGTTTGCCCTTGGCGCATAACGATGACATCATCACTATAACGCCTGACCAGATTGAGATCATGGCTGATTAATATCATCGCCATATTGTGCTGACGTTTGAGATTATCTAGTAGCTCAAGAATCTCATGTTGCAGGGTGACATCAAGCGCGGTCGTCGGTTCATCGGCGATTAAGATATCAGGCTGCTGCGCCAATGCCATAGCAACCATGACTCGTTGGCGTTGACCGCCTGATAACTCATGCGGAAAGCGATTCAGTTTATCAGCAGGATCGTTGATATTGACATCGTTTAATAAAGCGATACTTTTATCGCGCCACTGTTTTTTGGCTAAGCCACTGATACGCAAGGATTCTGCAATTTGTTTGCCGACGGTATGTAGTGGGTTTAGCGCCGTCATCGGCTCTTGAAACACCATACCGATACGCTGCCCTCGAATAGAGCGCAGCGCCGCATTACGTGCCTTATTATTAGCTACCAGTAATGTCATCATTCCTTTTACATCTGCTAATTTTACATTGCCAGTAACGGTCAAACTGTCCGGTAGCAAACCCAACAGCCCAAGACTGGCAATCGATTTTCCCGAGCCCGACTCACCTACTATAGCTAACGTCTGCCCTTGCCTAAGCTCATAAGATAGCTTATCTACCAGAGCAACACCTGCATGAGTTATGATGCTAAGTTTATCTACGCTCAGCATGAGCTTGTTTTGGCTGTTGCTATGACTATGATTTAAATAGGCATTTTGCTCAGTAGCACTTTGCTCAGTCGTCGTCATATTAGCGTTTATCATCTTATCAGTTGTCATATCAGGAGCGCCTCGGATCAAAGGCATCACGTAGCGCTTCGCCAACGAAGATGAGCAATGATAAGATAAAGGTTAAGCTAAAGAACCCTGATAGCGCAAGCCATGGGGCATCAAGGTTGTTTTTCCCTTGTACCATCAGCTCACCAAGCGACGGTGAACCAGGTGGCAAGCCATACCCTAAAAAGTCTAACGCTGTTAAAGCAATAATATTAGCCGTTAAAATAAACGGCAGTTGTGACAAGCTTGATGCCAATGCATTTGGCAAGATATGCCTGAGCATGATTTGACTGTCTGATACCCCAAGGTTACGCGCGGCACGAACATAATCAAAATTACGCGCGCGCAAAAACTCTGCTCGCACCAACCCTACCAAGCCCATCCAGCCGAATAACAACATCATCGCAAACAGCATAAAGATACTAGGGCTGAATAAGCTGACCAAAATAATAATCATAAACAGCTGAGGCATCCCGCCCCATACTTCCATAAAGCGCTGCCCGGCCAAATCCACCCAGCCACCATAATACCCTTGTATCGCACCAACGATAATACCAATGAGTGCCCCCGCGAGCGTCAGTGCCAGTCCAAACAATAACGATACCCGCAACCCATAAAGTATCCGCGCCAGTACATCGCGTCCTAAGTCATCAGTGCCTAGCCAGTTCTGGCTATTGGGCGCGGCTGGATATGGAATCCCAAGCTCAACGTTGGGTGTCTGGTCAGCAAAAGGAATGGGCGGCATAATATAAAAGCCCTGCCCATCAATCAGAGCTTGCACCGCAGGGTCCTTATAGTTGGTTTCGGTCTCAAACACTCCGCCAAAAGTCGTTTCAGGATAGGCTTTTAATACGGGGAAATAATAATCACCTTGATACTGCACCAGTAGCGGCTTGTCATTGGCAATCACATTGGCTGCCATACAAATGACAAATATCAGGGCAAAAATAAATAGCGATGTTACTCCAAGGCGATTATGACGAAAACGCTTTAGACGCGCCTGCCAGATAGGGTTTAGGCGGCGTTTTTTTTCTGGGACAATGGAAGATGTGTTTGAGGGTACAGAAGATAATGGATGACTTGACATTAGCGCCCCTCAAAATCAATACGCGGATCAATTAAGTGATAACTCAAATCACTGATTAACTGCAATAACAGCCCGAGCAAAGTAAAGATAAACAGCGTACCAAATATCACCGGATAATCACGCTGCTGAATGGCTTCGAAACCCAACAACCCCAAACCATCAAGTTTAAAGATAATCTCAATCAAAAAATTACCGGCAAAGAAAATCCCAACGATGGCCGCTGGGATACCGGCGATAATAATCAACATCGCATTACGAAACACATGGCCGTATAACACTTGCCGTTCGCCCAAGCCTTTGGCTCGCGCGGTAAGCACATATTGCTTACCGAGCTCTTCTAAAAAGCTAAACTTGGTCAAATAAGTCAAGCCAGCAAAGCCGCCAACGGTACTTGCTAGGAGCGGCAATGCCAGATGCCAAAAGTAATCTTTCACTTTACCAAGGGCGCTTAATTGATCGAAATTCTCAGAGGTTAATCCTTGCAATGGGAAAATATTCCAGTAGCTGCCACCGGCAAAAAAAACTAACAGTATGACGGCAAATACAAAGACGGGTATCGCATGGCCGATAGCCAACAGCATGGCAGTGGCTTTATCAATCCCTGAACCATGATGCATGGCCTTATACACACCCAGTGGAATGGCGATCATATAAATCAGCAGCGTGCTCCAAAGCCCAAGCGAGATGGATACTGGCAGCTTTTCGACAATCAAATCCGTCACTGATTGACCTTTAAAAAACGACTCACCAAAATCAAGCTTGGCGTAATTCTTGAGCATGAGCCAAAAACGCTCAGGTGCTGACTTATCGAAGCCGTATTGCGCATTGATGGCCGCTACCATCTCCTCCGATAGACCGCGTGTACCTTGGTAAGTACTAGTATTACCGGCACTGCCCGCACCAAGATTACCGCCGAGCGCATTGTCCTTTGCGCTTTGCTCAATAAGCGCCAGTTGCTGCTCAACAGGACCGCCCGGCGCCGCTTGTACAATGACAAAGTTTGCCAGCAATATCAAAAATAGCGTCGGTAATATCAGTAATAACCTTTTTAAGATATAACGACCCATAATGGCGGCTTCCTAAAATAAAGAGATATGACAATTTAGGGCGTGTCCTCATTTTAAAAATGGTCATAAAAATGAGATAAATTGCAGTCAAACGAGGAAAATAGCGCAAATAATATCGGGATATTAGTCAGCTATTTGACGATGTTTGGCAAAATTTAGCCATTTTTAGCCCATTTAGATACAATCGCTTGAAGTGAGGACACGCCCTAGTATTTAGAAGTTATTTTTTAGCTCACGTAATGCTGCAAATATAGTTAAAGACTTATCATCATCAATAGTGACTTCAGACTTCACCCCTGCAATCACACTTGGCTCTTGCGTGCGCAAAAACACATTGATTGCGCGCTCATGCTCTAAAGTAACGGGCAGCGTCGGGACACCTTGGGCGGTTTTTTCTTCTGCTTGCGCAAGCGCTTGCTGCATCGCTTCATTAGCCGGTTCAATAGATAAGCCAAAGCGTAGATTACTGGCCGTATATTCGTGTGCTGGATACAGCAGCGTCTCAGCTGGCAAGCCATTTAAACGCTTAAAGCTCTCATGCAATTGCTCAATCGTACCGGTAAAGACGCGACCACAACCGGCACTAAATAAGGTATCACCGCAAAAACAATGCTTCTGCCCATCTATATCCAAAATATACGCCACGTGGCTTGCTGTATGACCGGACACATCCCATACTTGCGCGGCGCAGCCCCAAGCACTGACCGTACTGCCGTCTTTAATGGTCTGGTCTTCATCGACGTTGTGTTCTGTATGCGCAACCAGATGGGTCATCGGATAAGACTCTTGTAGCTCGGCAACACCGCCGATATGATCATGGTGATGATGCGTGGTCCAGATAGACGTCAGCTCCAGCTCATGCTCCTCTAAATAAGCAATCACTGGCTCAGCTTGACCCGGATCAATGACAATCGCCTGCTTATTATTTTCATTAATGAGTGTCCAAATATAGTTGTCATTGAACGCTTTAATCGGGTGAATACGAATACTCATATGAAGTCCTTAGCAGTGATTGTCTTTATTACTGATGTTTTTTATTAAATTTTAAAAACCAAATGAAACGTGACTTTACTTATTGGTTTAAATGATAATTTTTAAATAACTGTTTTGAGCCATTATCTTAAACTATTGCTTTAAGTATCGATTAACACGGGCTTCCGCTGCTTTATCTGACCACCAATAATCGATACCGATCGCATTGGTCGGCAGCTTTGCAGTATGACGATATTGATTCCAGTAGGCAACATTGGTGCTAGATTTGCCGTATAAAGGGACTAAATAATGTCCTGCCCGTAGCAGGCGATCAAGTACGTGAGTATATAAGACGATCTCATCGCGACTCTTAGCGTCGCCCAGTTTTTTAATAACACTGTCAATCGCTGGGTTTTTAATACCTATAGTATTATGATTGCCTGCTTCCTCAGCGGCAGCACTGCCCCAAAAACCCACTTGCTCAGCGCCAGGCGATAAGCTCTGATCAAATTTATCAACTATCATGTCATAGTCAAAACGGCGTATGCGCTCGTAATATTGCGGCCCATCGACTTGACGTAAGGTTGCATCAAAGCCCAAACGCTTTAGATTACGAATATAAGGCAACAGCACGCGCCCCATGGTATCGCCCATCATCAAAACCTCAATTTGAGCAAGCTTACCGTTTGGCTGATACAACTTCATATCTTGATAATAAAAACCCGCATCTAGCAATAGCTGCCGCGCCTTTAACAACCCCTCACGATTAAAGCCGCTACCATCGCTGGTTGGCAATCGCCATTCGTCTAGTACCGCTTGCCGCTGAATCGGTTCAAGCTTGGCGAGCAATGGGCTTAATACCTGCATCTCAGCTACAGATGGCGTACCAGTAGCAGCAAGCTCTGAGCCATGAAAGAAGCTTTGCAGACGCTCATATTGCCCATGGAATAAAGTTTTGTTCATCCACTCAAAATCGTAAGCTGCCGTCAATGCTTGGCGAACGCGAATATCTTGAAAAAGTGGCCGGCGCATATTCATTACCAAACCCAACATCGGCACTGGATTTTCGCTGCTGATGGTTTCTTTATGAATCAAACCGGCTTTGACAGCGGGGAAATTGTAACCTGTTGCCCAATTAGAGGCTTTATTCTCCGGACGGAAACGATATTGCCCTGACTTAAAACCTTCAAAAGCAATCTCATCACTTTGATAATAGACAAACTTAATCATATCAAAATTATAACGACCGCGATTGACCATCAAATCCCGACCCCAATAATTAGGATCACGCACATAGCTGACCGCACGCCCCGCATCGACGCGGCCAAGTTTATAAGGACCGCTGCCCATGAGCGGCGTTAAGGTGATTTTCTCAAAATCTGTATCAATCGAAGATTTAGCAAAAACAGGAAACTGGCCGACCGTCAATAATATCTCTTTATTGTCATCAGACTTAAAAACAAACTTTACCCGCTGCTTATCGATAATCTCAATGTCTTTAATATCACCTAAATAGCTGCGGATATACATCGGACCTTTATTCAATATCGCATCATAAGTGGCTTTGACGTCACTACTGGTCACGGGCGAGCCGTCCCAAAAGCGCGCGGCAGGATTAATATGGTAAATGATCCAGCTGGTATCATCAGGATCATAGGTGACTTTATCTGCCAGCTGCGGATACATGGTAAAGGCTTCATTGAGTGAGCCCGTCATCAAGGTATCATACAGATAGTCGGTGCCAACCATCGCCACACCTGTGGTCATCCATTTATTGGCCGCATTAAAGGTGCCGCGTGCCTCAAGCGATAATGTGCCACCCTTGGGCGCATTGGGATTGGCATAAGGCATGAACGGCACGTCAATATATTCAGTGGTACTATTATGCCCAAGCGCAGTCGTAGTGATTGGCGCCGCGATACTAGCAGGTATCCAGCTGATAGTAATGGCGAGCAAGACGGCTTTTAGCATGGTATTTTTTAGCATCATGACTGTATAACCACCCTCATAACGACCCTCTACTCTAAACCAACTTGGATAAAAAATGCGCGACTGACGGCAAAATAGACGATTGACGAAATTTTATCATAACAAACTTAGGTTTTTTAACCTAATGCTTTGCAGGGTTAAGGTGGCTACATAACGCATATGCCCCTTAAAAAAATGCTAATAGGCATAAAAAAAAGACGCAGCTTATAAAGTTGCGTCTTTTGTTTTAAAACTTGTACTAGGGCGTGTTCTAACTTAAGCGTACTTTTTTTCAAAGGCAATCATAAAGTCAACCAACTGCTGTACCCATTCTAGCGGCACCGCATTATAAATGCTGGCGCGCATACCGCCGACATCGCGGTGGCCTTTTAGATTCATGAGGCCTGCCGCTTCCGACTCTTCTAAAAACACTTTATCAAGACTGCTGTCTGCCAAGGTAAACGGCACATTCATGATAGAGCGATATTTGGGGTCAACTGGATTGCTATAAAAGCTGCTGTCATCAATCGTTTTATACAATAAATCCGCTTTTTGTTGGTTAATTTTGCCGATAGCAGCAACGCCGCCCTGCTCTTCTAACCAATCAAACACCAGCCCTGCTAAATACCAAGAATACGTCGCTGGCGTGTTTGACATCGACTCTTTTTCCGCCTGATGTTCATAGTTCATCAGTAGTGGGCACCACTCACTTGCCTGCCCTAATAAATCTTCACGGATAATGACGATAATTAACCCTGCTGGCCCGATATTTTTTTGTGCACCGGCGTAAATCATGCCAAATTTAGAGACGTCAATGGGCTGTGACAAAATGCAAGAGGACATATCGGCGATAATTGGCGCATCGACTTGTGGTGGCTCAAAAATCTGCAAACCATGAATGGTTTCATTGGCGCAGTAATGGAAATACGCCGCATCTTTACTTAGGTTCCAGTCGCTTTCATCTGGCACGTTGGTAAAGTTACTGTCTTTACCCGATGCCACCACATTGACCTCGCCCAAACCCAGTTTGGCATAGCGCTGTGCTTCTTTAACCGCTTTACCGGACCAAGTACCCGTCGTTAAATAATCTGCGCGTCCACCATTTAATAAGTTTAATGGAATCGCTGAAAACTGTAAGCTGGCACCGCCCTGTAAGAACAGCACTTTATAATTATCTGGAATGTCCATGAGCGAGCGCAATTTGGCTTCCGCTTTTTCGGTAATCGCGACGTACTCTTTACTACGGTGACTCACTTCCATGACCGACATACCGCGTCCCTGCCAATCAAGCAGCTCTTCTTGAGCGCGTGCTAAGACGGCGGTCGGTATGGTGGCAGGCCCCGCTGAAAAGTTGGGTACACGGTTAGGAGCGGCTTTAGTGGTCATAATCATTATCCTAAATATGATGAAATCATCGTGGTCATTAAAGATTAAATGTTAAAGATTAAATGTTAGCGTTATTTTTTAATCTCTGTCGTAGTAGTCGTAATAATAGTAAGTGGCAAGTCTTTAATTCTGCTTTGATAACTGCTGCCAAAGCTGGCGTTTAAGGCTACTATCTTTAAGCATCTCATCAAGTGTCGGCACCGTGATAAAGTTCGGATGCTCAAGGCCGTCTGGCAACGCCGTTAACGCCGCCACTTTTATCTCTTCGCTACGACCAAGCTTAAAGATATAACCTGCAAGGCTGGCATTGGCAAGCTCAGCCGTATCCATGCCTTCACAAATCGGAAACGAGGTTGTCTCACAATTGATGGATAGCGCTTGGGTGATATTTTGCCAAAGCTTTTGGCTGTCATTATTAAGTGCTTGGATATCAACCAAAATCACCCAATCGCCATAGCGACCACCTTGTAAATCAAATGGTGCTACCTTTTTAAAGCTTTCCTCTTTAAAGCCCTCTTTTTTAAAACCACTGTCTTTAAAGCTGCCATCTTCAAAGCTTGCAACATTATTTATGTCACCAAGAGCAGTTTGCTGAACGACCGTATTTACAAGTGAGGTAACGGCGGGCTTGGAGATATCAGGGGCAGTCGAGTCAAAATGATAGATGACGGGACTTTGTGGGTCAGAATGACTTAAACCTGTCTCATTAGCGTCATCATAAGAATGATTAGACTCATCATCTACCATACCTGATATGGCATGAATATTTGGAGATGTAATATGAGAAGATTCATTATTAGAAAATTCAATGCTTGGCTGTTCAGTGCTCGTTGTAGAAGCAGTAGCATTAGAATGAGATGCAACAATGCTAGCGTTAGCTGTAACCGCATCAGGCAAGGCAGGCGCAGAAATATCCGCGATACTCAATGTCTCAGAGCTCGGCTGTACCCACTGATTGATACCCATGATCGCTAAAATCTGGCGCTGCTGCATACGATGCTGCAATACAATTAGCGGGTCTTGGATATCACTCATGCTTATTTACTATCCTACTTATCTAAAATGGATTTACAGGCTTTTATTGTCAATTAATCTGCTCAAAAAAGCTGCCGAACGCCTAACCAATGGTGGGCAAGCAAGGTCAAACAATCATACTCATCTTGACTGACTATCGTATCGTGTAACATCACTGTATGCAACGTGCTCAGCCATTGCCGGTAATCATTGTAATCATAAGGCTTATTATTAATAACATTATAATCTATTTGAGCGTCGCCCTGTTGCCTCTGTAGATAATTATCAGCACCTTTGGCTTTAAGACTAGATGATTGACTTGTAGACGCTATAAAAATAGGCACTGCTGCTATTAATGCTAATAATTGGACACTATTTAAACTTTGCGCAGTCAATAACAACCATTGCAAATTTGCCTCACTAGCGGCTGCTAAATCAATATCAATCAAACGTGCATGACGGCGTAAATCTACAAGATAATGAGCAATGCTAGCACTATTATAGCTGAGCACTGAGCTACGTAATTCGCTATCTAGTGCGGATATTATCTGCCCTTTGGCATCCTTTGATAAGCGATAAGCCAATACAGTAAGCACGGTTTTTGCGACAACATCAAGACCATCAAACACCTGCCCTGATGGGTCAAGCTGAGCATAAATATCATCCGTGCCGGCATGCAATACTTGCTGCCATTGATAGTATGGATATTGAGAGTGAAGATGCGACTGAACCTGTTTATCGTTTAATACAGTAGATAATACGGGTAGTAACTGCTGCAGCTGTAGCGCCTGCCATAACGCTAAAATCGAAGGCGAGCGACAATGGGTATCTTCTAAAGGATTTAATAATGATTGAGGCTTATTAATAGAATCATCGTTATCTATATTATCAGCAAATTTTTGACTTAAATCAGCCGTTAGGGAATTTTCAAATAGCTCAATGATACCTCGCTGATAACGCAATAGCATTGACCGACACTTTTTTTGCTGCACGTAATGTTGATGATCTTGATTACGATGACTGGCTTCATATTTTAAGCGCAACTCATTGATAGCGTTTTCTGATAAATTATGCTGGCGTAGTTGCTTTAGCGCCAATGCAATCAAAGCACTGTCTACGCGCCGATCAAGATTTGCCACTACCGCTAATAATTTATGATCGAGTGTATGCGGTAAAACTCGCGTGTTATCTATATCGACTTTAGTTTCAGCAGAAAATCTCTTATCCTCATCAAGCCCAAGCCAGATTTCAGTTAAATCATACGTTGCTGTTGTTGACAGCACATAACCCTGATGACAAAGCAGCACAGCTTCAATCAGAGCTTGCGCTCCGAGCGGATGATAACTGTGATTGAGCACATACTGCGGTAGCGATACCTTTTGTATATCTTCGATACCAATCAAGGTATCTGATGGCAAATCACTATCAGGTTTAGCTTGCCACGGCTTAAGCAGCTGATGAGTACCGATATCTTCTGCTTGCACCTGCAAACGCCCATTAATAACAACATCTTGCTCTACAACAAATTCAAGCCCACTGTCGCTCTGCAATTCATTATTTATCTCACTAGTAGAATAGGTTGCGATTTCTTTTTCGATAGCAGCTTTATGAATAGTATTTTTTTGAATAGTATTTTTTTGAATGGCATCTTCGTCAATAACATCATTGAATGTATTATTAATATTTTTATCAGTGAATTTATTTTCACTTAGGCTATTTGTTACTATCACGCCCCAATCACCCAAGCGGCGCTGCTCATAAATTTCTTTTATCTTTTGCTGATTGAGACGTTTTTCTTTAGCCACTTGCACGGCGAAATCGTGATAAGCGTTGGCATTGATGGCACTCATACGCTCGCTTAAACTTGGATGCGTGGCAAACCATGATACGTCACCCAAATCGGCACCACTACTGGCAAAAAAGAAATGACTTAATCCATTGATATCGGCGATGCCAGTTAAGCGCGAACCAAGCGCATCTTGATGAATGGCCTTTAAGGTTTCCATAATAGCCGGCGAACGTGTCAGCTGCACACTGGTCGCATCAGCAAGCAACTCGCGCTCACGGTTAAAGCTGTGTTTAATCAGCTGCGCACTGGCCATACTAGAAAAGCTCAAACCATGAATTAATAATGTCCAAATATTGCGCGGTGCTTGATTATCAAACTTATTATTATGTTGTACCCATCTTGACTGACTCTTAGCTGAAGATTGCTGGCTTTGCGACTGGTTTTGCCAGTAGGCTACCCATTCGCTATGAGTGGTAAAGTTGGCTGTCTGCGCTTCAGTGCGACGCGCATGGCTATCGATTGCTTTTTGCGGTAAAGGGTTGCTTTGATTGACCGCACTATTAATAAAAGAGCCATCAAAATAGTTTTGCTGCGTGGTTTGATGACTGACTTTATAACCAGAACCAAAATCATTAATAGAATCACTCCAGTCATAGAGTAATTGCAAACCTGCTAGTACCACCATTAGCTGTAAATTAAACGTCGCATCGCCATGCAAGATATGACCATACTCATGCCCTATCAGCCCGTATAGCGCCTCATCAGATAGTTTATCGAGGGCGCCTTGGGTGACGACGAGTACCATATCTTGGCTATGGCGACCCGCCACAAAACCATTAATGCCTTGTTCTTCAGGCAGCACATATAAAATTGGCATTCGCAAACCTGAAGCAATGGCCAGCTGCTGGGCAATCTCATAATAACGCCGATAAACAGGCGGAAAATCCCGCTCATCACGCACGGCAATCTGGCGGGCACTAAAGCGAACTTTTGATACAGGCTGATGCTGATGGGCAACTCCTTGGCTATGCTCCCAAGTGTCTTGGCTTTGGTCGATAAATAAGCGCACTGCACCCACACGTTGAGCAATCGCCCGACCACCTGCTTTTAAGCGCCTATACTCTAAAAAACTACCAACGACAAAGCTACCGATTGTCCATACGACCACCAGTATTAATACCCAATGATAAATGCCACCGGTAAATAGCGTGAGCAGCAACGCCATGACACCAAGTGCTACAGCAATATGGGCAAAGACAATCAGAAAAAATAGTCCATAAAGCAACAAGCTGCGCTGAGTACGGCTACGCTGTGCACCAAAAAAATCCATCTATTTATTTACCTAACGCTAGCTAAACACATTTAACATTATTTGAGCATCAGCCCATATCGACGACAGGTGCTTGAGCAATTACCTTTCTATCTTCAAATACCAATGGGCTAAGTGGACGAAAGCCAAAGGTTGTGCTGACAAGATTATTAGGAAACACTTCGCGGTCATTGTTATAAAACATCACGCTATCATTATAATGCTGACGGGCAAAGCCAATCCTATTTTCGGTATTGGCGAGCTCATCCATCAGCTCTTTAATCATACTATCCGCTTTTAACTCAGGATAGGCTTCTACAACCGCTGAGAATTGCCCCAAGGCTTTTGACAACATACCCTCTGCTTTGGCAAACAACGCCATATGTTCAAGGGAGTCTGGCTGATGCTTAGTAGAATCTTGCAAGCTTTGGGCATGATTACGCGCATTAATCACACGGGTCAGCGTCTCTTCTTCATGGGTCAGATAACGTTTAGCGGTTTCGACCAAATTTGGAATCAAATCGTGACGGCGCTTTAGCTGCACATCGATTTGTGCAAAGCCATTTTTTGCTTGGTTGCGGGCACGTACCAGCTTATTAAATACTGACACTCCAAACACCACGATCAATATCACCACTGCAATGAATAGCCAAACGAACATTTTCATTATCAGACTCCAAAAGGTTTTTTGTTCACAAAATTGTTATTAAAGGTTACTATATTGTATTTTAACTCATATATTTTGTTTAAAGTCTAAAATCAGACGAAATGCAGGCGAAAAAAAAGCCCTTTACAATGAAGGGCTTATTATAAGGTTTGACTCGTTCAAAGCAATATAGCAGAACTATGGGCAAATTTTAGGCAAGAAAAAGCGACTCCATCAGCACATCCTCGGCACACATTATAACTATTACCGTTGCTACCTTCCGGTCCTGGCGGGATTCATAGAACAATGTTGCGAGGCTACCAATGGAGCCACCAGTTGCAGATTATACAAGATTTTTTTATTATTACAACCCCCATTGTCAAACTGTTTGCTTTAGGCAATAGACAACCTTATCAGTACTACGTGCAAGTGACGATGTAGCCAAATTTAAACAGCAACTTAACTGACAAAATACTCATAGCAAATTGTTGATTTTTTGCTATTTTAGTCAAGGTATGTTGCATAAAAACCAATATAGAAAACACTCATATAAAAATGAGTTTTCTGACCATATCCCTCATACAACTATCATGACCATTACTAGCACTAATTAGGAGATAATTATGAAAAACACTTGGATGAACAAAGCAGCACTTGCTACGGGTACGGCCGCCCTTCTGACCGCGATGATGGGTAGCGCCCATGCAGAACCCACAGGCTACGATCAGCTGACTTTTCAAACGGAAGTCAAAGAAGAAGTCCAAAACGACGAAGTTCGCGCCACTATGTATAAAAAAGCACAGGCTACAGATGCTAAGACGCTAGCTACAACGCTTAATACTTCGATCAATAACGCCATGAAAATCGCCAAACGCTACCCTAGCGTGACGGTTAGTACCGGTCAGCAGCGCACTTATCCGCGCTATGATAAAAATGACAAAATCATTGGTTGGACAGGACAAGCGAGCATCGACTTAAAGAGCACTGACTTTGCCGCGACCAGTCAGCTGATTGCAGACTTGCAAGAGACCTTAGTGATGGAAAACCTAAACTTTGGGGTTTCTGATGCCAAAAAAGATGCGCTAGAGCAAAAGCTTATGACCGATGCTTCTCGCGCTTTTCAGCAGCAGGCTAAAAACCTGACTCGTGCATGGGATGCGCGCGGTTATCGTGTCGTCACTGTCAATCTAAATACCGGTAGCAACTACCCTCGCCCTATGTATAGCGCGATGAATATGAAAGCTGAAGCGGCGGATGCCTCAGTACCAAGCCAAAGCTTTGAATCGGGCAACAGTACCATTTCAGTGACTGCGAATGGCACGATTGAGTTAACGAAATAAACGCAGAGGTAAGTAATGAGTTAAGCATTGACATACTCCTCCACTTTCGCCAAGCTCAAGTGGGGGATTCTAAAAGCATAAGCTCTTAGGCGACATTCTCACGAATATCACAAGTTTTCTGCTTCATCGGGCGACCTTTACTGCGTCCTCCCTCCACAGACAACACGGCATGTCCTGCCGCAAGAATATTTTTAGCTGCATTCACATCAGCATTTGCTTTATGCCCGCATTTGACGCACTCAAATTTAGCCTGAGTTTGTCTATTCTCTTTGGTAATATGCTGACATTGAGAGCAGGTCTGACTGGTGTATTGCGGATTGACTTTGACAAGTAATCCGCCTGTCCAATGCTGCTTGTACTCAAGCATATCAATCATCATGCCCCAGCCTTGATCCAAAATGGATTTATTCAATCCTGACTTGGCTTTGACGTTGCGCCCATGCTGAGTAGCAGAGCCACTAGCAGATTTCGACATATTGGCTACTTTTAAGTCCTCACAAGCAATCATGGCGTGGTTTTTGCTGATTGTGGTGGTGATTTTATGCAAGTAGTCATGGCGGATATTGGCAATATGATGGTGTAATTTTTGAATCTTACGGTTCTGCTTTTTCCAGTTTTGACTGAATAAGACTTTTCTACTTAATTGGCGCTGTAATGCGGCCAGTTTAATTTGATTGGCTTTAAAGCTGTTTTTGGGTTTGATGTGCTGACCGTCTGAGGTAGTAATCAGTTTAGTGATGCCTAAATCAATACCTATGGCGCTTTTAGAGGGGTGAATTGGGTTTTGATCCATTTCTCGCTCACACCCAAAAGACACGTACCAGTGCCCTGATTTCTTGCTGATGGTGATGTTTTTAATGGTGCCGATGATGTCTTGCGATTTTCTAAATTTCACAAAGCCCACGCCATTAGGTAGTTTGACGCGATTACCCTCAACACGGCAATATTTATCAAACTGAACCAAGCGCATGGAGTCGCGGCGGTCAATTTTACGTTTCCACTGCGGCATCAGGGGTCGTAATTGAAGCTCAGTGCCATCAAGCAACTTAAAGGATTTGGGCTTTTTAGGTTTCTTCTTATTTTCTTCGTATCGGGCATGGACTTTAGGGTCGAAAAACCTTGACCAAGCCGATGCCAAGTCACGAATCTTTTGCTGCAAGGACACCGCATTTGATTGAGATTTTAAAAAAGAAAAATCAGGATTGTTCTTTAAATCAGTTATTTTATTGACCAAACTGGTGGCATTAATATACTCATTTTTAGCAAACATCTCAAATGAGATCGCTAGTATTTGATTCCAAACAAAACGTGCAGAGCCGACAAGACTATTTAGAATAATCTGTTGCTCTGCATTAGGCTCAAGCCTAAATTTATATGCTTTATTGATTTTCATGGAATAGTCTTGGCGAGTTTATTAATATAATAATGCTTAATAAGCATACCAAATTCACGGTCAGGATTTGTAAATAAACAGTAACAATGAGGCGAAATTCACCTCCACCCTAATGTCCGATGGAGTCCTCTTTCGCGGTTTGATAGATATTATTACTAACTTCTACCAATAAGGGCAATCACTGCTTTCAGTGACTGCCCTTATTTTATGTCTAGCAATTATTGTTAATGGACTGCCGCTATCTTTTCACTGTTAACCTTTCACTACTAGCCTTTAACACAATGACTCAGAGTTATTTTTTTACAGGTTCTTCAAGCGTCATGGGTGTATCAACTATGGGTTTATCAACTATTGGCTTAGTAAAGGACTGCATATTTGGCTGTTTGCCATCTTGACGCAGTTTTAATAGTACTTTTTGGTGCCAAGGTAGGCGCTGATACGCCAACAGCTGCTCTGCCAATTTTTTATTTTTTTGCAAGGTTTGCGTGTTTTGAATGACGTAGACGGTACGCTCGACCTGTTTTGCTGCCTGCCCTTTTTTATCTTTTATCACCGCTTTGATATTATGCGTGCCTGGCAAGATATCAACAGTTGCAATCGAAGCGCTTAAACCCTGCGCCACCTCGTTGCCATCTAAGTAAATGCTCACACTATCGCCCACTTGTAGGGCTGGTTTTACTTGCACCTTGACATCGATGCTTTGTACCGGACGACGATACGCCCGCTCTTCGCTAGGCTCTGTTATCGTCAGCTGATAATTAATGGGTGCTTTATTAGCGGTTTTGTTACTGTTAGCAGTGGTGCCAGTGGTATTAGCGGCAGCAGGCGCTTGGGCGGTATTGACAGGCTGATTGTTGGCATTACTGGTTTGACTAGAACTATTTGCACCCACACTGTCGCTGCCAGTCATGACGCTGGTTTGGCTAATTTGTTTGCCAGCTTGCTGTTCGTAGTTTTGCGGACGGTCGGTAAAGGTCACTTGACCGGTCTTTTCATCGACAACTTTATAAATAGCAGCAGCATTTGCCATCGGCGCGTAAAGGCTTGCGGTGCTAATAATCAGCCCTGTCAGCAAACTTACCGACAACCCTTTATTTAAAAAAACAGTACTTTTAAATGATGAACTCATAATCAATCAGCCTAAAGCGATTTGTTATTAATATATAGACGTAACCATTATGCGATATTTTTGCCATTAAATCAGTAATGACTTTACACTAAATTTAACAATTAAACGTCTACTTTAATTGCCCACAAAAAAACCAGCTAAATATAATTTAGCTGGTTTTTCTTATTTAAAACAATTGAGCCTATTAATTATTAATTAGCAGCTATAGTACAAATCAAACTCAACAGGATGGACGGTGATATTGACACGTTGTACTTCTTCTTCTTTCAAAGCAATAAACGCTTCTAGCATGTCTTTAGTGAACACATCGCCTTTTAACAAAAACTCGTGGTCGTCTTTTAGCGCCTGTAGTGCAACATCTAGACTCTCTGCAACCGTTGGGATTTGTGCTTCTTCTTCTGGTGGCAAGTCATATAAGTTCTTGTCAGCCGCTTCACCTGGATGCATCTTGTTTTGGATACCGTCAAGACCTGCCATCAATAGCGCAGCAAATGCCAAGTATGGGTTCGCCGTTGGATCAGGGAAGCGTGCTTCGACGCGTACTGCTTTTGGACTGCTCACGTGCGGAATACGGATAGACGCTGAGCGGTTTGATGCAGAATACGCAAGCTTGATAGGTGCTTCGTAATGCGGTACCAGACGCTTGTAGCTGTTGGTCGATGGGTTGGTAATCGCATTCAGCGCACGAGCATGCTTGATGATACCACCAATGAAGTACAATGCTGTCTCAGACAGACCAGCATACTCATCACCAGAGAACGTGTTTACGCCATCTTTTGAGATCGACATATGTACGTGCATACCTGAACCGTTGTCACCAACGATTGGTTTTGGCATAAAGGTCGCTGTTTTACCAAACTGGTGCGCCACGTTATGGACAACATATTTCAATTGCTGAACTTCATCCGCTTTACGTACCATCGTGTTGAATGCAACACCAATCTCAGACTGGCAAGAAGCCACTTCGTGATGATGAACTTCTACGCGGCCTTCACCAACGATCTCTTCGATACGCTCACACATGACAGAACGCATGTCTTGTGAGCTATCAACCGGTGGTACTGGGAAGTAACCGCCCTTAACGCGTGGACGATGCGCCATGTTGCCCCACTCGTATGTCTCGTTGGTTGACCAAGCCGCTTCTTCAGCAGTGATCTTGTGGCTCACGCCAGACATATCAACTGACCACTTAACATCATCAAATACAAAGAATTCAGGCTCAGGACCAAAAAAAGCGGTATCACCAATACCCGTTGATTTTAAGTATTCTTCGGCCCGGCGAGCAATAGAGCGCGGATCACGGTCATAGCCTTGCAGCGTTGATGGCTCGATGATATCGCAGGTCACGACGACTGTAACGGCATCAAAGAATGGGTCGATAAAAGCAGTTTCTGGGTCAGGGCGCAAAATCATATCTGAGGCTTCGATACCCTTCCAGCCAGCGATAGATGAACCATCAAACATTTTGCCGTCTTCTAGCACTTCTTCGTCGATGGTAGAGGCAGGAAAACTGATGTGTTGCTCTTTACCGCGAGTATCGGTGAAACGGAAATCGACCCATTTGGCATTGGATGATTC
Source organism: Psychrobacter sp. M9-54-1 (assembly GCF_016613355.1). NCBI lineage: Bacteria > Pseudomonadati > Pseudomonadota > Gammaproteobacteria > Moraxellales > Moraxellaceae > Psychrobacter > Psychrobacter sp. M9-54-1. The sequence continues at coordinate 127,377 of NZ_JADGFW010000006.1, read as the reverse complement.
GATAAGATCAAGTAATTTGTTCGACATGGAAAGTTTCCCTTATGGTTAACATGGTAATAGAATTGTAACGTAGAATGAAAATTTTAGACGGAAAGTTTTTTTAAAGTTGTTTTTTGCTTAAAGCCTAGCTGATTTTCTGGCGTTAAGCTTTAAGTATTTTTATGAGCCAAATAAATGCAGGTGCTATTTTAGCAACATCTGGCCAATAATGCTGAACTCTTCAAATGCATCTTGGTAAATAATATTACATCGCTTTAATAGCGAGCTATTCACACCTATAAGAATTGCAGCTACTATGCCAACTCATCTTCGGGCCATCAAGTTTTTAAAATTTCCAAAGGCTGAAAGTAATAATTATCTTCAATAAATACAAACATTTACGTAATATAAATCTTTTATATTAAAGCGTTATTTGCATAGCAATTATTATGTCTAGCTAGCAAACTCAAAGATTAATATATTAAATAACGTCCCATAACAGTGCAAACTTTAGAAGTTTTAACTTAGTAATGCACCTCTATAGGGCATTTATTGCTATCAGCGTGCAACGGCGCTACGTTTGATAGATAACGAAATAGTGTTAAGATAACAGCGTTTAAAATCACATCGCTGTTGAACCTATTAAGTCAAAGATACTAAGCTAAAAACACCAAGCTCAAGACACTAAGTTAAAGTTAAAAAGACTAAGTTGAACAAATAATGATTTTGATGATCGATAATTACGACAGCTTTACCTACAATATTGTACAGTACTTCGGTGAATTGCAGCAGGACATCAGAGTTTGGCACAACGATGAAATCAGTATTGATGAGATTAAAGCACTTGCGCCAGATGCCATTGTTATTGGTCCCGGCCCCTGTGACCCTGACAGTGCTGGTATCTCGCTAGAGGTGATTGCGACCTTTAAAGGCATTATCCCGATATTAGGCATTTGCTTGGGTCATCAGGCAATCGGCCAAGCCTTTGGCGGTAAAATCGTCAAAGCAAGCGCAGTCATGCATGGGCGGTTATCGGCTATTTATCATAATGGTCAAGGCGCTTTTACCAACTTGCCAAATCCAGCCCAGTTTACCCGTTATCACTCATTGGTGATTGAGCAGGCAAGCTTACCCGACTGCTTTGAAGTTAGCGCTTGGACTCAAAATGCTGATGGCAATATCGAAGAAATTATGGGCATTCGCCACCGCGAGTTTGCAATTGAGGGCGTACAGTTTCATCCTGAGTCGATTTTAAGCGAAGCGGGTTATCAGCTACTGAATAACTTTTTACAAACGCATCAATTAGCAGTTTTGTCCTCAGATAATTTACCAAAAGTAGGATAAGTGCTTTAAAAGACGAACCCACTTTTTAATCCAATGAATGTATTTAAACGACAACTATAAAAGATAATAATAAGTGAGAATATTATGACCGCTGCCGCTATGCAGGACAAAAAATCAATCATGAATCAAGATAAGCAAAGCCTGCAAAATGCTGAGAGCATCAATCAGCTGCCAGATGAGAGTATTCATAAGCTTCTGACCACCGCATTAGGCAGGATTTTTCAGCATATTGATTTGACCTTTGATGAGATGTATCAAGTCATGCTCATCATCATGCAAGGCAGATGCAGCGATGCCATGATGGGCGCGATTTTGACGGGCCTGCGGATGAAAGGCGAATCCATCGATGAGATTACGGCTTCAGCCAGTGCGATGCGTGACTTAGCTGCCAATATCAGCCCAAAAGACTGTCATTATATGGTCGATATCGTCGGTACTGGCGGCGATGGCGCTAACTTATTTAACGTATCGACAGCCGCTGCCTTGGTCGCAGCCGCAGCAGGGGCACAAGTTGCGAAGCATGGTAACCGCGGCGTTTCGACCAAATCTGGTAGCTCAGACTTACTTGAGCAAGCCGGTATTAGCCTAACCTTGACACCAGAGCAAGCGCAGCAGTGTATTGAGAATCAAGGGATTGGCTTCTTATTTGCACCCAACCACCATAGCGCAATGCGTTACGCCAATCCGGTACGCCGTGAGTTAAAAGCGCGGACGATTTTTAATATCTTAGGTCCACTGACCAACCCTGCTGGCACGCCAAATCTGGTCATCGGCGTCTTTACCGCCCAGTTATGTGAGCCTTTGGCAAAAGTGATGAAAAATCTGGGCGCGCGTCATGTAATGGTGGTCGGTGCCAAAGATGGTTTGGATGAAATCAGTCTTGCAACTTCAACCACGGTAGCCGAGTTAAAAGACGGTGAAATCTCTGTTTATGAGATGATGCCAGAAGATGCGGGTGTCGAGTCACAAACCTTAATTGGCCTTGATGTCGATTCCCCATCACAGAGTCTTGAGCTGATTCGTGCCGCTTTATCAGGTGAAGATACTAATGACCGCGCTGTTCTAAAAGCCCGTGATATGATTGCCTTAAATGCCGGAGCTGCGATATATACCGCAGGACTTGCCAGCAACTATCCGAATGGCGTGAGCCGCGCCCAAAAAGTCATTCAAAATGGTGACGCTTTGATTAAGCTTGATGACTTAGCCAAATATACGCAGCAATTAGCTGACCAAGCTTAATAAGCTAAATGCCTAAAATTAATAAGAAATACGTGGCTCATAACCTTATTAATCGCAACTATGTATGCAGCCTTAATTTATTAGCCTAATTGTTACCCTAATTTTTTTACCAAATAACGGAATATAGCCATGACCGCCAAGCCAAAATCAGACACCGCGATTCCTTCAGTGTTGCAGCGTATCGTCGCCACCAAACATGAGGAAGTTGCTGCTGCTCGGGCGGCAGTATCGCTTGAGGCATTAAAGTCTCAAGTTGCTGCTGATACAAAGCCCCGTCGCGGTTTTGCCAATGCTTTACGCAACGCCGATATTGGTGTCATTGCGGAGATTAAGAAAGCCTCGCCGTCTAAAGGAATTATTAATCATAACTTTGCGCCTGCAGAATTTGCTAAGCAATACGAACAAGCGGGAGCCAGTTGTCTGTCGGTGCTCACCGACCGTGATTATTTCCAAGGAGATGACAGCTACTTAATCCAAGCGCGCGAATCTTGCAGCTTGCCGATATTGCGCAAAGATTTTATGGTAGATATTTATCAGATTTACCAATCTTACTTAATGGGCGCTGATTGTATTTTATTGATTATGGCCTGTCTTGATGACGCGCAAGTACAAGAGCTGCATGCGCTAAGCATTGAGCTGGGTATGGATGTGTTGATTGAAGTTCATACAGCAGATGAGCTTGAGCGTGCGCTACAGTTGCCACGTTCAGCGCATAATATTTACGGTATTAATAATCGCGATTTAAATACCTTTTATGTCGACTTACAAACGACGCTTGATTTAAAAAATACCCTGCTGCGCGAATTGGCTATCGATGATGCGCTCGCTGCCAACCCCAATGACCGTCTAGAACGGCCGCTTATTGTCACCGAAAGTGGCATTCATAGCAGTCATGATATTCGTTTGATGCTCAATCATGATATTCAGCATTTTTTAATCGGCGAGCAGTTTATGAAGACCGATCATCCCGGACAAGCGTTACAATCCTTACTTGCGAGCGTCGCAGCACAGGCGTAAAGTAGACCACATCTATTTTATGTACGATATAAATTATTAAATCACTCATTCACTCACCAACGATACGTTAATTATTATGTCAAACTCTCTGTTTTCAAAAGAAATGCAAGACCAATTAAAAGAGCTTAAAGGGCAACTGAGTAAAGGTCGCGATACCAATTCACCAGAAGGTGAAAATGAAAAACCAACCGAACCTGTCTCGCTCTTGACCCAAAAACAAGTCAAAAAAACGGTCAAGCAATTAGATAGCGAACATATCGACGACGATAAAGTGCTATTTATGCAAGCGATGCATGGCGTCAACCAACTAAAAGACAAAAATGTACGCACACCTGCCAACGCCTCTAAAGCGGGTAAGCCTGACGCTGCAACGCTTTCAAAACGTGCGGCTGCTCAAGGGAGCGAAGCTGGTGATTTGGGCGCAGGCTTGTCAGATATGCAAGCGCTATTAAACCCTGTCGCCGGTGAAGCTTATTTGTCTTATAAGCAGCCGACCTTACAAAACAAAATCTTTGATCAGCTTAAAAAAGGTAAGCTACGCTGGTATGATGCGGTAGACATCCATGGTTGCACCATTGAAGAAGCGCGCGATGCAATGACCCAACTGCTCAGCCAAGCCAAGCAAAACAATGAAACTGTGGTAAAAATCGTCCATGGTAAAGGTTCTGAGGCTATTTTAAAAACCTGCGTCAATGGTTGGTTACGTCAACTGCCAGAAGTACTGGCATTTTGCTCGGCTCCGCCGAAAGATGGTGGCAATGGTGCGGTACTGGTACTACTTAAAAAAACCCAGACCGATAAAGAATAAAATTATAGATCGAAAAAAAGGACTGCCACCATGCAGTCCTTTTTTATATCAAAGGTTCACCCTCTCGTTGTGTAGTCGCGCTTTGATAAATCTTCCTATCATTTTGCTGCATATTTTTTAGTAAGTGATTTCTCTATGAATATACAAATCATCGAAAACAAACAAGAATTAAAAGCACATATCAACGCTTTGATTGCTCTCGAACCAAGATTTGCGCCTGTTTATGAGCAAGTAGGTGTGCCTGATTTACGCCATAACGCGGGCGGCTTTACGCAAATAATGAGAGCGATGGTTGGACAGCAGTTATCAGTCGCAGCGGCAGCCAGTATATGGCAACGCTTGGTAGAGGCAGGCTTGACGACGCCATCAGCGATTCAAGCAGCGACAGACGAGGATTTACGGGCGCAGGGGCTCTCTAAGCAAAAAATTCGTTATACGCGCTCTTTGGTCGAGCACGATATAGATTTTGCTGCCTTAACAACCCTACCCGACGACGACGTTATCGATACCCTGACTGCTGTGGTTGGCATTGGACGCTGGACCGCTGAGATGTATCTGCTATTTTCGTTACAGCGCGCTGATGTGCTGGCAGTTGATGATCTAGCCATTAAAGTCGCAGCGATGGAATTGTTAGATTTAGAAGAGCGCCCAACGCCAAAACAATTAAAAAACCTGACCCAAGATTGGTCACCGCACCGTAGCGCTGCCAGCTTATTGTTATGGCAATATTATGGTTTTTTACGTCAAAAAACTGCTATTCCTTTATAAGCCATAGCTTTATAAATAAAACGTTCAATAAACCTTAAGCAAAATAACCACACAAAATGTTAAGGCTGATTCCATATAGAAAAACCAAATTTCTTTTTGGCGTGTTTAAACTTACCTTTTTTTAACAGACGATGTTTATGCCTTTGTAGTTTTTGCTTTTTAGTGGTGTCTTTACGAGCCTCTTTCTCACTCGTCGCACTGTCAGCGTTTTTATTTAAATCAAGCGCCTTTTGCTCATTAGCATTATCGTTATTTGCATCAGTGTCTGCTTCACTCGCATCGCTTGCGTCCACTACTTCGTTTATCGAATCATCAGTCACGGTTTCTAGCTGAGGTTGTGGCTCAAGCTCGGCTTGATTGACAATCAGCTGCTGCGTTGGCAGCGCATGCTCGACATCGTATTTTTTCACCAGGGTCAACACATCGACCAACAAGTCATCTTGCTTGCGATAAAACTCTATCGAATCGACAGCATTAATATAAGCGCGCAGTTGAATGACGTAGCAGTCTTGGCGCAGCTCCGAAATATTAGCCTGATTCCACTCCTGATTGGTCAGCTCGTGCTCGTCCAAAAATTGATCTAATTTTTTGACCATCTTAAAGACCACATCAATATCCGCATTGCGTTTGATATATAAGTTATGCAAAAAGTGAAACATATCCCGCGAGGTATAGTTTTCAATTTGCATCGATGAAAAATCACTATTAGGAACCGTCACAATCGTCCGGTTCAGTGTGCGCACCCGTGATGAACGAATACCAATATCAATCACCGTACCTGCTTGGTTGCCGAAGCTACAATAGTCGCCGATGCGTACTGGCGAATCTGCCACCACCACCACACTGCCGACCAAGTTCTCAATCGTCTTTTGCGCACCTAGTGCCAAGGCTAAACCACCGACCCCTAATGCGGCAATCCCTGTGGTCAAATCAAATCCTAAATTTCCAAAAATGACAATAACCGCAAAGATTAATAATAGCGCTTTGACCACCTTGCGCATCAAACCCAAGATAGAAACTCGCTCGGTATAGTTTTTCTTATAACTTAAATTGACCGCACGGGTAAATATCGAATCAATAACCCGCAGTAATAGCCATGTCGTCGCTACCCAAGAGGCAATGTCGGTAAAGCGCTTAATTGGTTCACGCAGTGTCACTGATATACCGGCATATACCATCACCTCGGCCAATATCAGCGCCGTGATAACGACGGTCAGTGGCAATATCACATTATTAGGTAAAGGTAACGTCTCACCTCGTAGGCGAGGATAAATCAGTTTTAATAAATAATAGAGCAGCCAAACCACGATGTAAGTAAAAATAAAACTACTGACTATAATGGCTAATGCCGCCAATATATCAGAAATCTGATAACCAAATAGCTTTTTACCATCTAATGAGTCAATGGTGTAGCGCGAAACCAGCGTCGGCTGATAATTCTCTATCACTTCTGGTATCGAGCTTAGGGTATCGTTTGAAAACTGCCAATATTGCTCGCCTTGCTTAGAGGCCACTCTTTCGAGCACCAGCGGCACGCTCTTATCACCGACATTAATCACGCCAACGTTTTCTTGGCTTGGCGGTAGCTGATCGCTTAAATTTCCCTCAGGCGTATTGTTAATTTGCAAATCAGGCTGAAAACGCCCGCCCGCATCGAGCGCTTGCTTAAATTGGCGTACCACAGTGGTTGGATTATCAGACTTGGATAAATTTAGATAATTACTGGCCAGCAGATAGTCGTTATCGCCCAACGCTTTAATAAAGCCTTGTACAGTATGGCGCGGCGTATCACGTCCGAAAGAATCGGGCACCGAGGTATTGACCACCTCTTCAGTTTGACCACCCACGCCTAATATGTTGGCTTCGGCAGCAAGCGCCTTATGTGAAAAAACCACGCTTAATACACTCAATAGCATCGCAAAGAAAAACACCGTTATCATGAGCGGCGTTTTTGTTTTTAAAGATGTAAATGATGAAGATGTCGCAGTACGAGCACTCAGATGACGCTGAATAGACAAAACAAACCTCTTAACTTTATGAATGGCAGCACAAAAAAATAAATGAAATTTGCCACTATAATAGCAATTATTAATCACAGCAATGCGTTTGATTGCATGTTTTTATTACTGTTGAAAATAGCGCTTGCCTTTACAGATGATATTTATTTAAAAGCCTAAAAAACACTGGAAATAGCTAAACAACCCAGATAAACCTCAACCATCATGAGCACCACTCAGCGTATGCTGAATAAATATTAGGACAAAGTAGTTTATAAATGTGCTGGTTTTATAGATAATAACCTTATGTAATATTCGTATTACTTTTTGTAATTTTTTACTTTTAGGCTCTCGCTTCTGTAACTTTTTACTTTGTTCAATTTGTCATTCAACTTTGGAATTAACTATGGCTTTATCTCGTTCATCTTCGACCACCTATCTTCGCTTTTGTATCTTAAGTGCTTTAGGCGTCTTTGCCATGAGTGCTACAGCTGCGACTGGTGATAGTAGCGTTATCAATCACAGCGAGTCGCCACAAGTTGAGCTTGATAAAATCGTCGTGACGGCGACGCGGACGCCAACTAAGACCAGTAATGTCATTGCCCAAACTCGGGTCATTGATAGTGAGGAATTGCAGCGTTATCAGGGTCAGACAGTATTAGAAGTTTTAAAGCGCCAGCCTGGTTTTAGTATTAAGCAAGATGGTGGCATGGGTAGCAGTAGTAACTTTTATGTGCGTGGTTATGATAGCAAACGTGTACTGATATTACTTGATGGCGTACGCTATGGCTCAATGTCCACAGGTCAGCCTGCTTTAGCATTATTACCAACAAGCCAGATTGATCGCATTGAAATACTATACGGAGCATCAGGCTCTAGTATTTATGGCTCTGATGCCATGGGCGGAGTTGTTCAAATTTTCACTAAAGGTAGCGATGTTCAACAAAGCAACTTTTCTGTTATTGCTGGCGTTGGTTCACACGATCATTACGTTTACGGTGCTAGTGCACAGTTTGCAAGTGCTCAAGGCAGCAAACTTAGCCTATCGGCTAGTCGTAACCAAACTAAGGGAATTAGTGCCCTTGAATACCAATCTGGTAATAATAAAGATGATGATGGCTTTAAAAGCAATAACTTTGCACTAAATGCAAGCATTCCTCTAACACAAAATATTAGCATTGGTGCAACAGGTCTTTTTGCCAAATCAACGACTGAATTTGATGATTTTAATAATAGCGCCGATGCAGAAATCGAGCAGGAAAACGGTGCTGTATCCGCATTTTCACAATACGAAAACGATAAGCTGACAGTACGCTTATCAGCAGGTCAGAGTTTGGATAAGTTGGATAATAAAGTTGGTGATGAATTTGAAACCAAACAGAAACAGGTTAACTTGTTAACCACCTATCAGTTACCTATAGGACAAGTACAGGCTGGTGGGGAATGGCTAAAGCAAGAAGTAGACATCAATGATAATACGCCTGCTAACGGAGTCGATAGCTATAAAATTAATGAACGTAAAATAAATAGTGGTTTTTTGGGCTATCAAGTTAATGAAAGTAGACACGACTTTCAAGCGAATGTACGTTTTGATGATAATTCTCAATTTGATGATGAAACCACGTTTGGTTTAGGCTATGCTTTTAAACTAATGCCTAACCTGCGTATTGGTACAAGCTTCGCTACGGGATATAAATCACCTTCTTTAAATGACTTATACGTTGAAAGCTCATATTATGTACCGAATGAAGATTTAAAAGTTGAGAAAAGCAAAAACATAGAGTTATTTGTTGAATCAAACACCAATTTTCAAAATACACGGTTAACTGGCTTTAATGGTGATGTTGATAATCTCATTAACAATGAATTTGACGAAGCTACTGGAAAATTCCAAGCACGGAACGTGGATGAAGCTAAACTGTCAGGCTATAGCTTCACCTCGGACTGGCAATTGAGTAATGTTCTATTTGGTGGACATTATACATATACAAATGCCGAAAATCGTTCGGAAGTCAATAAAGGTAAACAGTTAGTATTTCGTCCTGAGCATACTGGGCTTATTTACGTAGGCTATCAAGCAACTGATTTCGATATTCGTACCGAAGCCGAGTATATTGGCAAGATACATAACTCAGCAGACAATAGTACTTTTATGGATGACTATACACTACTTAATATTAGTGGTAATTATTACCTTAGCCCAAATCTAACATGGACAAGCCGCATCAACAACTTAACTAACGTAGATTACTCAACTAATGAAATTTTTGGGGAATATGGTTCACGTTACAACCAAGATGGTATCAACTTCTTCACCTCACTCACCTATAACTGGTTTTAAGCTTATTTGGTAAGAACCAGAACTTATATATAAATAATCAAGGCTATCGATCGATGGCCTTTTTTATGACGCAAGCACTTACGATTTTCCGCAGCCAATAGGTGACAAATTAATCCTCATCAATTACAATAACGACCTCCGAGAGGTGTTGCACCATAATAAATCTTATTGCATATAAGCTTTATCGCTTTGCAAATCATTTGTTATGTTAGGCTCGGTTAACTGTTTATGACCATTTTGGGTTACGAACAGCGCAAATAACGGCACCTGCGTTTTTATTCTTTTTATCTATTAACTGATAGGAGCATATTATGGACGCAGTGTCTAACACCCCATCTGCCCATATGATCGACCCCTCTTTCACTGACTATAAAGTCGCCGACATTAGCCTTGCTGATTACGGTCGCCGTGAAATCACCCTAGCTGAAGCCGAAATGCCTGCCCTGATGGGTTTACGTCGTCGCTACGAAGCCGACCAGCCGCTTAAAGGCGCAAAAATCGCTGGCTGTATCCACATGACTATTCAGACGGCTGTTCTCATCGAGACGCTTGTCGCGCTAGGTGCAGAAGTACGCTGGACCTCATGTAACATCTTCTCAACCCAAGACCATGCTGCGGCAGCAATTGCTGCTGCTGGTATCTCTGTTTATGCTTGGAAAGGCGAAACCGAAGAAGAGTACGAGTGGTGCTTGCGTCAACAAATCCACGTTGGCGGCGAAGCGTCCGGTCAGCTTTGGGATGCAAACTTAATCTTGGACGACGGCGGTGATTTGACTGCTTTGATTCATAACGATTATGCCCAAATGCTTGATAACATCCATGGTATCTCCGAAGAAACTACTACAGGTGTCCATCGTTTGGTTGAAATGCTGGGTAAAGGTACGCTAAAAGTACCGGCTATCAACGTTAACGACGCGGTTACCAAGTCTAAAAATGACAATAAATACGGCTGCCGTCATAGCTTAAATGACGCCATCAAACGTGCTACCGATATGTTCCTTGCCGGTCGCCGTGCGCTAGTCATCGGTTATGGCGATGTGGGTAAAGGCTCTACCCAAAGCTTACGTCAAGAAGGCATGATCGTACGTGTATCAGAAGTTGATCCTATCTGTGCTATGCAGGCTTGTATGGACGGCTATGAAGTATTGTCACCTTACATCAACGGCGATAACACCGGCGGCGCAGAAAACATCAACACCCGCCTGCTAGAAGATACTGACTTAATTGTTACCACTACCGGTAACTATCACGTTTGTGACAAACATATGCTAGCTGCGCTAAAGCCGGGGGCGGTTGTTTGTAACATCGGTCACTTCGACACCGAAATCGACACGCAGTTTATGCGTGACAACTGGCGCTGGGTTGAGATTAAGCCGCAAGTGCATCAAGTGTTCCGCTCGGATGACGAGAACGATTATTTGATTTTGCTTGCTGAAGGTCGCTTGGTGAACTTAGGTAATGCCACTGGTCACCCATCACGCGTGATGGATGGCTCATTTGCTAATCAAGTATTGGCACAAATGTACTTGTTTGAAGAAAAATTCGCTGAGCTGCCAGTCGATGAGCGCTTTGATAATTTATATGTCAAAGTGTTACCGAAAAAGCTCGATGAAGAAGTTGCGGCGGCGATGGTTGCTGGTTTTAACGGTACATTGACGAAACTGACTGAAAAACAAGCCGAGTATCTAGGCGTACCTGTCGAAGGTCCGTTTAAGCCTGACGCTTATAAATACTAATAGGAGCCAGACTGTGACTAAGCCTGCTTTCTCCTTTGAGTTTTTCCCAGCCAAAACCGAGCAAGGCCAAGAAAAGCTCCTCAGTACTTATGATGAGTTAAATAAGCTATCACCTGCGTATTTTTCGGTGACCTATGGGGCTGGCGGTTCAACCCGTGGCCGCACGCTTGATATCGTGCAAGCGTTGTGTGCGCGCGGTGACACGGATATTGCGCCGCATATGTCTTGTATTGGTGATGACAAAAGTCAAATCGCTGAACTACTCGATCTTTATAAAAGTTTGGGCATCACACGCTTGGTTGCCTTGCGTGGTGATTTACCGTCAGGTCAGGTCGGTATGGGAGAACTGCCGTTTGCCTTAGACTTAGTAAAGTTTATCCGCGAATATTCAGGCGATCACTTCCGTATCGAGGTCGCAGCCTACCCTGAGATGCATCCGCAAGCACGTAGCTTTGAATTTGATGTCGACAATTTGGTGAATAAATATCAAGCGGGCGCCAATGCGTCGATTACCCAGTTTTTCTATAATGCCGATAGCTATTTATATCTGCGTGACACCTTAGAAAAACGTGGTATTGACACGGTAGCGCAGCCTTTGGTCGCTGGCATCATGCCGATTACCAACTCAAGCAATCTCGTACGCTTTGCTGATAGCTGTGGCGCTGATATCCCACGTTACGTGCGTAAGCGCTTGGCAGATTTTGGCGATGACCGTACTGCTATCCGAGAGTTCGGCTTTGATGTCGTTTATCGTTTGTGTGAGCGTCTAATCTCTGAGGGCGTACCTGCCATGCATTTTTATAGCATGAATAAGGTTGAGCCAAATAAACGCTTAGTCGAAGCTTTAGGCTTGATTGCTTAAATATTTATCGAATGTATTGCTGAATGACTGGCGTTCTTAGGGGCGCCGGTCTTTTTTGGTATGGGAATTGCATTTATGCCAATTCTACTTATGACAATCCCTTTACCCACCCAAATGATATTCTGCTAAGATATTGAAAAATATCATGACTCCCATTATAGGAATAAGTAATTTTGCGACGTTTCTTCTATGCCACCAGTAGCGATAGCAGTGATAAAAATGCCCCAACCTGCCCACAACTGAGCACCTTAGCTGTCGGTGCTAACGTCGAGTTGACCGAAAGTATTGTCCATCATTGGTGCCGTGTACTGCGCGCCAATAACGGCGATACAGGTATTTTATTTGACGGTTTTGGCGGTGAATATCAGGTACAGCTCAATAGCATTAGCAAAAAACACGCCACTGCGACGTTATTATCACACCTAGAAACTGACCGTAACGCCGCTATTTTAACTAAAATCGGACTGGTGATGAGTCGCGGCGAGCGCATGGATTACGCCATTCAAAAATCCACTGAGCTTGGCGTCACCGCTATTCAACTGCTCGCCAGCCACCACGGTGAGGTCAATCTAAAACCTGCGCAAGTGGAGAAAAAACTGGCACATTGGCAGCAAGTGGCGATTGCCGCCTGTGAGCAATGCGGCCTTAATCGCCCGCCTCTTATTCTCGCGCCATTATCGATTGATGACTGGCTGTCAAATATAGCGGCCAACGAAAACGACAAAGAGATGGCAGTTAGCCCAATCGTCGCTGAGCTAAGTAAAGATGCCTACTATCAAGCATTACAGCAACCAGCAGATTTACGTCTGCAGCTAAGCGTGCCAGCAGCAGGACAGCCGCTGATGCCTGAGGCGCTGCCCGTCGTTTTGAAACAACAGACGCCTTATGTTGAATTACTAATCGGACCTGAGGGCGGGCTCAGCGCTGATGAATGCGCCAAAGCTGCTGACGTTGGTTTTGCAGCGTGGCAAATTGGACCAAGGGTGCTGCGTACTGAAACTGCGCCTGTCGTTGCCCTAGCGACATTGGCTTCGTTGGCAACCCTGCACACCTTACATATGTAGGCATCAAATTGCCATCGCTACATCGCCATTTATTATTCAATTTGATGTTATGAGTCCTATTATGACCGATTTTACCCCTATGCCAATATCGGATAAACAGCAATTATTGGTCAAGCTGTGCGAGCAATTTGAAGACGCTATCTTCATACTGGACGACAAACTGCGCTATCTATCCGTTAATGCGAACTATGAGCTGATGCTTGGCTATACAGAAAAATTTTTGCTTGGCCGTCCGCTTGGTATCTATGCAGCCGAGTTTTTGTCTGAAGAAGAGCAAGGTGTGCTTAGAAATCTGATTAACAGTTTAGACAGTACAGGATTTTGTGAAATTGATTTTTCGATGGCAAATCGCTATGGCGAAATACTTGACTGTCATATCACCTATCGCAAAATTTACTTAGAAGACACCCCTTATTACGTTGGTACCATACGTAATATGGCGACGCTGGCTAAAAACAGAAAAAAGGTCGCCCATCTGTTAAATTATGACCAGCTAACTGGACTGCCAAACCGAAAAGTATTTTTAAGTCAAACCAGTGAGTTGTTAATAGAAAGCTACCAAGAAGTGGTGATCGTGCGTTTTAACATTGACCGTTATCGCAACCTTGCTATCTTATTGGGACCAGATGGCATCAACAAACTGGTAGAAAGTTTTGTCTTACGTATCACCGAGTTGGAGCTGGATAATTTACGCTGTTTTTCCCATTTTGGCGGTGACGACTTTGCTTTATTATTCGAATGTAATGATGCCAACATGGTGCGCCATCAATTAGACAGTTTAATGCAAATGTGCGAGCGCCCTTTTTTCTTAAATGACAGTGTGGCAAAAGAAGCACAAGTCTATTGTCATATCTCGGTTGGGGTCAGCTATTTTCCTGAAAATGGCAATGAGTTCATCGGCTTACTGACCAAGGCTGAAAAAGCCTTGAATTACGTCAAGCAGCAAGGCGGCGATGATGTCTGTTGGTATCATAAATCGATTAACGAGAAGAATGCACACGATATACAGTTAGAGTCTGAGCTTAGGACGGCCAGCAACGAATGTCAATTTGTGCCGTATTACCAACCAAAATTCGCCTTAGATACGGGTGTGATTAGCGGTTTTGAGGCGTTGGTGCGCTGGCAACATCCTACTCGCGGCTTACTAAGACCCATAGACTTTATGGATGCCATCATTTCTCATAAATTATCGTTTGAGCTATTTTCACAAATGGCAAGCCAAATTGCTAAGCAATTGACCGTTTGGCAAGATTTGGGCTTTGAGCAGCACATCTGTATCAATGCTGATGCGGCCGAGTTTAGCCATCCTGATTTTTTTGACTTGGTCAGTAACTTGTTAGACAGCCATAAACTTGCCACTCACCAACTGCACATAGAGGTGACCGAATCTTCATTGATACAGCGCCATGCCAATGTCAAAAAACAACTGGATTCACTCAAAGAACTTGGCATCTGTCTGGCGCTCGATGACTTTGGTACAGGTTTTGCCTCGTTAAGCTATTTACAAGAATATCCGTTTGATTTTATTAAAATTGATAAAAGCTTTATCTCTAAGATTACCAATGACCGTACGCAGCGCGCCATTGTTAAAGCGATTTTGGATTTAGCAGAAGCCCTTGATATGCACGTTATCGCCGAAGGTATTGAAAACGAGCAGCAACGTGATTTATTGCTTAGTATGGGTTGTCAGTACGGTCAAGGTTATTGGTTTGGTAAACCGATGACGGCGGACGAGGCAACTAAGATGCTTACGCAGCAACATTTGTCTAAAAATGACCGTCCTTAGGATTATCTATCAAAGCGAGATTTATTAAAGCGATATTGTTTGAATTTTTCTACCCTTATTGTTAAATAATGCTTAAGTTTTTGGCGTATAAGCTCGATGATATATAGGATGCAATACAGGTTGATGACTTATCAGTATTGTCACCAAACTTGTATATTTGTCAGTGAACGCCTATCTTTTACCAAGAATTTACGAATACAATCATAATTCTTTTTCACTCTTCTCAATTTATTTCATATGATCGGTGTTGTTGTCCGTTATTGATACAGACAAACCCTTTAACAGTAAACAGTTGGCAACTCAGACTATTCATAATAGTCGATGACAGTTGCTGTTTTACTGCCGGTCGCATCCTAAAAAAGGACAGGAAGTTATGCAATATAAAGCGCCCCTACGTGATATCCAATTCGTGATGCATGAGTTACTTGACAGCGAAAGTCACTACAAAACCTTACCTGCGTTCCAAGAAGCGGATCGTGAGTTGATGGACAGTCTGTTTGAGATGGCGGCAAGCTTTGCGGAAAATGAGCTGTCTCCATTAAACCAAAGCGGCGACGCGGAAGGCTGTCATTTTGACAACGGTACTGTCACTACGCCAAAAGGTTTTAAAGAAGCTTATAAAGCCTACTGCGAGCTTGGCTTCCCAGCCTTGTCTGCTGAAGAGGCATTCGGCGGTCAAAACATGCCGTTCTCATTATCAACAGTTATCAATGAGATGGTTGGCACGGCGAACTGGTCATTTTCTATGTATCCTGGCCTATCACATGGCGCGATTCAAACCATCGAGCACCATGGTACTGAAGAGCAAAAACAAACTTACCTTGAAAAAATGGTCACCGGCGAATGGTCAGGTACTATGTGTTTGACTGAAGCGCATGCGGGTTCTGACTTAGGTATTATTCGCACCAAAGCTGAGCCAAACGATGACGGCACTTATAGCATCACTGGTCAAAAAATCTTTATCTCAGCGGGCGAGCATGACCTAACCGACAATATCATTCATATCGTCCTAGCCCGTCTACCAGGCGCGCCTGCTGGCACCAAAGGCATCTCGCTGTTTATCGTGCCTAAAGTCATGGTCAACGCAGACAGCAGCCTTGGTGAAAACAACAACGTCGTTTGTGGTTCTATCGAGCACAAAATGGGTATCAAAGCGTCAGCGACTTGCGTGATGAACTTTGACGGCGCAACTGGTTATTTGATTGGCCCAGAAAACCGCGGTCTACAGTGCATGTTTACCTTTATGAACGTGGCCCGTATCGGTACCGCCGTTCAAGGTTTAACGGCAGCAGAGTATGCGTTCCAAGGCTCATTAACCTATGCCAAAGACCGCTTAGCGATGCGTTCATTATCAGGGGCAAAAGCACCAGAAAAAGTCGCTGACCCTATCATCGTTCACCCAGCCGTTCGTAACATGCTATTGACCGAAAAAGCCTTTGCTGAAGGCGGCCGTGCCCTCGTTTATTACCTCTCACACTTTGCGGATACTGTTGCAAAAGGCGAAGGCGATGACCTGAAGTTTGCTGACCAAATGCTGTCACTATTGACACCGATTGCTAAAGCATTCTTGACTGAAACTGGTCTAGAAGCGGCTAACCATGGCGTACAGGTTTATGGCGGCCACGGCTTTATCAGTGAGTGGGGCATGGAGCAAAACGTCCGTGATACCCGTATTGCTTGCTTATACGAAGGTACCACTGAAATCCAAGCGCTTGACCTACTCGGCCGTAAAGTATTGGGCTCACAAGGTAAAATGCTGGCCAACTTTGTTAAAGTCATCCAAACTTTCTGCGAAGAGAACAAAGACAACGATCAAATGGGTCAATTTATCCGCCCACTTGCCAAACACGTCAAAGAATGGGGCGATTTGACCGCGCGTATTGGTATGCAAGCGACTGAAAACCCAGATGCAGTTGGCGGTGCAGCAGTTGACTACTTATACTTCAGCGGTTATGTCACGCTAGCTTATTTATGGGCGCGTATGGCCTTGGTTGCGCAAACTGCATTGGCAGACGGTACTGGCGAAAAAGCCTTTTACGATGCCAAAATCAAAACCGCGCAATTCTACTTTGCAAAATTATTGCCACGTACCACCACGCACGTACAGCGCATCAGCACTGGTGTTGAGCCGTACATGACCATGGACGTTGATCAATTTGCGTTTTAATGTATAGAACATTGCAAGTGTAGTATCTATTTTAATAAGCAGTTCCTATCGGCAACATACTTAGGTGTGTTGCCGATTTTCTTAGCGGCTTTATTGCTAATAGTTTTTGGTGGACGCACAATTCACGAAGAAAACCACCCGTCGTTACGCTAATTTGCTAAACTTTAACTATCTATGTTTAAGCTGCACTCACAAGAAAATTGAACGCTTTGCCCTACTCACTTTTATTTATTTAAACCAAAGGAATGTTTATGGCTGTTTATAATGCCCCTCTTAACGACATGCGCTTTATCCTAAACGACGTATTTAAGGCGCCTGAATTTTGGCAAAACAACGAAAACCTTGCTCATGTCGATATGGAAACTGTCGATATGATTTTGGAAGAAATGGCAAAATTGTCAAAAAACGTCTTATTACCTATCAACCGTAGCGGCGATGAAGAAGGCGCAACCTTTGAAGGTAATGGCGTTGTCACCACCCCTACTGGCTTTAAAGACGCCTATAAGCAGTATGCCGAATCAGGTTGGGTTGGCTTAAGTGGTAACTCTGAGTACGGCGGTCAAGGTTTCCCAAAAATGGTCACTATGTTGACCGAAGAGATGGTATTTACCGCCAACCAATCATTTGCTCTATATCCAAACCTAACCGTAGGCGCAACGCTTTGCTTAAATGCGGCGGCGTCTGAAGAGCAAAAGCAAACTTACTTAGAGAAAATGTACAACGGTGAATGGTCGGGTACTATGTGCTTGACTGAGCCGCATGCTGGTACTGACTTAGGTATTATCAAAACCAAAGCCGTGCCAAACGACGATGGTAGCTATAACATCTCTGGTACCAAAATCTTTATCACCGGCGGTGAACACGACCTCACAGAAAATATCATTCATTTGGTATTGGCAAAAACCCCGAATGCGCCAGAAGGCTCAAAAGGCATTTCGCTGTTTGTGGTACCAAAATTCTTGGTTAATGAAGATGGTAGCTTAGGCGAGCGCAACACTTTAGCAGTTGGCTCTATTGAGCACAAAATGGGCATCAAAGCCTCTGCCACTTGTGTGATGAACTTTGACAACGCCAAAGGCTGGATGGTTGGTGCAGAAAATACCGGTCTGTCTTCAATGTTCATTATGATGAACTATGAGCGCGTAACCATGGGTCTACAGGGCCTAGGTGGTTCTGAGCTTGCTTATCAAAACGCTGCTTTATATGCTAATGACCGAGGTCAAGGCCGTAGCGACACGCAAATTCAAAGCCCAGAAAAACCAGCCGATGCCATCATTCATCATGCCGATGTACGTCGCATGCTGTTAAATGCTAAAGCCAATACTGAAGCGTCACGTTGTTTTGCGATGTATGTTGCCAAAAACCTTGATCAAGAGAAATTTAGTACCGATCCTGAGGCCGCTCAAGCAGCAGCAGCGCGCGTTGCCCTCCTGACGCCAGTTGCTAAAGCGTTCTTGACCGATAAAGCATTAGAAGCGACCATTGATTGCCAGCAAGTATTTGGCGGTCACGGCTATATCCGCGAATGGGGTATGGAGCAAATCGTTCGTGATACTCGTATTGCCCAGATTTATGAAGGCACCAACGGTATTCAAGCGCTTGACCTATTAGGTCGTAAAGTGGCGAAAAATAATGGCAAATACGTCACTCATTTCTTAGGTGAGATTCGTGACTTTGTCAATAATATGCAAGCAGATCATGGTATTAAGCAAGCAACGCTAAACGCTGCTGATACGATTGAAGAGTTAACCACCACGGTACTTAGCAATATTGGCGCACGTAAGAGTGAAATTAATGGCTGTGCCGTTGATTACATGCATGCGTTTGGCTACCTTGCCTACTCGTATATGTTTGCACTCATGGTCGAAGCTGCGAATGGTAAAGAAGGTGAGTTCTACACCAATAAAGCCAAGCTTGCCGATTATTTCGTCGGTCGTATCTTGCCACGCATCGACGCTCACGCGCAGATGGTAAAAGCTGGCAGTGATCCAATGATGAACTTTGATCTTAGTTACTTTGATGTACCTGCTAGCTAATTGTTTACTTTTATAATAAAGTAAGCCATACCGTACAACGATAAAAGGGACAGTCACGCTACTGTCCCTTTTTTTGCCAAAATATTGTGGCAGCCATTAAAGAAATTAGACGAATCAAAGAAAGAAGAGAAATCAGCATAGTAAAGGTCAGAATAACTGCTAACAAAATAATTAAGCGCCGAGAGATGGTTACGATTAAAATAACGCAGAGCTAAGCTTATTAAGGCGTGTCCTCATTTTAAAAATGGTGATAAAAATGAGATAAATTGCCGTCAAACGAGGAAAATAGCGCAAATAATATCGAGATATTAGTCAGCTATTTGACGATGTTTGACAAAATTTAGCCATTTTTAGCCCCTTTGGATACAAGCGCTTGAATTGAGGACACGCCCTAACTTTAACAAGGGTTTTTTAGTTTTAAACAGTAAAGTGATGCCTTGGCACGCTAAAAATTAACACTCAAAAACTCCCCTCACTTATTGCAATATTGATAAACACAGCATTTGCTAAAAAAAATATCTCCTTGCCCATACTCAATAATAACAATGATTGAAATAACTACCATAAGGGATGCAATGTGTCAGAAATAAAACACATTTTACAACAGATTACTGCCTTAAGTGATGTGCCAGATCCTGCGGTACTCAAGCGCTTAATCGATGAGCTACGTGTCAGCGACAAAGAGCCGGCATTGGCCAATCAAAAGATGCAAGATTTGATTGATATTTTACGTCAGCATCCAGAATATGCCGATGGACTGTCAAGCTTCGTTTTAAAACTCATCATTGAATATCGCCAAATTGCGTTATATACCGATACGGGCATCATGTCGGATCAAGGCTTTTTTAATAGTCTGCGCCGCCTTATCGGTCATCGTTTTTTACCCCTGCTGCCACAAGAAGATTCTGTCATAGAATTGGTCGGTTATTTGTTTGACAGACGCTCTGATGAGCGCTGGCTTGCCAATATTGACAAAGACAAATGGGATGAGATGGTCGGCCTACTCAAGGTCAATGAGCAGCATTTAAACTTGGTCGCAACGGCAAAAAACAGTATCTTGAACGCGATTATCATTTTATCGTATCGGATTAGCGGCATCGGCTTGCATCCAGATTTGATGGAATTTTATCCGCAAATGCTCAATTACTCGGCGTCATTTGTGGCACAAAATCAAGAAGCTGTCCTCTACGTCAATCAATACCGAGAAGCGCATGAGCTTGATACTCTGACCGATATTATCCCTGACAAAGCGGTCGATCCTGCGCCATTACTAGTGATGATTGAGCAATGTGAAGATATCGTTGCCACTATCCGTAAACGTATCTATAAAACTGGTATTTCTATTCGTCTAACCAACATGATGCTGCGTTTGGATCAAAGCTTACAACGGATGCGTATTTTAACTGAGCTGGTAGCAGACAACTACGATAAGCGTGATCAGGCTATTATTGAGCTTATTCAAGCGCTGATTACCACCGCTAGCCGCCGCTATAGTATTGGCTATCTGATTGATAATAATACCAAGCTGCTGTCGCGTAAAGTCACCGAAAACGCCAGCCGCGTTGGTGAGCATTATATTAGTACCGATAAATCTGGTTATCAGAAGATGTTTAAAAAAGCCTCTATCGGTGGCTTTATCATTGCTTTTATGGCGACTACTAAGATATTGGCGTACCATCTGGCGCTGGCGCCGATGGGACGCGCCTTTATCAATAGTATGATTTATGGTTTAGGCTTTGTATTTATTCATATTGTCCACGGTACAGTCGCTACCAAACAGCCGGCTATGACAGCGGCGGCAATCGCCTCTACCATCTCTGACGGTTCTGGTAAGAAATCGCACCAATTAAACAAGTTATCAGAGTTGGTGGTCGATATTTTACGTACCCAGTTTGTCGCGATTATGGGTAACGTTATGTTAGCCATACCTGTTGCCCTGATTATCTCGTTTGCGTGGTTACAGTATACTGGTACTCCGATGATCAATACTGACAAGGCCGCACACTTATTGCATGACCTTGACCCTTTTCATTCCTTAGCGCTTCCTCATGCGGCTATCGCTGGCGTGTATTTATTTTTAGCCGGTCTTATCGCGGGTTACTATGATAATTTGGCGGTTTATAACCAAATCGGCGCCCGTATTCAGCGTCATAAGCTTTTGCAATACTTATTACCCAAAGCTTGGCTTCAGCGTTTAGGCGGCTTTATCGAAGCCAATCTCGGCGCCATTATGGGCAACTTTTTATTCGGGGTGTTCTTAGGCAGTACGGCTACCATAGGTTTTATATTTGGCTTACCGATTGACATACGTCATATCGCTTTTGCCTCGGCGAATCTGGCGCATGGGCTATTTCACATACCTGCCAATCAATGGGATTGGACGGTTTTTTTCATCTCTATTTTGGGCGTTGCCCTTATCGGTATGGTCAACCTCATGGTCAGTTTCTCGCTGGCATTGTTTGTCGCCCTGCGCTCTAAAGAAGTCAAGTTTATGGAATGGAGCCGTTTAACCAAGCAGCTTTTTAGTCATATGCTGACCCACCCGTCCGACTTTTTTTGGCCACGTGACAAACCTATGAAGTACGCACGTATCGACAGCCAAGGTCATATGATTTTTGATGATACCAGCCCCCATAAAGGCGGACAGACCATACCGCATAACTATGTGGTACGCCGTTTATCTGACGTCAAAATCCTACCCAAATCTAAGCAAAAAAGCATGCAAAATGAGCAAGCTATTACTGATATAGATTATAATAATAATATATCGGATAGCTATGCCGACGCGGCGCTGAAAAGTCGAGAAACGCACAGTACTACTAAGCCAGTAAGCGCCAAAAAAACGATCGACCTCGATGATGGACTAATAGATGAGGAGCTAAATAGCGTCCCTTATAGTAATGACATCCAATACGATAAGTCGTATAAAGACGACGACAGCAATCCTGATAGTAAAGCTGCTGGCGATGCCAAAACGCCCTTGCCTAAACCAAAAAAACCACCAAACCTACCCAGTTAAGGGGACGGTATTGGTGGCTTAAATAGCAGCTTAACTAACGGTTTGTTTAATTTACGAATTAAATGATAAATTATTTTTTTACAGATTTTATCTCAGACAATATAGTCAAAATAACCTAAAAACGCTACGGTATTGCTGATATATCGATATTACTTTTCACTCACTATAGCATATAAAGTGGCATGACTATTGTTCTGTTGGCTCTTCTGTTGGTGCTATACAGTGAGTGTTTGAGGTGATGGCTTTGCCGTCGCCCAAGCGATAAGCAAATAGATGATTACCCCAAACACAGCCACCATCAAGCGCACGCGCATACGGTAAATCAACCTCAGCTTTAAGCGCCGCCCAATGACCAAATAAAATCTTGCGTGCACGTGGTACTTGCCATTCAAACCAAGGCAAAAAATCTTTTGGCATGGGCTCATCTAATCCTGCTGAAAAATCAAATTCGAGCGTGCCATCTTGTTTGCATAAGCGCATACGGGTGAAATAATTAGCAATTGCTCGCATTTTGGTATAGCCATGAATGTCTGCATGCCATTCATCGGCAGTTTTGCTATATAGATTCGGCAATAAACGATCAAGCTGTTCTAAGCTGCCTTTTAGCTGGGCCTCTAACTGCTGTGCATATTTCGCCGCAGCCTTAATCGTCCAATGCGGGGGGATACCCGCATGTACCAATACCGTCTGCTCATCAGGATAAGCCAGTAGTGGCTGATGGCGTAGCCATTCTAACAATTCATCGCAATCATCGGCAGCAAAGATAGGTGCGGTCTTATCTTTTTTCTTGAGCGCTGTTGCCCCGCGCCAAACCGCAATTAAATTGATATCATGATTACCCAATACCGTTGCCGCAGCCCCTTGTTCGCATAGTGCTTTGACATGACGTAGGGTACTTAACGAATCCTCACCACGTGCCACCAAGTCGCCGGCAAACCATAACTTATCTTGCGCTGGGTCAAAATCTAAAGTTTCAAGTAATTGCAGGTAGGCCGCATAGCAACCTTGCAAATCACCGATGACATATTGATGGCGAAAACTCATAAACCCTCTATCATTTTTGTTTGATAAATTAAGCGTCTAATAAATTAAGAGGCTAAGTGACGCGCTTGATTGCTTAAATTGACAAAATCTTTCACACTTAACACTTCCGGACGCGCTTGTGGATCGATGTCGCAAGCGGCGAAATCGGCTTCGCTCAGCGTCGGCAATAATGTAGAATTTTTAAAAATAGCGCGTAGCGTCTTACGGCGATGGTTAAAGGTCTCGCGTACCACAAGTGCGAAATATTCCTCATCTTCTGCTACGATTGGTTTATTGATATGCGGCGTCAAGCGAAAAACCGCACTGGTGACTTTTGGCGGCGGATTAAAGGCACCGCGCGGTACGGTCAATAAATAATCGGTATCGCAATGATATTGCATGATGACCGATAGACGACCATAGGTTTTGCTGCCAACTTCAGCGGTGATACGCTCAACCACTTCTTTTTGCAGCATAAAATGCATGTCTTGAATGACATCAGCATAACTGAGCAAATGAAAGAGTATCGGCGTAGAAATATTATAAGGTAGATTACCTACGACGCGCAGCTTGCCGCGCTCAGGGCTATACAGTTCACGATAATCAACATGCATGGCATTGTCTTTAATAATCGTAAAGTTTGGATGGCTATTAGCCCCAATACGAATGCGCAAACTATCTGCCAAATCACGATCCAGCTCGACCACGGTCATCGCATCGACTTCTGCTAATAGCGGCTCTGTTAGCGCGCCCATACCGGGTCCAATCTCGACCAAATTATCGTCACGCTCTAAACGAATGCTCTCAACAATCTCACGTATAACACTACGGTCATGTAAGAAGTTTTGACCAAAGCGTTTACGCGGTTGGTGTTTGGCAGCGCGTAGGCTGTTAGAAATAGATTGAGCATCAAACGTAGTTTTGGACATAAAAAGGTCTTAATCGATAAAAGATAAATGGACTATAGCGCTATGGCAGCAATGTGCTGGATTTATATGCGCTTTTATTTGCTGGCTTTGTAATACGAAATTATAGCACAGCTCATAATTACACTGTATTTTTGAGAAATTTTATTAGCAAACTACCCATACCTTAGCACAACCGACACAGTGCCTTATTTTTGTTCTAAAATCCTTTATTATAACGACGATCATGAGAATAAGCATGGTACCCTAGTGAGGACTCGAAACTTGGGCTGTAGGCTAATGGTATCAATATTTTGACACGCCGGGATAGTCACAGTGTACTTCGCGGTGTACTTAACATATATATTCTATTCGTGATCGGCGCGCTATACAGGCACCGAACAGGTTTTATCATAAATAGGCTTTAGCTGATTTTAAATGGTTTATCTAGATAATTGAGATACGCTACCGTATTTACTTTTTGTCAGCCAAATATCTTTTGACAATTTCGGGTAAAAGAAAGTAATAATACTGTTTAAAAAACATTGGCATGTTCACGTAACTTCCATATCTCCTAAATATTGTTTGCCAACCTTCAACGCCAATATTTTCACGAATATACCCATGACTATCTATAATATCGTGTTTATATCCAATAATTTGAAGCGGTAAATCAAAATCAATTAATAGAAATAAATCTTGAGTATTATCAAAAATAATAAAAGGCGTGTTTATATGAATCTGCCCTAATTGATAGATCACACTTTCGTTTACAGTAGAGCATTGTATAAAGCAACATTTATCTCTATCCGTTGATGCTATCAAAATATCACCCTTCAAGTTCTCTTCAATAATTTTCATGCAAATGTCGCCAGCATCTAAGCCATTATCTAGTTCATCTCCTAATTCATAAGGCAATGTGAAATAATTAAAATTTTGATTAGGTGTAGGTTTAATATCGTTATTACCTTTAACAAAAAAATGCTCCAAATTAAATTGATTCGCTTGCTCTACTTTAAGTAAATCACAATTCTCTTTTACTAGCATTTGCCTATCTGTAGCCCACTCATCAGATTCAAGATAGTATTCGTCACTATTAGGTTCATAAAAGTTCATTAGATTTATTTCCTACAATGTATAACTATTGATTAACAATTTTACCTATTCTCTTAATACTGTAAACATCAACTTAGCACACTTTGTTCAACCAGCTCGAAGGAAGATAATAATCAAACGATATTTGTTTCAGCGTATTCATACCGAAACTCATTTGAACTTTCGTTTAACTATCTAACAGCAGGGTATACCCTAGCGGAACCAGCAATTTCACCCTTCAAACCTATTAACAGACCACTTATAACAGACTGGTATAATAGAACCACTTATATTAGACCGTGCTTGATGATTCATAAATAGCCGTTATTCACAACAAAGTTACCCAGTACTGCGTGACAAATGCCGCTAAGGTACCGACTTATGCAAGAGATCTATCAATAAGCGATTCATCTGCCATCTCATTAGCCATCAGGAGTGCTTGGTATAAGCTGGTTGCACTTGCGCCGCCGCGCCCTGCTAAATCAAGCGCCGTACCATGATCAACTGAGGTACGAATATAGGGCAGCCCCAAGGTAAGATTGACTGTATCGCCAAAGCCGTGCGATTTGAGCACCGGCAAACCTTGGTCATGATACATAGCAATGACCGCGTCACAGTTGGCTAAATGTCTTGGGGTAAATAAGGTATCCGCTGGCATTGCTTCTGATATATCGACGCCTACGTCGATAAACTCACGCAATACGGGATTGATAATCTCAATCTCTTCAACGCCCAAATGCCCGCCCTCGCCCGCATGCGGATTGAGACCGCAAACCAAAATACGTGGCTGCGTTAAGCCAAACTTCTCGCGCATATCGTCAATGACAATTTGCACCGTTTGGCGTACATTATCAGCGGTGATAGCCGCAGGTATGTCTTTTAATGCTAAATGCGTGGTAACAAGCGCCACTTTCATGGCTTGATTGGCGAGCATCATCACGACTTTCTCACAGCCACTTTGCTGCATAAAAAACTCGGTATGACCGCTAAACATGGTGCCATCGAGCAGTTTAATATCCGCATCTATTAAGGCAGATTTTTGCAATGGCCCTGTGACGATGGCAGCGACTGTTTTATTAGTCGCTAACTGATGGGCGATGTCCAATTGTTTGGCAACCATGGCCGAATTGCGAGTATTAATTTTTCCGCAGACAACGGCTTCAGCACAAGGCGTATTTAACAAAATAAACGCATTATCATCATTGTCATCAATAATTTGCTGTGACATTTGATTTAAAAATTCATCGGCCTCTATTTCCAAATCGACAATTTGCCAAAGCGGACAGTTTTGGAGCACGCCTGCTGTTACCAGCATATCAGCGCGCTTTTGCATTGCGGTGCTATCGGCAGTAACCCAGATTGGACGCTTAAAATTGTGCAATTTACCCTCAGCTGCTAATAGCAGCACGATATCCATACCAATGCCAGCAGGCTCACCGGTTGTGATTAATAATGGTAGTCTTTTTTGCATAGTAAAATATCCTAGTTTGATATTAAGAATGTGTTTTTATTGGATTTATTATTATGAAAACGAGCGTTTAAGAGGGTCTAAGCCGGCGTAAATTTTATATCATAGCAGATGGCATTTTTATAGATAATTACTGATAGCAGCCGAAAAAACGCTAGAATGTGTTAAACTTTCGCCTTTCATTGTAGCATTTACCAGCAAGCGCTGAGACCACCTTTTGGTACTTCTCTCGTAGAGCTATGCCGCGCTTGCGTGACGGTATCACTCCTAAAATAAATACTGATAGCACATAGCTATTTATACTCTTATATAATTAATTTTATACCGACTTTTGAAACTGACTTTTAAGACACTGGGCACCCATGGCAGACAACGAAAAAACCGACGACTTACTCAATCAGACACCGCCGCACAATATTGATATTGAAAAGGCCTTACTGGCGTCTTTGATGAGTATCGAAGAGGCATACGATAAGATTGCAGATATCGTCACCAAAGACGATTTTTATGCGGGGCGTCACCAGTATATTTTTGATGCGATTGCGCATTTGGCAGCGGTCAACGAGCCTTACGATACGGTCATGGTGCATGATTGGTTGGAAGCACAGAAACTGCTTAAAGGTGCCGGCGGTGACAGCTATTTGGCCGATATTTTGAGCCAAAGTCCTGCCACTTTGTTTAACCTCACTGCTTATGCACAGCGCGTGCGTGAGCTGTCGACCTTACGTCAGCTCATTACCACGGGCAATGACATGCTGACCCTTGCCTATAATCCCAAAGACCAAACGGTAAGCGATATCTTGGACAATGTTGAGGCAAAAATATTTAGTATCAATGAGCAGCATAATAAACGCGCAGAGCAACGCGGCCCCGTTGGTATTACCTCAGTATTGACCAATGTCATTGATAAGATTCAAGAGTTAAAGTCTAATCCTGACGGCATGATAGGTTTACAAACGCCATTCGTCGAGCTAAACAACAAAACCCAAGGCTTACAAGCCGGCGATTTAATCATTGTGGCGGCGCGTCCGTCGATGGGTAAAACCACCTTTGCTATGAACTTGGCAGAAGGCGTTTTATTTAATGAAGATTTGCCCGTGGTGGTATTTTCGATGGAAATGCCAGCGGAGTCCATCGTCATGCGTTTGCTGTCGTCTTGGGGTGCGATTAATCAGACGCACTTGCGCTCTGGGCAAATGAATGAAGATGAATGGGCAAAAATGATGAATGCCATTCAGCATTTGCAATCTAAGCATTTATATATCGATGACAGTACCGCCCTGCCGCCCTCTGAGCTGCGTTCGCGCTGTCGCCGTATTGCTAAAAATCATGATGGTAAACTTGGCGCTATCGTCGTCGATTACCTACAGCTAATGAAAGTACCTAGTCTTGACGGCAACCGTGTGGGCGAAATCTCGGAAATTTCTCGTAGTTTAAAAGCCTTGGCTCGTGAGCTTGAATGTCCGGTTATTGCGCTGTCCCAGCTTAACCGCAGTCTAGAAAACCGTCCAAATAAGCGCCCTATCATGTCGGATTTGCGTGAGTCGGGTGCGATTGAGCAGGATGCCGATTTGATTATGTTTATTTATCGCGATGAGGTTTATAATGAAAACTCAGACCACAAAGGTGTGGCTGAAATCATCATCGGTAAACAGCGTAACGGCCCTATCGGCACCGTCCGCTTAGGCTTTGAAGGGCAATTTACCCGCTTTATTAACCTGACACCAGAATACTATCAAAACGTCAGCTTTGAGAATGATGAATAATCGGCTGACTAAACAATACATATAATAAGCTTTAACTTTAAAACGACTATGAATAAAACTAGCCAGTGCGTCATCAGCCAAATTGATGACGCACTGGCTTTATTGCTTTACCCCATTACTAATAACACCATTTGTTTAATGAAATCGTTTTACTAAAAAAAATAACTTTGTCAATAAAGAAGGCAATTATGCGCACTATCACAATCAAACCAGCCGCCATTACTCATAATGTGGCGCAAGTTAAAAAACTGGCACCGACGGCAAAAATCCTTGCTATGGTCAAGGCCAATGCTTATGGTCATGGCGTCGCTGCAGTTCTACCAGCATTGCAACAAGGCGAGCAACAGGCTGATGGTATCGGCGTTGCAACCTTGATAGAAGCCTTGGAAGCGCGACAACTTGGCTGGGATAAAACCATTGGTCTCATCGAAGGCGCATTTACCGCCAAGGAATGGCAGCTAGCGATAGAGCATGATATCAGCTGCGTGATTCATCATGAGCCGCAATTAATGTGGGCATTAGAAAAAACCCCACCGACTACCAGCGCCACTCGAGTGGTTTGGCTAAAATATAATACTGGCATGAACCGCTTAGGCTTTAATGACCAAACGCTGATTCCAGCAGCCAAACGTTTGCATAAAGCCGGTTATAAGCTGATTTTAACCACTCACTTTGCCAATGCCGACGACCGCGCTCATCCTCTAAATGCCATTCAAATCCAGCGCTTTAACGACATGCTACAGACGTTACGAGAAACGGTGAGCAGCGATGTAAAAGGCTCATTGTGCAACTCAGCAGGTATCGTCAATTTCCCCGAGCATCATCACGATTGGGTACGTCCGGGCATCATGCTTTACGGTAGTACGCCTGTCACTGATAAAAGTGCGCGTGATTTGGACTTACAGCCAGCAATGGAATTTAGCGCCCAAATCATCGCGCTACAAACAGTCAACGCAGGTGACGGCATTGGTTATGGCAGCCGCTGGACTGCGATGCAAGATACCAAAACAGCGTTAGTCAGCATCGGTTATGGTGACGGCTATCCACGCGTGGTGAGTGCTGATGCCTATGTTTGCGTCATTGATGAGACCAACAACCAAAGCTACCCATGTGCGGTCATCGGACGCGTTGCCATGGATATGATTGTCATTGACGTCAGCGCTGTGCCAAACAGCGTGGCGTTAAATAGTAAAGTATTACTGTGGGGTGACGCGCCGCACGTCGATGAAGTCGCCGCCCATGCTGAAACCATTAGCTATGAGCTGCTATGCCGCCTAAGCGCGCGCCCAACTCGAAACATAACAGAATCCTAATCGTTAGATATGAACATCATGACAGTTTGCCAGATAAAAGAGACAGCGCCAAATCATGGCAAATTGAACATTTACATTAAGCCCAATTGCGCTATACTAAAAGTTTGTTGTCACCACAGTATACGCACTGACGCGATATGATTACTGACTGACAACGTAACATTTTTATCGATTTTTCATCGATTGTGATCGACTGCTAGGATTACTATGAGTTTGCGCCATTTTTTGACCCTATCTGATTTAACCAAACAAGAACTAGAAAACCTCATCAAACGCGCTTGTGAATTACGCAAAATGCAACATGCCGGCGAGATATATCAGCCCTTCGTTGGGCGGACGCTTGGCATGATATTTGAGAAATCATCCACTCGCACACGTATCTCATTTGAGACGGGTATGGGACAGTTTGGCGGCAGCGCTATCTTTTTGTCGCCAAATGACACGCAGCTTGGGCGCGGTGAGCCGCTAGAAGATTCGGCGCGCGTTATCTCAAGCATGGTCGATATCATTATGATTCGTACCTTTGGGCACGAAAAAGTTGAAACCTTTGCCGAATACTCAAGTGTGCCTATCATTAACGCCCTGACTGACGAATTTCATCCCTGCCAGCTGCTTGCTGATATGCAAACGTATTATGAGCATCGCGGCAGTATCGAAAACAAAATCGTCACTTGGGTTGGCGATGGCAACAATATGTGTGCCTCTTACATGCAAGCGGCCAATCAGTTTGGCTTTGAGCTGCGTGTTGCTGCCCCTTATGGCTTCGAGCCTGATCCTGAGCTGATGGAGCGCTTCTCACATTGCGTGAGCTTGGTCGAAGATGTGCAAGATGCGGCAAAAGATTCAAACTTAATCGTCACCGATGTCTGGGCAAGCATGGGGCAAGAGTCTGAGCAAAATACTCGCGCACGCCGTTTTGCGCCCTATCAAGTCACGCCATCACTGCTTGATAAAGCTGACCCCGAAGTGGTATTTATGCACTGCTTACCTGCGCATCGCGGCGAAGAAATCTCTCACGATATGCTCGATGACCCGCGCTCAGTGGTCTGGGACGAAGCGGAAAACCGCTTACATGCGCAAAAAGCCTTGATGGAGTTTTTATTAAAAGACAAAATTAAGCTACCTGCCTAAAAATAGGTTATTAAAAACATATCGTGATATTTTGCTAAACCAGCAAGCAGCAGATGAACAGATACGAAAAAGGCAGCGCATATTTTAATGCGCTGCCTTTTTATTGTTTATGACTTTATTTAGCGATAAGTTAATGCATTAACGCGTCAAAGTGGTCACGCCATCACTGCCCGCTCTAAGCAGCACATCGGCTTGATTGGCAGCAAAAATACCATTACAGACCACGCCAACGATATTATTTAACTCTTGTTCGAACGCCAATGGATTACTGACATCCAAATCATAGGTGTCTAAAATCACATTACCATAATCGGTGACAAAATCTTCACGATAAACCGGCTCACCGCCCAAACGGGCTAATTGCCTTGCTACATACGAGCGCGCTTGTGGCAGTACTTCTATCGGTACGGGAAATTCGCGCCCTAAGCATTGCACACTTTTGCTTTCATCAACCATACAGACAAACTTGTTGGAAGCCGCAGCGACGATTTTTTCACGTGTGAGCGCACCGCCACCCCCTTTAATCAATTGCAAATGTTCATTTACCTCGTCAGCGCCATCGATATAGACATCAAGCTGACCGGCAAAGTTTAAATCGACGATGTCGATACCCAAGGCGCGTAGTTTATCTTCGGTGACCTGTGAGCTTGCGACCGCGCCAGCAAGCCTTAACGTCGGCAATAACTCAATCAAACAATTTACCGTACTGCCTGTCCCTACGCCAAGTATCATGTCATCTTCGATATAGCGGAGGGCAGCTTTGGCTGCGGCTTGCTTTTGTGCTTGCTGATCACTCATCATAAATCCTTGGAAAAATAAACGTCTTACTCTAAAAGAGCTAAAATGATAAAGGAAGTAAAGGGCGCGCTTATTATAACCGATGGCTCTAAGCGATGTTAGCGTAAAACCTATTCTAAATACTCATTGAACCCTCTCATTACGCATACTTACTTTAATGTATTCATAAATGAGCATTTAAACTTTAATAAACTCTCGACGAAATTTGCAATTGTGTCTTGCAAGATAGTGAAAATCAGCATAGGCTAATCTATTTCGTTTTTGTGCTTATCTTTACTGGTTTATTGCTGTTTATTATTAAATACCAATTTATAACCATTTGCACTTCTTTTATTCATCTTCACTTTGTTTAGGAAACATTATGCTGTCACATTGGGTACGAGCCATCTTGCAAGCCACCGTCTATGACGTCGCCATTCAAACACCACTTGAAGCTGCACCGAAGCTGACCCAACGTTTTGCTAATGATATTCGATTTAAGCGCGAAGATTTGCAACCGGTTAAATCCTTTAAGTTGCGCGGTGCTTATAACCGTATTAGCCAATTGAGCGATGCGCAAAAAGCACGCGGCGTTATTTGTGCTTCGGCAGGTAATCATGCGCAAGGTGTTGCCTACTCTGCCCGTAAGCTTGCCTTGAATAACATCATTGTGATGCCAACCACCACACCGGATATCAAAGTCGATGCGGTACGCGCGCTTGGCGGTAATGTCGATTTGCATGGCGACAGCTTTGATGAAGCCAACCGTTATGCAATTAATCGTGCTGAGACCGAGGGTTTAACCTTTATCCCGCCATATGATGATGAATTGGTGATTGCAGGGCAAGGCACTATTGGTCTGGAATTGACCCAGCAATGGCGCAACATGGATTATGTCTTCGTTGCCGTAGGCGGTGGTGGTTTGATTTCTGGTGTGGCAGCATTTTTAGGTGAAGTGGCGCCGCATGTCAAAGTCATCGCCGTCGAAGCGGAACAATCAGCTTCACTAAAAGCGGCGCTTGAAGCGAATGAACGCGTTAAACTCAAACAAGTTGGACTGTTTGTTGATGGTGTCGCCGTTGCTCAAATTGGCGAGCTGCCTTTTGATATCGTGCGTATGCAAAAGGGCGATGCATCAGGTCCTTTAGTCGAGACTGACGTGGTTACTTGTACCAATGATGAAGTCTGCGCGGCGGTGAAAGATATCTTTGAAGAAAACCGTAGTATCGTTGAGCCTGCTGGTGCTTTGTCCGTTGCAGGCATGAAAAAATATATTGAAGCCAACAATTTACAAGGGAAAAACTGCGTTGGTATCATCTGCGGTGCCAATATGAACTTTGATCGCTTGCGCTATATCGCCGAGCGTACGGAGATTGGTGAGAAAAAAGAAGCCATCTTTGGCGTAACGATTCCTGAGCAAACGGGCGCGTTTTTAAACTTTTGCCGCAGTCTACATGGCCGTAATATCACCGAGTTTAACTATCGTGCCGATAGCAAAAAATCACCCGACTCTATGGAACCTGCGTCTATTTTTGTCGGTATCGCCTTAAAAGAAGGTGAGAAAGAGCGTCAAACGATTAGCAACCAATTGGCAGCCGATGGCTATGAAGCGCATGATTTAACCGATGATGACATCGCCAAATCTCATATTCGTCATTTGATTGGCGGTCATGCCCATGTCGAAAATGAGCAATTATTAAGCGTAGTATTCCCAGAACGGCCGGGCGCCTTATTGACCTTTTTAGAAAAATTGGGCGATGACTTTAATATTACCTTATTCCATTATCGCAATCATGGTGCTGCTGAAGGTCGCGTGTTGGTTGGCTTGCAAGCCTCTGAGGGTAACTCTCGCCAGCTACAAGATGCGCTTCTTGATATTGGTTATGACTGCACCATGCTCAATGACAATATTGGCTATCAATTGTTTTTAAAGTAATCACCATATAGTACAGCATAGGTAATCTTTCATTTATCAGGTCGGTCTTTTAGCGATTAAAAAGCTGGCTCTGATAAATGAATAATGATCACTTACTGACAGTATTTACTCATTTGCAGCGACTATTATTAGGTGATAAGCCGTGACTCAAAAGATACTGATGTTTATATTATTGCTAGTTTTAGGTCTCGTGGGTTATAAGATGCTGCAACCTAAAACCACAACTAGCAATCATGTTACGGCTGATACTTCAGTTCCTGCTTTTACCGCGGCTGATTTGAATGATATCCCGCCAACGTATGTGGATTTAGAGGCAAGTTCAACCTCAAGCTCAGTAGCAAATCCAGCTGTAACGTCACAGCCAGTACTAACAGCGCAATCAGCGGTAGCGCCAAGCTTTGCGTGTGATGGCAGGCGACATTGTTCTCAGATGACCTCATGCGCAGAAGCGACTTACTTTATACAGCACTGTCCTAATACAAAAATGGATGGTAATAATGACGGCATTCCTTGTGAAAAACAGTGGTGTCATTGATTTTTAAGTTCTAGACTTCCTATTCATGCAATACAAGACCGTCATAACAATGGTTAATTTATTTTACTTATTCACCATAAAAACCCATTTTGAAAAACTTTAATCACTTATTACTCTTTTAATTCCCAAAAAAACCACCATTATTATCTTAGTTTATTGATATTTATGAGGTTTTGATGAGTAAACATAATAAAAACCACAATCAGCCGAGCCACAGCCAACCGGATGCCGTGCGTATGCGGCTTGATAAATGGTTATGGGCCGCACGCTTTTATCGCACCCGCACCCTTGCCAAAGAAGCCATCGAAAGCGGTCGCGTCCATTATGCAGGGAGCCGTGTCAAAACCAGTAAAGAGATTGCTGTCGGAGATGAGCTTAGTATTCGCCAAGGCTTAGCCACCGCCATGACTGAAAAAACTGTGATTGTCGAAGCACTAAGCGCCCAACGTGGTAATGCAAGTGCCGCCCAAGCGCTGTATTCTGAGACTGAAGAAAGCGAAGAGCGTCGCGCCTACTATGCCGAACAGCGCAAACTGGCCAATCTTGCCCGCCCTGATAATAAACCCAATAAAAAAGAGCGTCGTGATTTACAACGCTTTAAAAACAAGCAAGAATAAAGGCTGCCAGTAACAGCAGTATTCTATTATTTATTGCCTAGCGTGACCCTATTGTTTACCTCTGCTCTTGCCATTCAAGGTATTAACCGTTACGCTAACCACCAATTCATTTATTCGATAACATGCTAAGCAACCGCATTATTATGCTGGTCTTGATGGCATGTTTTTTTGTTGTGATAAAAGGTCATTATATGCCAATCAAAGCGTCTACTCCTTCCTCTGTTCTAGTGGTTTGTTTGGGGAATATTTGCCGTTCACCGACCGCCGAAGAGATTTTCCGTCAGCAAGCAGCGATTGCAGGGCTGGCGATGAAAGTGGATTCAGCAGGTACGGGAGACTGGCATATTGGTCATGCGCCAGATGAGCGGGCACAGCGCCACGCCAAAGCCCATGGTTATAACATCAATAAGCTGGTCGCGCGTCAAGTGAGCGCTGATGATTTTCGTAAGTTTGATTTAATTTTGGCGATGGATGCGCAAAACTTAGCTGACCTACAAGCCATAAAAGACAGTATCAGCGATACAGATGGCAAGCTTGCCAAACTGGCATTATTTAGTGAAGAAGACCCAACTTACGGCGGCGACGATGTACCAGACCCTTATCAAGGGGACGCCGATGCTTTCGAAGAAGTGATTGAACGTATTGAATCCAGTTCACAAGCTTGGATTGAAAGTTGGAAAACTGCTTAGTTTAATAGTTCTTAGCGCTAAATGTTTAACCACACTCAATAATAGTTAGCGATAAAGTGCTATATTTCTGCTACTTTTATGCCGCTCATCCTTTATAATAAACACCGCATGATTTTTTGTTTATTTGCCCTATAGGCTATGTTATGACCTCAGCTTTACGCCATAATTTCAGTGCTCAACCTGCGACATCAACCAATCTTGCAGTGAATATATCGCAGGATAATTTAGTCGATTTGTCGCATAGCAATACCATGGCATTAGCATCTGTAGCGGATGTGGTCGTCACACTAACGGATGAGGCACAGCTTGATGCCTTTATGGCAAATTATGAAAAAGAGGCAGCACCTACTAAGCCGTTGTTTGTGCTCTCGGGCGGCAGTAACGTTTTATTGCCCGCACAGCTAAATGCGATTGTCTTGCGGCCACAGATGCGCGGTATTAGGGTGACAGCGCAGACAGACAGTTATGTCGATATCGAAGTGATGGCTGGTGAAAATTGGCACGACTTGGTCATGCATACGGTTGCTCAAGGTTGGTATGGCCTTGAAAATCTGGCACTGATACCAGGTTTGACTGGCGCGGCGCCGGTACAAAATATCGGCGCTTACGGTGTGCAATTAGAAGACAGCCTAGAATACGTGCGTGCTTATCATCTGCCAACCCAAACTTGGCATCAGCTAACAGCAGCAGACTGCGAGTTTGGCTACCGCGACAGCCTCTTTAAGCGTACGCCCAATACTTGGCTGATTACGCGCGTTGGTTTTCGTCTGCATACCGATCCCAGCAAAATCCTTGCCAGCTACGGCGATGTGCAGACGGTCGCGCAGCGCTATGCCGAGCAGCGAGGACGCAGCCAGCCCAATCCTGCTGATGTCATGCAAGCGATTATAGATATTCGCCAGCAGAAGCTGCCCGACCCTAAGCAGCTACCCAATTGCGGCAGCTTTTTTCAAAATCCTATTATTCCTCAAGCGCAATTTATAGCGCTAAAAGCCATCCATCCTACCATCGTTGGCTATCCAATGCCCGATGCCATGGTTAAGGTGGCAGCTGGCTGGTTAATTGAACAGGCTGGTCTAAAGGGGCATGGGTTAGCGCCAATACTCACCCATCAGCAGCAAGCGTTAGTGTTGACTAATCACAGCCCATATCAAGCGACGCAAGCGGATGTGGCAAAAGCGCAGCAGCATATCGCTGACATTGTCTATGAGAAGTTTGCGATTGAATTGGCGCGCGAGCCGGTTTGGGTAAATGCTGACGGCTCTATTGGATTTGATGAGCATGTGGTCTAAGCGATCATGGTCCAAGCGCTTATGGCGCTCTTACTTACGTTCAGCTGAGCGTATGATAAAGCTGTTTCGTATTATTAACGCCACTTTTTTGCTTGGCTCAACGGCCGTCATTCTCGTTCTTATCAGTTTGTTTACCCCGCTATTTTCGCAAGCGGTGGTTTATCTCTTAGCACATTTACCCTTACCAAAGATGCCACCTGCCGCCATGAGTTCTCCGCCGACCGCTTATGTGGTGTTGGGCGGCGGCTTGACCAATGACAATAACAATCAAACTATTCTCAATAGTTATAGCCTTAATCGCGCTCATACAGCGGCAACCGCTTATCATGACTTGCCGCTACCTATTGTCCTGAGCGGCGCCGAAGCGCCTTGGCTTGGTCAGTGGCTTATTGACCATGGGATTGATGGGCTTATCAGCGAAAACGCCAGTATGAATACCTGTGAAAATGCGCGTTTTACTGCCAAGCGCATTCCTCTGTATCATGTGTACCTTATCACCGACAGCTATCACATGGCGCGCGCGCGCAGACAGTTTGCTTTAAATGGCATTAATAGTACGCCAATTAATGCGCCCTTACCGGTACGCCGTGATTGGATGGAACCAGCGCAAAACTTAAGCCATTCGCGGCGGGCAGTTTATGAAGTTGCCGCTTACTTACGTGATGTCATTCGTCCGCAAACAAACTGTCGTGATGCCAACGATGTGACCTCGCAGCAACTATTAACCCCAAGGGGTAATGTCGCTAAAAACCCTACTGAGCAATAGCCAGCTGGCATTTACTGTTTTAGTTTTAATAACATTAGGTACCTACTATTGCCCCATTATCCACTGTCTTATTTTTGAACTTTATAGAACATTTATAACACTTGCAATAAGTGTATAATATAAGAAACTGCTATGAAAGAGGTTTGCCATGCTCAGTATATTTTTATTAATTCCTTTAAGTTTAATGCTGTTCGTGGTCGCTATCTGGGCAATACGCTATGCGGTTCGATCAAACCAATTTGAAGATTTAGATAATGCATCGCAGCGCATTATCTTGGATGATCGACAAGAGCGTCGCCAAACCATTCAAGCCCATGAGCCTAACGAGAATACCCCTCAAGCGCCGCAAACCAATGATCCAGCAGACTCCAACAGAATCGACGATTGAGTGCTACCGATTCACCTTTTACCGATATCGTCTTAATAAAGCAAATATCTATCAATAAAACTCAATCCTTTAGCCTTTTATATCTCATTTATACCTGACTGTTTTTATCATTTCTTTAGGGCAAGGATAAAAGCAGGCTCACCCTTTACCATTTTTAGGAGAAACCCCCATGACCACAGCTTTAATCGTTGCGGCATTACTAATGGGATTTTTAGGTTCACCGCATTGCTTAGGCATGTGTGGCGGTTTGGTCGCGGCATTTAGTTTATCGATGAAAGATGTCAGCCCTGCTAAGCGCCGTGCTTTGATAGCGACCTATCATTTCGGACGTTTAAGCAGTTACGCATTTTTGGGCTTGGTTGCTGGACTTGTTGGCACCACTGTTTTAGAGCCGTTGATGACGGGCAACAGTATGCCTCGTATCTTATTAGGTTTGGTATTGGTCTTTGTGGGCGTCACCATGCTTGGCGCGCCATTTTTAGCCAAACTTGAGCGCGTCGGCATGCGTTTTTGGCAATTCCTTAGTCCGCTTCGCCAAAAAGTATTTCCACTTAATACCTTTCCGCGTGCTTTAGCGGCAGGGTTATTATGGGGTTTTTTACCTTGCGGCTTGGTTTATGGTGCGCTACTTATCGCTGTCGTTGCTCATAACCCACTGGGTGGTGCGGCATTGATGTTTGTCTTTGGTTTAGGAACTGTACCGATGTTAGTGGCTACCCACGAAACGGTCGGTTGGCTACGTGAAAAAATTGGCCGTATGCGTTTAAGACAAATTAATGGCGCTATCATGGTGTTATCTGGCTTAGCGGTTGCTTTTGTTCCTATGATAATGGCTAGCATGCATGGTGGCCACGGCGGCGGTAATGGACATGGTGAGCATGCTCAAATGAATCATGGCAGCCACGCCGCTATGATGGCCGATAGCAATACTTCCTCTGAAGCGATAACAGCGACCACCGCCCATCATAATATGAACAACATGCAGCACGAGATGACGCCCGCTATGAATGGCTCAATGCATGATATGCCACATGATACAGGTAATGCAGATAACGCTATGAATCACAATATGCATAATATGACAGATGAGCAGCAAATGAATAGCCATCCTCATGAAGCTATGCCAGAAACTGCTCAATAGCAGCATAAAAAATATCATGACCCTATAAAAAAGCCCTTAACATCATGATGACGTTAAGGGCTTTTTTATGCAGCAATATTTATCAAAATAAAAGTTGTTTTAATAAAATCATTCCTGCCACTGTTGAAGACGAAACTTGGTATCCAAATGCTTCTCTAGCGCTGGGATATTAAAAGCATCGTCTTCGCTGACAAAGCTGATACTGATACCGGTTTGTCCGGCGCGTCCCGTACGACCAATACGGTGTACGTAATCATCTGGCTGATCTGGCAAGGTATAATTAATCACATGGCTGACATCATCCACATGAATGCCGCGTCCTGCCACATCAGTTGCCACCAACACAGAAGCATGACCATCTTTAAAGCGTTGCAGATATTTTTCACGCTTTTGCTGAATCACATCTCCTGATAACATGACGATTTTATGCGCTTGACGCAGCTTATGATACAAACGCTTCACTTGGTCTTTACGGTTGGCAAAAATTATCACCTTCTCTACTGTCTCATCAGTGATGAAACGCTCGACCGCAGCGAGCTTTTGATCTTCGGTTAATAAGTAAAAATGCTGATCGACCAATTCACTGGTTTTATGCTCAGGCTCAATCTCTACAAATTCTGGCTCATGTAACCAGCGATAGGCAAGATTCATCACATCTTGGTTAAAGGTGGCAGAAAACAGCAAGCTTTGACGATCGGTATTGGGCGGCATACGACCAACCAAGCGTTTGATATCTGGGATAAAACCCATATCGAGCATACGATCTGCTTCATCTAACACCAACACTTCCACGCGATCGAGATAAACCATGCCCTTGTGCATCAAGTCAATCAAACGCCCTGGAGTGGCAATTAAGATATCGACATATTGGCGCTCAAGCTCATGCTGCTGAGTTTCATAATTGGTACCACCCATGATACAAACGCTGTGAAGCGAAGTATATTTGGTCAGAGCAATACAGTCATCAAATATCTGCTGGGCAAGCTCACGCGTTGGCGCCATAACAACGGCTCTTGGCTCGCCCAAATAGCGTTTTTCATCGGCAGCAAAGGGGCGCTTAAGCAGTGCTTCCATAATAGTCAATAAAAACGTTGCCGTCTTGCCAGTACCGGTTTGCGCCTGTCCGATAGCGTCTTGATTTGCCAAT
The DNA here is from genome assembly GCF_016613355.1 of Psychrobacter sp. M9-54-1. NCBI lineage: Bacteria > Pseudomonadati > Pseudomonadota > Gammaproteobacteria > Moraxellales > Moraxellaceae > Psychrobacter > Psychrobacter sp. M9-54-1. Next base: position 87,225 of record NZ_JADGFW010000006.1, on the reverse strand, counting down.
GTATGCGGTAATATCTGTGCTTGAATGGGTGTCAATTCAGTAAAGCCTAAATCATTTACAGCTCGCAAAGTGGCACTTGATAACGGCAAATCGGTAAACGTCTTAAAAGTACTCAAAAAAAATATCCTTTTGTATAATTTGCCTGCCATTAATAGCATATCTGCGCTAAGCAGACAAACAATAAAACAAGCATGCATAAAAAAGCCAAGCCTAACATCTAAACTTACCAAATATGCTGCGTTTTATTCAACATAGGCAAGACAGACGGGCTTGACTTAGTAGTATATCAGTAGTTTGTAACGACATTATAGCCAAACGGCATTAATGTCGGTAGCGATTACTCTTCTACTTTTCTGACTTCTTCAGCTTGCAGGCCTTTTTCGCCTTCAACCACACTGAACTCGACTTTTTCGCCATCTTTTAAAGAGCGATAACCATCACCCTGGATCGCGCGGAAATGGACAAAAATATCTTCGCCGCTATCACGTTGAATGAAACCAAAGCCTTTTGAGTCATTAAACCACTTAACGATACCTTGCTCACGAGCTGACATAATATTACTTCCTAAAAAGTCACTTAACCCCAAATTCCTTTGCGACATTGCATATAAACGGGGTTGAAGATTATGAAATCAAAATGTAAGAGTACTACTTTACATACCATCATCGCCTCATAAAGCCTGTTATTACTCTCTTTATGAATCAGCGTATAGTAAATTCATCCTCACCAACATAAGCAGCTATCAAAATACTCTAAGCATTATATTATTTGCTTATATCAGTGCTAGCAACAAACAAGTAATATTTGTTGCGTAAAAAATATCATAGCATGGGTTTTTGGCAACATAAAGACTTTTCATATGATTTTTAGCCCTTATGGCAGTTTTTGCGGTTATTTTTATAACCATGCTGACAAACTGTTATGATAAAGGTCTAAAACATCGTATATTTGATGTATTTTCTTTCTTAAAATTTCAAAAAAGCACCGTCATAAAAGTACGGCGCCGCTTATTTTTAATAATAGCAACCCACTTACCTTAATAATTGTAGAGCCAACTATAACTATGACAACCACTTCTCAGCCAATAAAAGCAAATAGCAATCTACAACAAAATGATAAGACGTTGACGCACAAATTATTGCTGATCAATGGCGTTAATCTTAACCTACTTGGTAAACGTGAGCCAGAAATCTATGGCCATACGACCCTTGCTGATATTGAGAAAAACTTGATCGAGCGTGCCGCCAAATACGGTATCGAGCTGATTTGTATCCAATCAAACCATGAGGGCAAACTGGTCGATGAGATTCAATATTATGGTCTTTTAGCAGAAACCGCTGTACAAGTAGATGCAATTATTATCAATCCTGCTGCTTTTACCCATACCTCAGTGGCGATACGCGATGCGCTATTGGCAACACAAAAACCCTTTATAGAGGTGCATTTATCCAATGTTCATGCTCGTGAGCCGTTTCGGCAGCATTCGTATTTAAGCGATATAGCCGTCGGCGTGATTTGCGGTCTCGGACATTTGGGTTATCAGATGGCATTGGATTATTGGCTAACCCATACTTATGCTTTAAAATTAGACGGTTAACGTAGAGATTATGACTTTATCTATATGAAGAAAACGTCAAATAAGCACAAGACTACTAGCATTAAAGTTGCGATCAAGTTGCTTTTGGCACATTAGTCAAACAGCAATGATATGATGAAAGTAATAATATTAGCGCATGAAAAACAACCCACGATATGGTGATATGAATGGCAAAATCGTCCGGAAAACGCTTTATGAAACTCGCTGGCATGACCGCAAGTATCGCCGGTAAAGCTGCTAAAAACTCATTAAAGCACCTCTCAAGTGACGAAGAAAAACGTCTAGAAGCGCGCTCAGCGCTGATGCAAGACGTCGGTGTGCAAATCGCTGAAACGCTTGGTGAAATGAAAGGCGCGGTGATGAAAGTGGGTCAAATCGCCTCCCAATATAAAGACGTGTTTCCGCCTGAAGTGGCGACCGCTTTAGAAAAACTCCAAAAAGACGCGCCGCCGATGCCTTATGGACAAATACGCGCGCAAGTTGAGCGTGAATTAAAAGCGCCTATTGCTGAGTTGTTTACCCAATTTGAAGAAGCGCCATTTGCCGCGGCGTCAATCGGCCAAGTGCACAGAGCGGTTTTGCTGTCTGGACAAAGGGTGGTGGTAAAGGTGCAGTATCCTGATGTTGATGAAAACTGCGATAGCGATCTAAAACAAGTACGCATGGCGCTAAAAATAGCTGGCGTCCTCAATATGAGTAAGCAGTTACAAGAGCAGCTGTTTAATGAGATTCGCCAAAGTTTGCATGACGAGCTCGACTACGTTAAAGAGGCGCACAATCTACAGGTATTTGGCGCCTTTCATGCCGATGATGAAGGGCTAATTATCCCTAAAGTGATCAGTAGCCATTCATCCAAGCGCATTTTGACCTTGACCGAAGAGATGGGTGAGCCGCTTACCGTCGCTGCGACATGGGATAACGACGTTAAGCAAAAAATCGCTAAGCGCCTGTTTCATTTTAGCGCCGGACAGCTATTTGGTTTATATCGTATGCACTGCGACCCCCACCCTGGCAACTTTGCCTTTCGCACCGATGGTAGCGTTGTCGCTTATGATTTTGGTGGTATCCGCAGTTATAGTGACAGCGAAGTACAATTATTTCGCCGCTTTGCTAAGCATGCCTTAAAAGGCGATGTGACCGCGCTTGAGCAAGACTTGATTGCCCTTGATATCCGCCGCGATGATGATAAAGTCGTGCCGGGTGAATTTTATAAAGAGTGGTTAGAGATTGGACTTAAACCCTTATCCATAGAACCTTATCAGCAATGCCCTTTTGATTTTGGCAGCAGCCAAACCCATCATGAAGCCATTGCCCAAATGCGCACCTCGTTAAAGTATTTTGGTCAGTTTCAGCCATCAGCAACGACGATGATGCTTGACCGTACCATTTCAGGTCAGTATTGGAATTTGGTCAATCTAGGCGTGGTTATCGACTTATCGCCGCTGGTTGCAGAATATATAGACTACTAAACATGGAGCGCATGACCGCAGCGATCGCAGAAATCCGCTCCTACGGCGTGACCGAATTTGCCACAGTTTGGACAGGCAATCGGGTTTAGCTGTGGGCGCATGTTACGTGCCAGCTCGGCGGTAAAAATACCTGTCGGCACAGCAATAATCGCATAACCGGTGATCATCACCATCGATGCAATTGCTTGGCCGATTGGCGTTTTCGGTGACATATCACCATAGCCCGTGGTCGTAACCGTCACCACTGCCCAATAAATAGAGATAGGAATACTGGTAAAACCATTTTCCGGCCCTTCTACCACATAGACAACTGAACCAAAAATAGTCACTAGCAAAACGAGTGATAAGAAAAATACCGTGATTTTCTGTTGGCTGGTTTTAAGTGCTGAGGCAAGAAAGCCCGCTTGCTGCATGTAGGTATTGAGCTTGAGTACCCGAAATACCCGTAAGATACGCAGGATGCGAATGACGAGCAGATACTGCACACCGCCAAATACAAGGCTTAAATAGCTGGGTAATACTGACAGTAAATCTACGATGCCAAAGAAACTAAACGCATAACGAAAGCGATTGGGCGCCGAAAACCACCTTAAAATATACTCAATGGTAAATAAAATGGTAAAAAACCATTCTGCATAACGAAATAGCGTACCATATTGCAAACGCATATATAGCACACTATCGAGCATTACCACGGCAACACTGGCCAAAATCGTAATCAACAATACGATATCAAACAGCTTACCCAAACGGGTATCCGTGCCTTCGATAATGATATGAATGCGGTTACGCAAATGGGTAATGGCTTCGGCGGTTGGTTGTTTCATAAAGTCGGTATAGTCACAAAATCAATGGTTATAAAAAACCGAACGCTTTAAGCTGATATGGGCAAGCTAAGGTTGGTCAAAATGCGCTAAAGTGGTTTATAATACTGCCAATATTTTACTAGCGGTTTTCATAGTCTCAGACAGTAGCCGCTCAAAACAAAGAAGATAGCAGTGTAGCAAAAAAGTGCGCCAAACGACATACATATCGTTAACTTGCCGATAGGTCTATTACACTCTATTAACCGCACAATCATATAATAACAATACATTATCAAGTATGAAAAGTTGTTAACAAGGCATAGCCTACTAACTTTTTATACGCACTATAAACAACCCGTAAAACGTAAGGACGTCATATGGCAGGCCATTCAAAATGGGCAAATATCAAACACCGTAAAGCCCGTCAGGATGCGGTGAAAGGTAAAATATTTACCAAGATTATTCGTGAAATTGTTTCTGCTGCCAAGCAAGGTGACCCCGACCCTGATAAAAACCCACGCTTGCGGGCGGTTATCGAAAAAGCCTTATCAGTCAATATGACACGAGATACCATCAACCGCGCGGTGGCTCGTGGTACAGGCGGCGATGATAATGACAATATGGATGAAGTCAGCTACGAAGGCTATGGCGTCGGCGGCGTTGCGGTACTGGTAGAAACCTTGACTGATAATTTGAACCGTACGGTCAGTGAAGTACGCCATGCCTTTACCAAAAATGAAGGCAACCTTGGTACCTCAGGCTCGGTCGCTTATCTGTTTACCAAACGCGGCGAAATCGTTTTTAACGATGTCAGCTTAGAAGAAGAAGTCATGCTCGCGGCTTTGGAAGCTGGCGCGCTGGATATCGAAAACGATGGTGAAAGCTTGCTGGTTATTACTGAATGGGAAAATTTAGGTCGAGTAAAAGATGCGCTCAATGCAGCAGGGCTTGTCTCTGATAATGCCGAAGTCACTATGGCACCTGCCACCAGCGCTGAGATTGATAATATCGACGACGCGCTAAAAGTGATGAAAATGATCGATATGCTAGAAGATATTGACGATGTGCAAGAAGTCTATAGTAATGTGAGCTTTACCGATGCAGTCATGGCGCAGCTTGAACAGTAGCCTAATGTGTCTGAGCTTAGTCTAAGATTTACCAGCAAAAAACCTTGGCAAATTTAATTAGCTTACGTCAAAAACCATATTATCCTTAGCAAAAAATAAAAACCAGACAGTGTCATACTCTCTGGTTTTTTTTGTTATTTGCATCATCCTTTATGGGTATTGTATCGTCAATAAGCGAGGCATATAATTCGATTTTAACAGTAACAATTATCATTAACATATAAGAATGGATAAGAATTCTTTATGCGTACGTCCCTTCTGCCCTCTTATCCAACCGCCACTGCCGTCAATATTCATACGCTTAACCCTAAAGCGACTCATCTATGCTCGTTACTCGATTTGGCTAAGCACCAGACTGCCATTATTAATGACATCGTCGCTAATGAGCGCTTTGGTGATATCGACGGCGTTAACAGTCAACGACTCAAAGATTTAGGCTTTCTGCCCAATACCACTATTCAAATCGTTGCCAAAGGTCTGTTTGGCAAGCCGCCTTATGCGGTGCAACTGAGTACCGGTGCGCAGTTTAGCTTACGCGCCGATGAGCTCATTAAAATCAGCTGTATCGCTATAGATTCAAGGTAAGTGTTCAGTCTAATTTACTGACTTGCTCCTGACTTACTGTATTACGTCGTGGTGTTCGTACCACAAATCACCCTGCTATTTTTATTCTTATTAATACTAGAGGACTCAGGTTATTTACCGCGCGCCGCTTTTTTACTGGACAATTTATTGTCTAAAGTAGGCTTATCTGGACGCTCATTTATCCCTTTGTTGTCAGGTTTCGCTTGTACGGTGCCAGCGGTTATGTCGACCCGTACTATTCCCGGTCATAAAGAACGTTTTGTGGCGATTGCGGTATTGCCCATGCTGACGTGTTCGGCGCGTTTGCCGATTTATGCGCTGATTATTGCAGCGGTGATTTCCAATCAAACCGTCCTAGGTGTTTTCAACTTACAGGGTATGACCTTATTTGTATTGTATATCGCCGGTATTTTTTCAGCGGCGTTTGTATCGTGGCTATTCAAACGCTTTCATAGCACGACGGCAAAAGCGGCAGCATTTCCCTTATTGATAGAGCTCCCTACTTATCGTCTGCCAAATATCAAACATATTGCCAGTGAGCTTTGGGACAAGGTAAGTGCTTTTTTAATGCGAGCCGGTACAGTCATTTTTGCGCTGACGGTAATATTGTGGGTATTGGTGACTTTTCCCGCAGCCCCGATTGGCGCGACAAACCCAGCGATTGATTATAGTTTTGCGGGCATGCTTGGGCATATGATTGAGCCAATTTTTGCGCCCATTGGTTTTACTTGGCAGATGTGTATTGCTTTAATCCCAGGGCTTGCCGCGCGCGAGGTCGTTATTGCCGCGCTTGGCACGGTATATGCGGTCGGTAGCATCGGCGATGAAGCGGTCAATCAGACGCTTATTCCTATTATTCATACGCAGTGGGGATTGGCTACTGCGTTTTCATTTTTGGGATTTTATGTTTACGCGCCGATGTGCTTGGCCACGCTAGCCGTTATTCGCCGCGAAACCAATTCTTTGAAACAAACCATCGCCATCGCCAGCTATTTATTTATATTGGCTTATGCGATGGCGTGGCTAACCTATCGGGTGACAGGACAAATTTTCGGATTTTAGAGAGCTAATGATGAGTACATGGGTCGAGTATTTATTGGTGTTTATGATGGTGGTTTTATCTATTTATTACGTATGGACCAAGGTGATATTTAAAAAGTCGAAGGATTGCAATGGCTGCGGCAAATGTTTTAAATAGCCAAAAAACTTATAGTCAGAATTTTTGGCTTAGTAAAGAAAAACCTTAGCGTTTAACCTCAACCCCTTCGAGCGTCAGCAAGTATGTTTTTTTATCCAAGCCGCCGGTATAACCACCCAATTTACCATCGCTCGCAATAACGCGGTGACAAGGAATGATGATGCTAAAGGGGTTTTTGCCATTGGCATTGGCGACGGCGCGAAAGCCTTTGGGATTACCGACTCGCTGCGCCAGTGTGGCATAACTAATCGTTTCACCATACGGTATCTGTTGCAGCTGTTGCCAGACGCATTGCTGAAAATCAGTGCCTAAGCTTATGTCTAATGGCAAGTCGAATGCTTGACGCTTACCTTTAAAATAGGCTGCTAATTGCTCAAGCGCTTCTAAAAGTAGCGCCTCAGCAGGCTCGCTTTTGCTTAAATTATTTTGAGCGATAAAGGTAAAATCCTTATCGACAAGCCCATAATGCTTTTTAAGCTTGGGAATAGATTTTGAGCTGTGCCAAGAATCGCCCACCTGCAGCCAATTGACTTCAACCAACTTAGGGCTGCTATGCCCATGCCTACTAGCAATCAATGCCAACTGGTGCGACTCAACCGCTGCGATGGTGACTATCATGATTCTTTCCTCTAAACACTCATATTTTTGACACTTATTTATTCATTGAAAAAAATCAGCAAGTGCTATTCTTTATCATCGGTCTCAAATAAGGCCGCGACAAACTGTTTTGGACTAAAGGCGCGCAAATCATCAATCGACTCACCGACCCCAATATAACGAATCGGCACATCCGTGGTTTCAGCGATATTAAACACCACGCCACCTTTTGCCGTACCGTCTAGTTTGGTAATGGTAATACCGGTTAATGGCACGACTTCATTAAATAACTCGACCTGATTGATGGCGTTTTGACCCGTGCCAGCGTCGAGGACAATCATACCTTCATGCGGCGCGCTTGGATCAGCTTTACGCATGACGCGCACGACTTTTTCAAGCTCGGCCATCAGGTGGGTTTTATTTTGCAAGCGCCCTGCCGTATCAGCGATTAACACGTCGATATTTTTTGCTTTGGCAGATTGCATGGCATCAAAGATAACAGAGGCGCTATCAGAACCATGACCTTGAGCAACGACAGGAATGTGATTGCGCTCACCCCAAATTTGTAGCTGTTCGGTCGCCGCGGCACGGAAGGTATCGCCAGCCGCTAGCATGACGGATTTGCCTTCACCTTGCAGGCGCTTAGCAAGTTTGCCAATAGTCGTCGTTTTACCAACACCATTGACGCCCACTACCAAGATAACAAAGGGCTTTTTACTGGTATCAATGACGAGGGGCGCAACTTTTGGCGTTAAGATATCGACCAGCTCAGTTTGCAGTGCTTTATATAATGAATGGGCATAAATCAAATCGCCACGGGCGGTTTGCTCAGTCAGGCTCTTAATAATACGATTGGTGGCATTGACCCCGATATCGGCGACCAACAGCTGGTCTTCCACTTCTTCTAAGAGCTCATCGTCAATCTCTTTACCACCGATAAGGATACTAACCATCCCTTCGGCAAGATTTTTACGTGACTTACTCAGCCCCGTCTTCATGCGATTAAACCAGCTGCCTTTTTTCTTATTTTCCTCAGTCTGTTCTGACTGTTGCGATTCTTCTGGCGCTGTTGTCGGCTGCTGTAACTCAGTTTTTGCTTTATCAATAGCGCTGCTATCATTATTTTTAGAGGTGACGCTCGCACTATCGCCCAGATGATCTTGCAGAGGCATCGTAGGAATTGAAGTTGTAGACTGCGACGCAGCAGTATTTGTAGCACTTTTTGCCGTTGTTTCTACAGTACCCTCTATAATATTTGCAGCAGGGCTTTGTTTTTCTTTCTCAATAATCGGCGTCGCTAGTGGTAGCTCTGCCGCTGTATCGGTAAGTGAAGTATCTTCAGACTCCTCGATGATAGGCACCGATTGCGCTGGCAGACTGGGTAAGGTAATATCATCGTCATCCAAATCATCAAGACCGCCGTCGAGGTTAATGACCACACGATTGCTATTATTGGGATTATTCATAAGCTTGCCCTAAAAGTTATCATTATCAGTAGTTTTTAAAATGATGTGCCGCCCGCCTTTGGTGTTTAACGGACGATTATTTTTAGCCTAGTTTAGCATAATTCAAGCGACGCTTAGCCTTTAGCATCGCAGAGCATGGTTAAATTATAAAAACTCATAAATTCATAGTAAAAACGTTTAGTAATTAAGAATAACCTTCCTAATGAGAGATTTATAAATCTTATAACTAACTAAGCAAGTTTCGCTTAAGGTTTGGACACAAAAATCCGACCCTTGATAGGGCAAACTTCGCCTACCCTTAGCATGATTATACCACCCTATTTCATTTGCTTTTTTTGTCCACTTATATTGGAAATGACCTATGTTATCACTATCGAACGATTATAAAAAAATGACCCAAATGGGCGCCGCCTTGCTTGTTGCTACTATCGCGTTGTCTTCAACTGGCTGTAGCACTACACAAGAATTCAAACCGACTGCTACCGTCATGGTGGGAGCACACAAGTCTTTATAATAGCGTTATGTTTGTCATAAATAGGCATATTCATCTAAGCATAAACATGCACCATTCTCATTTTATCACTCAGTCACTTATCAGCTACCTTTTATATAAGTAGAACCTATCATGCCCTCATCTTTACCTACTATCTCTTTACGCTTTGCCTGCGCTTTAGCGATGGCGACCACCCTTGCGGCTTGCCAAACCAGCGCAATTTCTTCGACAAATGAAGTTGCTACGACTAAAAATGCCGCAACAACACAGGTAGTGAATAAAAATCAAACGCTAGAAAATACCGAACAATCTTCAGCATTGACCATGGATATGTCTGGTCGCCATGAATACCAGCTTGAAAATGGCTTAAAGATAGTGGTCAAAGAAGACCACCGCGCGCCTGTGGTCATGACCCAAATTTGGTATCGCGTCGGCTCAGCAGATGAACCACTTGATAAAGGCGGCATCTCCCATGTGCTAGAGCATATGATGTTTAAAGGCACCGCTGATGTGTCCAGCGACGATTATGAGCGTTTGATTGCCAAATTTGGCGGCGTCAATAATGCCTTTACCAGTTACGATTTTACCGGTTATTACGAGCTATTCCCTGCCAATCGCTTACCGTTAGCGTTAGAGCTAGAAGCAGATCGCATGACCAATTTGGTCTTTGATGACAAAGCATTTACCAAAGAGCATCAAGTGGTCATGGAAGAGCGTCGTCAGCGTACGGATGACAATCCGATTGCCAAAGCTTATGAGTCATTTCGCTTGCTGGCAATGCCAAACAGTCCGAAAGGCGAATCGGTCATTGGCCCTATGAATGAGCTTGAATCAATCACCCTTAACGATTTAAAAGACTGGTACAAAACATGGTACGCGCCCAATAATGCGACGTTGGTTATCGTCGGCGATGTCGAGCCAACCGACGTATTAGCGCAGGTCAAACGCTATTTTGGGACGCTAAAACCAAGCGCGTTACCTAAGCGTCCTATGGTCACGCAAAAGGGCTTCCGCGGTTATCAGCAAGTAGAATCCGAGCAAGCGGTACAAGTGCCTGTTTTGCTGATGGGTTATAACGTGCCCAGTCTGGTAACAGCGGGCGCTAACAATGAGAAGCAAGCCTATGCGCTGTCGCTTGCGCAAGATGTATTAGATGGTGGTTTATCAGCGCGGCTAGAGAGCAGGCTGGTACGCGAGCAAGGACTGCTTACCACAGTTGGTACCTCTTACGATTTGCTCGATCGCGGCGATGGGCTGTTTTTGATACAAGCAACCCCGCGCGAAGGCGTCAGTTTAGCGCAGGCACAACAAGCCATTATCAATGAGATTAATAAGCTATCAACCGACCCACTTGCTGCCGATGAAATCGAGCGCGCCAAAACCAATACTGTCACTGGTTTGGTATATGCTCAGGATAGTATGGAAGGTCAGGCGCGTATGATTGGCTCGCTGCAATCTATCGGTCTTGATGACAGGCTACTGGCTAAATTGCCAACCAAGCTTGATAGCGTAACCATTGCGGATATCCAAGCGGCAAGTAAAAAGTATTTGGTTAAAGATAATTTAACGGTCATGCATATCATCCCGCCTAAAGAGACTGCTGCTAAAGATAACGTTAGCCAAAATAAGATGAGCAAAGACACTGTTAATAAAAACATTGCTACCGATAGCGCTACTAAAGAAACGGCTAGCAAAGCTAAATAACATCAATGTGCTACCCAATTAACTTGGCAAAAACTCAATACTGATGACCTTATGAATAAGAAGAAAGACATGACGCAAATACATTTTTTCAAAAAAAATAATTTATCATCACATTTTAAGCAGCTGCCTTATGTAAGTGCTTGCGCCTTCTTTGGCATAATGAGCTTGACCACTGTAGCGCAGGCAGATATGGCAGGTGGCGAAGATGCTCGTACGCCAGCTGCTACAGTCGATACCAGTGCGCCAATTGCTGCTCTGTCTAAGCTGAGTAGTCTTGAAAATGCCAAACCTTTAGAAGTCACGGTTCCAAAAATTCAGAGCTTTAAGACCAAAGCCGGTATTCCTGTGCTTTTCGTGCCGACCACCACCTTACCCATTGTCGATATTGATTTGCGCTTTAATGCCGGTAGCGCGCGTGATGGCAGTATTAGTGAATCAGGCTTTGGTATCGCCAATATGACCGCGACGATGCTTGAACAAGGCTCCAAACGCTTAGATGAAAACGCGTTCACGCGGGCGGTCGAAACCTTGGGTATCAGCTTAGGTAGTAGCGCCTATAAAGACATGTTTATTGTTTCGTTGCGCAGCTTATCTGATGATAAGCATTTGCTGCCTGCGGTTGATTTAATGACGCAAATGCTTACTGAACCGAGCTTTGATGAGCAAATCTTAGCCCGTAATAAAGCACGCTTATTGGTCGGTTTACAACAGCAAAAGCAAGACCCTGGCAGTCTTGCCAGTATCGCCTTTAGTAAGGCATTGTATGACGACCACCCTTATGCGCATCCATCGGTTGGCACGCTTGAAAGCGTTCCTAATATTGATAGACAACAGCTAATTGATTTTAAAAATCGCTATCTAGTCGCTGCCAATGCGTCGCTTGCCATGACGGGTAATTTGACTTTGGCACAAGCGAAAAATTTGGCAGAAGAAATAACGGCAGACTTGCCAGCGGGTCAAGCGGCGGCGGCCCTGCCCGAACCAAAGCCACTAACCCAGCCTCAACATATTCATATTCCGTTTCCTAGCACCCAGACTACGGTATTGATGGGACAACTGGGCGAAAAGCGTGCCACCGACCCGCAAGCGCAGCAAAAGCAAACCAACTTTGCCGTCGGTAATGAAGTGCTAGCAGGGGGCGATTTTAACGCGCGTCTGATGACCGAAGTCAGGCAAAACCTCGGCTATACTTATGGCATATCAGGTTCTATGAACCCGATGTTGGCGCGCGGTCCTTATCAAATTGGATTTTCAACCCGTAATGACAAAGCACGCGCAGCAATTGATGCTAGCTTAGCCGTGATTAATGAGACATTAGATAAAGGTATTACCAGCGATGAGATGAAATTGACCACGGATAATTTAAAAAACAGCTTTCCGATGGGATTTGCCAGTAATGCTGGAATCAACAGCTTAATTGGTATGATGAATTTTTATCAGCTACCTAACAGCTATCTGACCAATTATGTCAATCGCATCGAACAGGTTAAACTCTCAGAAGTCAACCAAACCCTGCGCGACACTCTAAAGCCTGATAACTTTTTGATTGTGACTGTTGGTGAGGTCAATCCATGGGATGAAAAGAAAGCTAAGAAAAAGTCGTAGAGCCAATATTATTTTTACAGACGTTTAAAGAATAGCTCAATAAAAAAGCTCGGTCAGTAATTACTGGCTGAGCTTTTTAAATTGAAGAGTCTGCTTTTAATAGCGGCAAGCGGAGCTGCTACTGGCATGATTAAAGCCCCATTTGCGATAACCATCGGTATCAAGATGAATAGCACCGGTAGAATACAGTCCTAAACCAAAGTTATGCGACTGCCCTTGATATTGCCAAAACTCGCAGAGACTATCTTGCATGCGACTTAGCTGCCATAAGTTGCCTTCATATTCAGGCACCCAGATATCCATGGCGCCTGCGGTCATGTGCTTACTCGCACTCGCCCCGCCCGCGCAATTATTTAACCCCGGACTGCGATATACTGAACGTATCTCGGTACTGGCAGGTAAAATACCTTGGCGTTTTAGCTGACTATAAAGCTGCAAGGTCGGTACAATATTTGCCCATAACTCCTGCGGTGGTAGCTGATAAGGCTCATAACCACATTTATCCCAACTACGAGCGGTCGTCAAAAGCTGAGATAAGGGCGGTACATTTCTTGCGCCGACGCGTGAGCTTAAATATTGTTGATAATTGGCCACTTGGCTTGCGCGGTAACTATTACTATTTAACCATACATTAAAATCCATACTGGTAAAATCGTTATAATTACTATTTCCAAAGTTATTATTACCGCTGCTATAACGTGGCGTCCCTCTATTGGTAATGACGCGTTTGTTTTCTTCTATCGATACTGCGCTATCGAAGTTAAACTCGCGCTGTTTTTGTTGAATCAGCCCTTGCATACTGTCGCCGCTAATACCATTTGACCGACGAGCGCCTTCACTCAAGATGGTTGCGCCGCCGCTATAGCTATTGCTTTGACTGCCATAACTGCTAGCGGGTGTGATATAAGCATTGCCACTATTATTGTTCGTACCACTGCCATGACGGATTTGGATGCGGCGCTCACTATTATCACTTATAATAGCGGCGTGCACAGAAATACTGCTGGCACAAATACCTAGGACGATAATAGGCTTATAAATGTGCCTATAAATAAATTTTTTTGTCTTTATCATTACCAGAAACTACCGCTAAAAACGTTTTATCGATACTATCAAATTTTAAGCAAGCAAGCTAAACTATCGCAGCGAATTGATGGTCACTGATTCGTTATTAACACTTATCCTTATAATGTTTATATTGTCGTTACTTTATTACGGATAAATTAGGGTTTTGCTACCAAATTCTTAATTAAGCTGCCCGATAAATATTTTGCCCTCGCTGATTGCTTACTTATCGTTTGTCAAAGCAGACTTTTCTTTCACGCCAATTATCAGTCACATATCACCTATGCCTTCTAACCTCCAGTACCGTTTTTCTCGTCAAAGCCATCACTTTGGTCGAGGTCGTGCGCCGACGCTTTGGCAACGTATCCATATTGATCCGTGGCTGACCTTATTGCTATTGACCGTTTGTTGCATTGGCTTGACGATTTTATATAGCGCAGCAAGCCAAGACACTGATATGGTCATCCGCCAAGTCATTAGTTATGGCGTGGCATTTACGGTGATGTTTACTATGGCGCAGATACCGCCTAGCCTTTATCGTACCTTTACGCCCATATTTTATGTATTGGGGCTGATATTGTTGGTGTTGGTCGATATCATTGGCGAGGTGCGTATGGGTGCGCAGCGCTGGATTAACTTACCTGGTTTTGGTAGCGTTCAACCTTCAGAGTTTATGAAGCTTGGTATGCCAATGATGTGTGCGTGGTTTTTATCCAAACGTGACTTACCGCCTTCATTATCAAGTATTGCCATCACCTTAGCGTTAATTGTGGTGCCGGTATTATTAATCGCCAAAGAGCCTGACCTTGGTACTTCCTTGCTGGTCGCAGCCAGTGGCATTTTTGTATTGTTTTTAGCGGGTCTATCATGGCGCTTGATTGCTAGTGCAGCAGCCTTAGCCGTGCCATTAGTGGCATTTGCTTGGAACTTTTTATTACACGATTACCAACGTACGCGCGTTTTAACGCTATTCAACCCTGAAGCTGACGTCCAAGGGGCCGGGTGGAATATTATTCAGTCCAAAACCGCCATTGGCGCGGGCGGTCTGACCGGTAAAGGATATTTAGAAGGCACACAGTCGCATCTACATTTTTTACCAGAAGGTCATACTGACTTTATTATTGCTGCCTTTTCCGAAGAGTTCGGTCTGCTTGGCGTGATATTGTTGATGTTTATATATGCTTGCCTGCTTATGCGTGCTTTATATATCGCATTTTCGCACCCTGATGTTTATAGTCGATTGCTGGCAGGTGCAATTGCGATGTCTTTTTTCGTGTATGTTTTTGTCAATGTCGGCATGGTCGGCGGCATCTTACCCGTCGTTGGGGTGCCTTTACCTTTTATCAGTTATGGCGGTACTGCTATTGTGACGTTAATGGCAGGTTTTGGCCTACTAATGTCAATTCATACTCACAAATCCAGCTAAGCCATAGCAGGTATTATTTACAATCTATTCACCTGTAAAGTTCATCTTTAATAACCAATATTACATTCGATAATCACGATAAACTTGGGTTTAAATGTCTATATAACTCCCTTATATAGACAGGGTTAAAATGGTACGTTAACAAATTTGCCTAGAAACTGAAGCAAAATGTGCTTGCCTAAGTAATCTAATGTAATAGCGAAATTGCTCAAATTAAATGAATATCTACTTTTTTAAGCCTTTCTTATTTGTCATTAATTCTCCATAAATTACTATTAAAACCTTAACTTTCTTGCTTTAGAAATAACCATAAGTTGTTGTTATTTATAGCTATTGTTCTCCTTATGTTTTGGCAAAACCCAGATGAAGCCCTATTAGTGACCGATTAGTACTGTTAGGTTTTATTCCTTGTTTTTTACAAATAATTGCGTTACCCTCCTTTTATTGTAGTTTGATACACAACGCGTACATAGCTACTAAGAAAGATATCATTTAATTATATTGCAGTTGTAGCTCGTCCGTATAGTTAGCAAATTGTAGATTTTGGGCTTGCAAAGTCAGTACTTAATTAACGGTTTAATAACAAAGTAATACGCAACATACTTTAAACCCTTTATTAACTTAGCAATGCAAAAAAGTCCTTTATCGATTGGTGCAACCTTACTTTGGTTGTTTGATTACTATTGTTAACTATCATTTGAGCGTGTCATAAGTGGGTTTTGCGAGTCGTATATAACGATAATTCCCGAGCCAATTATGATGATATAAATGAAAATTACCATATGTTAGAGCTTATAAAAGCCCATATTTACTATCATCGTGATAAAACAGATAGATGATAGAGCGGCTTTCGAGTTTGCGGCACTGTTAGAGTGGTCTAATATTGTCTCGCTCCCTCTAAGAGGTTTTAGAGTTAGGTTCTAATGTATACGCTATAGAGGTATTTATGAATAAGCGTTTATCTGGTTTACTTACAATGTCAGCCGTTTTATTTGCTGGCTCTGCAATCGCTACTAATGCAAATGCTGTAGAATCAAAAACCTCCCTTGCAACGATTTCGCAAGATAACGCCTCCCGTATTGACCGTGTGCTCGGTGAACTTAGTCGTCAACATGACGGCGCATCAAGCTTAGTTAAGTCTGCTCGTCAGCCTACTTCATTAGCGCTTAGCAGCCCATTGCTCGCCAGCGACACTGCCCAAGTATCCAATGATGAAGATGTTTTAGAGCGCTTAACGGCAGTCGCTTCTAATTCTGTAAGCAAATTTAAACAAACTGGTTTGGCTTCTTGGTACGGTCGTCAGTTTCATGGCCGCAAAACTGCCAGTGGCGAAACCTTTGACATGAATGGTTTAACCGCTGCTCACCGCTCGTTACCCTTGAACTGCTACGTTAAAGTTACCAATAAAACTAATGGCAAAAGCGTCGTCGTTAAAGTAAACGATCGTGGTCCATTCCATGGTAACCGTGTGATGGATTTATCTTACGGTGCTGCCAAGCAACTTGGTATTACCAATAAAGGTGTGGGTAACGTCTCTATTGAGCGTGTTTCAGGCCCCTCTTCTTAAACCATTAACGTTTTAGACCATTCGCGGTTTAAACCTTTAACGGTTTTTTATCGAAAAAACTGCTTAACGTTAGTTGTAAAAAAAGCGCCTAACTCATTTAAAGTTAGGCGCTTTTTCGTTTTTAACGTTTGACGCTAAATAGTTAACATGGGATAGCTTTTAAAACTATAACTCAAATGCGCTTTCAATCGCATCATCGAGACGCTCAACCGCGATGACATTGATACCCTTAAACTGCGGCGCATCTTTGGCAGGCGCATTGGCTTTAGGAATAATTGCGTGTTTAAAGCCGTGTTTCATCGCCTCCTTTAGGCGCTCTTGTCCGTTAGGAACCGGTCGAATCTCCCCTGATAAGCCGACTTCACCAAAAACGGCAAGTGATGAGGGTAAAGGCTTTTCTTTGATACTAGAAGCACAAGCCAATAGTACGGCCAAATCAGACCCGGTTTCAATCACCTTAACGCCGCCAACGACGTTTACATACACATCTTGTCCGCTGGTATGGATACCGCCGTGACGATGCATGACCGCAAGCAGCATTGATAGGCGCTGAAAATCGAGCCCTAAAGCCATACGTCTTGGTGAACCTTGTGAGTCATCAACCAAGGCTTGCACTTCAACCAGCAGGGGTCTAGTACCTTCACGGCTTACCATCACCACAGAACCCGCTACGGGCTTATCATAACGGCTTAAGAATATCGCTGAGGGATTGGCGACTTCTTTGAGTCCCATATCGGTCATGCCAAAAATGCCCAGCTCATTAACCGCACCAAAACGGTTTTTTACCGCGCGAATCATACGAAAGCGTGAATCGGACTGACCTTCGAAATATAAAACCGTATCAACCATGTGTTCGAGGACACGTGGTCCTGCCAGCGTCCCTTCTTTGGTCACATGCCCGACTAAAAATAGTGCCGTGCCAGTTTGCTTCGCATAACGGGTCAAAATAGCTGCCGACTCACGAATTTGACTAACGCCGCCTGGGGCAGAATTAATGGCATCGGTATAAATAGTCTGAATCGAGTCAATAATAGCAATCGCCGGCTGCTCTTGGGTTAAAGCCGCACAAATGGTTTCAACATTGGTCTCCGCGAGCACACGTAATCTATCCGCTGGCAAATCTAAACGCTTGGCGCGCATCGCTACTTGGGCGAGCGACTCTTCACCCGTCACATACAGCGCGCTACCTGCCAATGAATCAGCCTTTGCCATATTGGTCGCAGTTTGCAGCAAAATCGTAGATTTACCGATTCCTGGGTCACCGCCGATCAAAACGACCGAACCGGCCACCAGTCCGCCGCCCAACACTCGATCAAACTCACTAATGCCAGTGGGCAGGCGTGTATCTAGTGTCACGCTTACCGCATTGAGTGGCATGACCGCACTGTGCGTACCTGAATAATTGCCAGCAGGTGCACCCGCACTACGAGAAACCGCTCGGCTAGCATTCGCTTTTGCGCTACTCTTATTATGGTGCGGCATACTGACATTTGGTGCTTCTACCAAACTGTTCCATTCACCGCAGTCTGTACACTGCCCCGCCCATTTGCCAAAATGCGCCCCGCACTGTTGACAGACATAACTGCTTTTATTTTTTGCCATAGCGTATGAACCTTATTGAACTGGTCAATCGAAAGTAATAAATCGCGAATAATAAATAGAATTCTAGAATGCTCTATACGAGCTTAAGTGTGAGACTAAGAGAAAGAATGAACGTGCCTTTTTTAATAACCAGGCATTAGATTATGAGAGATAGATAGCAATTTATAGTGGGCATGGATGTTAAGAGAAAATAGACAAATATTCGTTACACCCTACAATGATAAGATATTTGGCTAATGATTCAAACAAGGCTTTATACAGGCTCACCTCTACTAAATAGCGAAGTGCTTATACGCGAAAGTCTTTACCAAGATAGACAGATTTTACCAAATCATTCTCTAACACTTCACATGACGTCCCTTCCGCAATGATGGCGCCTTCTGAAACGATATAGGCTTTTTCGCAAATGGCCAGGGTATCGCGCACGTTATGGTCGGTGATGAGTACACCAATACCGCGATTTTTTAGGGTTAAAATAACATCTTTAATATCACTAACAGAGATAGGGTCAACACCAGCAAACGGCTCATCTAATAGGATAAATTTTGGATTGGCCGCCAAAGCACGCGCAATCTCGCAGCGGCGGCGCTCACCGCCTGAGACACTCATACCCAATGATTTGCGTACATGTTCTAAATGGAACTCGCCGATCAACTTTTCAAGCTCTTGACGCTGCTCAGCGGCACTTAACTCTTTACGAGTTTGCAGAATGGCTAAGATATTATCTTCAATGGATAATTTACGAAAAATAGAAGCTTCTTGCGGCAAATAGCCAATACCAGCACGCGCGCGCTCATGCATGGCATATTTTGATAAATCCATTTTTCCTAAGGTAACGCGGCCTTTATCCATATTGACCAGTCCGACCACCATATAAAAGCTAGTAGTTTTGCCCGCGCCATTCGGTCCTAATAATCCAACAACTTGCCCTTGCTCAACAGAAAATGACACATCTTTTACCACCCAGCGTTTGCCGTAGCGTTTGCCTAAATTTTGCATCGTTAAACGGGCGACAGGCTCGGAGCTATTGGTTGCCGCTACAGAACCATTATTAAGCTCGTTGCTATGAATTTCGTTGCTGTGAATTTCATTGGTCTTAACAACGTTGTTTTTAATATCGCTCATCACTTACCTGTCAATTACTGTTAAAGTTGCAAAATTTTTAGTATTACTATCGCTTACTTTTATATTAAAAATACTGTGCTTAGCGTATGCTGCTTCGGTTGCTGCCGCTATTGGGCGGGAAGACCAATTCTACGCGCTGACTGCCACCAGCAGTTGCTTCTACATCGCCAGCTTTTAAGCTATAGCGAATGACATTACCGGCAAAACTGGCGCCATTTTGTACCAATTTTGCATTGCCCGTGAGCGTCACGATACCCGTGACCGCATTATAATCAATCTTATTGGCCTGCCCTTTTGCCAAGCCCTTTTCTTGCGTCACTACCTGCTGCATAGTGGCTGGACGGCCGGTGGCGACTGCCGAGTTGATACTACGGCCTTGCGAGAGGTTGACCGTAATATCATCGGCGGTCATTTTGAACGTACCCTGCGTAATTACAACGGTGCCTGAATAGCTGGTGATACCTGTACGTTCACTATAAGTAGCCTTATCTGCTAGCAGCTTAATCGGCTGATTGGCATCTGATGGCAAGGCATGGCTGTATAACGGCAATGCTAACAACATTAGCATCGGTAGCGTTCGTAAACCGTGTGTTACTTGGATAGAGCGTGTCGATAGCAAGCGTAAAGTAGGCAAAAAAGTAGATTTCATAAAAGTTACTCGTATCATTATGGATAGTGGCGTTTGCAAACTTCCTGCTAGGTGCTGCTGTTAAAATAAAGCTTTATCTTGGCGTTTCGCGGGCGTAAATGCAACCGCGACTTGACCAAATTCATAGTCGCCGGTCTCAAGGTTGGCTTTCATGCTCGACGCCTCGAAGCGGTTCATCCCTTGTTCAACTTTTACTGGCGCATCACTATAGACTTGACCTGTTTTGGTATTACCTTTTAAGGTAGTGCCCATGACTTTAATCGGCTCAATATCAGACTCGCCCGCTTTGCCTTCGCTAACTAAAGTAAAACCACCTGATAAGCTCATCTCACCTGTCTGTTGACTGATGGCGGCGCTGCCCGCTTCAACACGGTAACGCTGCTCGTCTGATGGCTCCCAATTCATGGTGATGCCTTTCATCTCATCTTTATTGGTCACAGGATTATGGGTCAAGGATTCTGCACTCAGCTCGTACTCGGTCTCACCTTTTTCATTGGTCTGTACCGCCTTAATGTCAGTGGCTTCATAATCCACATCCGTCGGTTCCATACTAACGGGCGGCGTAATCTCCCCTTGCTGCTTAAAGAACCAGCCAGCAATCACAGCAATAATCAACGCCAAAACGATTAAAACACGAGTATTCACGATAAGTTATCCTCAGGTTTCGCTGCATCAAGCGTATAGTGCGCGATAAAATCTTGATAGTGACCATGACCTTTTAAAATAAGATCACATATTTCCCGTACTGCGCCGGTACCACCTGCGCGGGTGGTCACCATATCACTGCGCTTTATCACCTCTTGATGGGCATTTGGGACAGTGGCCGCAAAGCCTACCGTTTGCATCGCTTTAATATCTGGTAAATCATCGCCCATATAAGCACATTCAGCAGCGGTAATATTAAGCTCAGCATCAAGCGTCGCTAATAGCTCATTCAACGCAATCAGCTTATCATCACGACCTTGGACGATATAATTGACACCCATTTCAGCAGCACGCTTGTCCACCATAGGACTGCTACGACCAGTAATAATAGCGGTCAAAATACCATAGCGCGCCAACGATTTGACACCGACACCGTCCTGTACCGAAAAGGCTTTAGTTTCAGTACCGTTGGCATCATAAATAATTTGACCGTTTGACAAGATACCATCAACATCCATGACCAATAACTTTACTTGTCCGGCCTTTTTTATTAAGTCTTGCATCAATTTTCTCTTATTAATGATTTTATTATGAGACGTATTCTTATTAAATACTCTTTTATTAAGGCTTTTTTAATATGTTACTTCTTAATTGTGCCCATTATTAATACATTGTTTATTAAAATAGAGCTACTTAACACCGGCTTGTAATAAGTCATGTACCGTAATAATGGCCTCCAAACGCTGTTCCTCATCGATAATCAGCAGCTGGCTAATGCCATTTTCATTCATCACACTTAAAGCATCGGAAGCGCGCATATCTTTACTGACTCGGCGTGGATTGCTGACCATCAGCTCACGCATCGGGGTTTGCAAATCAATGCCTTTTTCTAAGCCGCGGCGCAAATCACCATCGGTAAATACGCCGACGACTTTTTGTTCGTCATCAGTCACTACTGTCATACCTAGACGCCCAGAAGACATGGTCAATAAAGCGTCTTGTAGCGGTGCTTGTTGATTAATAAGCGGTAAATTTTCTGAATTGGTATGCATTAAATCTTCGACCCGCGTCAGCAACTGGCGTCCTAAGGCGCCTGCAGGATGCGATAAGGCAAAGTCTTCTGAAGTAAAATTACGTGCATGTACCAAAGCCACAGCCAACGCATCGCCCAATGCCAAGGTCGCTGTGGTACTAGAAGTCGGGGCAAGGTTGAGCGGGCAAGCTTCTTGTGATTTACCAAGCGTCAAAATGATATCCGCCGCTCGTGGTAGCATACCGCGTTTGTCTCGACTAATACTAATCAGGGGAATATTTAGACGCTTAACCACGGGCAGCAGCATTCTAATTTCATCTGACTCGCCCGAGTTTGAGATAGCCAGTAGGACATCGCCCTGCACCAACATCCCCAAATCGCCATGCCCCGCTTCCCCAGGATGCATAAAAAACGCTGGCGTGCCCGTAGAAGCAAAAGTCGCGGCTATCTTACGACCAATCAGACCCGATTTGCCCATGCCCGTCACCACCACACGCCCTTTGCAAGCTAGGATAATATCGCAGGCTTGAGCAAATCTATCATCGATTTGTTCCGTTAACAATTCTAGTGCCGCCATCTCCGTATGAATTGCTTCGATAGCAGTGCTAATAAATTGTTGATGGGTCAGGTTGCGGTGCGGATTACTCATACGTTAGCTCTATATTTTCGGTGAATCAATGAAACATTTTACTATACTATGGCTGATATTAATAATATAGGGCAAGACGTCGCTTTCATCATTGCCTACTTACTAAGCAGTGTAAATAGTCGCTTGCGCAGCCATGATTATACGTCTATTTATACAAAAAAAACCCACTATAATTAATAGTAGGTCTTAATCAGCTATACAACATTTTAATAACATACTTTCAATCAGATACACACCAGATAGCGTTATTTATTGATTGCTATCGTCTATATCATCGTTTGATTTGTTTTCAAACATAGCATTGTCTGAAGAATTGTCGAAGCCACGATCTTGACCAAAGCCGCCGCGCTCAAAGCCGCGCTCTTGACCTTGTCCAAAGCTGCCTCGCTCAAACCCACGATCTTGACCTTGACCAAAACCACCACGATTAAAGCCACTACGATTGGCAAAGCCGCGCTCTTCAAAACCGCCACCACCAGCAAGGTTACTACCACGCTCAAAACCACTACTCATGCCACCTTGGTAACCAGTAGGTGCACCCGTTGAGGTTTGCGCACCCGTACCAGTCGTCGTGCTGCTTCTAGGATTACGGGCGGGCACGACTGTTGAAATGGCATGCTTATAAACCATTTGACTCACTGTGTTTTTTAACAGCACCACGTATTGATCAAATGATTCAATTTGACCTTGCAGCTTAATACCATTAACTAAAAAAATAGAAACAGGAATGCGATCTTTGCGCAACGAGTTCAAAAACGGGTCTTGTAAAGTTTGTCCTTTTGACATGACATCTCTCCTAAATATTATATAATTATTTTTAGTGCCAATTATTATAAGTATTGCTTTAATTATAATGGCTAAGGGCAGATACAATAATAAGTTTTATTTATAAAACGTATCTAAATAAGCACTAATTCTTGTTAAATAATTTCACTTTACCGTGAATACGTTATTATTGTAAATAATTAAGTAACCGCTTATTTTTTAAGATTTCTTACCAACAAAAGTTAATTAACGACCGTTCAAAAAGCAATGATACCGATATAATTCACACTATCTTACTATGATTTAAATTATAGCAGTTATCCAACCTTTATTTTGAAACTAATTGTCATTATTTTTTACGGGGCTAATTAACGCGCTTTATATGATTTGGTTTTAGTATAAATACTCTCTTACTTGGGTCATAGTAGCGAGCGTTTTTATTTTTATATCACCGCGCATAAGCTTGTCATCGTTTTCATTTAGCTTTATTGCAATATTTGACGCATTATCAGGCAAATTGGGCAACTGAGTAAGTTTGCGCAGCCAAGTATATTGACGCTTCGCCAGCTGTCTGGTCGCATATAATGCCTTATTTTGCATTTGCTGACAAGCAAGTGCCTCGGTTTGAGCGCTGAGCGTCAATGGCTGATCGAGCGCTTGAGTAGTGGTGTCTTGTGGTCGTTTACTTGCACTCGCCGCTTCTACTTCTGAAAAGGCGTCATAAAATTGCGCTTTATCCAAGTGCGGCTGTTCAAAAACTGGATGCTTAATATGGACTAGGTATTCTAATACTTGGCGATAACCGACGCAGCGCATAGAGGGTAAGTTTGGTGTCAAAGGGTACTGCTCAAGCAATCTAATCACTTCCGCCACTAGCCCATCATGCCACATTATATCCAAACGTTGCTCGATACGCTGATGTAGCCATGAACGTTCTGGCATCACCGCCAGCGCATGCCATTGCTGATTGGGATTATGCGCCAAGGCATGTTTGGGCTGTTGCTGCCAGTCACTGATGGGTATATTGGTTTGCAGATAAACTTCAACCGCGCGCGTGATACGCTGAGTATCGGTCGCATTAAGACGCTCGTGGCTTATCGGATCTATTTTTCCTAGATAATCATATAGTGCACCAATACCTTTGTCTTGCCGCCACTGCTCCACACGCGCGCGCACGTCATCATCACTGTCAGGCACGGGCGATAGCCCATCAATAAGCGCCATGTAATACATCATAGTACCGCCAACGAGCAAAGGTATTTTACCTTTCTTATGACAGCTATCAATTAAACGAGCAACATCATTAACGAATTCAGCGACGCTATAACTTTGCATCGGGTCAATGATATCAACCAAATGATGCGGATAGCGTGCCAACTCCGCAGCGGTTGGTTTGGCTGTACCGATATTCATATCACGATATATCAATGCTGAATCGACCGAAATCAGCTCATAACGCCCAGTATCGTATAGCTCATACGCTAGAGCTGTCTTGCCACTCGCAGTCGGTGCCATCAAACACACCACGCTATTATCTGCCAAATTGGGATTGAGGCGATAAGATGAGCTAGCAGACGAGATTTGCATAGGATTACCTTTATTGTTTATAGGACTACTAAAACGTGCCCTCACTCTAATCAATGGACATCTAAATGGCTGTAGCTGATAGCATCAATGCGATTAAACGCTGGTTATTTATAGACTTAAAAGCATGTTTAGCAAGTAAGTCTTCGATATCTGCGTTAAATGCCCATAAATCTTCTGTAGACATTTTTGTGGCTAAGTCAGTAAGCTGCTGATTGACAGCATTCGCATCATTAAATGAAACCTGCTCTCTAAATATATCCGACTCAAACAATAAGCTTAATTGCGCCTGCCATATTTCAGCGCCAATCAGAAAAAATTGGCTGCAACTATAAAACAGCAACCATGGTAGTGTTTTCTCACTGACACTTTTAATTGCATCTAAATCATGACCCGTATTTAAAATAACCTCCAAACAATATGGTAAAGGAGCATTTTTTACCGATAGATTTTGTGACGTATTGGCCGTGCTTATTAATGTGCTGCCTGGATTTATATTTTCAGTAAAAGTTGCCTGTTCTGATTGAGCATTATCGGTATTTTCTGACAACTGATATGGCTGTTTGGGCGCTTGCACTTGTTGGGTTTTGGTTGAATGATTGGTTAAATGAGTAGCCGATGACGTCTGTTGCCTTTTAGCAGCGAAGGCGTTATTGATAGATAGATGATTATCTAATACCTGACTACTTTCATCAGCGGAATTGATGGTCTGATTGATGTTCTGTTTGGTAGCAAACGTTTTAAGCTTTGCTTGAATCGCATGACTAAGATGCGCCATGATGTTATTTAGCGGGCTGATTTTGATACGCTGTTTGGACGGATGGACATTGATATTGAGCCAATCAGTTGGCAGATCAAAATAAAGCGCGTAGCCAATACCTGCTAACTGCGCACTTTGGGCAAGTTGACGCAGCTGATTGCTAATCAATGCTTCTTTTACCAATCGCCCATTCACATAAATTAATTTTGGAAAGGTACTTTGAGAGTCATTGCTAAGCCATAACCAACCGTTGATGTTCGCTTGACCATCAAAGTTATTATTCACATAGTCTTTAGGCAATTGCATCAAACTGGTGAGAGCAATTGCCACTTCTAAAGCGTTATCCGTTAATGGTAAACCAATCGCTTGTTCAAGACGTGATAAAGGCAGACGATGAGCGTTATTGTTGCTGCTATTGGTATTATCGTTATCATTTGTAGACATTGCTCTTGAAGACAGCGATAACCGCTTTTTATTGTCATGAAACAAGGTTAGCGTCACATCTGCACGCACCAAAGCCACTTCGCGGACAATGGTTTCGATATGACCGAACTCGGTCGCAATAGATTTTAAGTTGCCGCGGCGTGCGGGCACATTAAAATATAAATCTTTAACCGTGATGGTCGTGCCGCGTTGATGCACGACTGGCAGCAATTTTGGCACCTCGTCCAATACACCGGCAACTTGCAACTGGCGACCAATCCCACTGTCGTCATGACTACTGGTTAAAGTCAAACGAGAAACTGCCGCAGTCGCTGCCAACGCTTCACCGCGAAAGCCCAGTGTGGTAATACCATGCAAATTAGCCACATCGGCCACTTTACTGGTTGCATGGCGAGTAATGGCCATGACCATATCATCAGGATGAATACCCGTGCCGTTATCCAGCACTTCAATCATACCCATGCCGCCTTGGGTAATACGTATCTCAATATTGTTCGCGCCAGCGTCTATCGCGTTTTCAAGCAGCTCTTTGACCACAGCGGCAGGACGCGTCACCACCTCACCTGCTGCTAATTGGTTGATGAGCAGCGGCGATAGTTTTTTGATGCGGCTATTGAAGGGATTATCTGGCATTAATGAGCGTCATACTTTTATAAAACCTCAGAGGCTGTGATGCGGTTTAACCTAAAGGTTAAGAGAGGATAAATCTAAGCCCTGCGCTTGACCCGCCTTCGATAGTCGCAGCTCGACTTGGCGTGCCTCTTTATCATTATCATTGCGATCGGCTTGCGTCATATCAATAAACAAACTCGGTGGTGGTAAATAGCTGTCCGCACGACTCGCCCATTCGATAATAACCAGCGCATTCGGCTCATCTAGATATTCATCAAAGCCAATAAAAGATAGCTCTTCTGGGTCTTGCAGACGATATAAATCTGCATGATAAACAGGTTTAATTGAACCATCATTTTGCTCAATACTATAAGGCTCGACCAGGGTATAAGTTGGGCTTTTGACCGCACCTGTATGACCGAGCGCCTGCAACCAATAACGCGTCAAGGTGGTTTTACCAGCGCCTAAATTACCCGACAGCCACACGCTACCCGATAAGGGCAACGCTGCCAATTGCACCGCCAAGCGCTGAGTATCTGCTTCAGAATGCAGCGTCAAGGTTTTCACATGTTGGTCTTGTTTTATATTATTAGGCATCAAGCTTACCTTCCCTTACTTGCGTCTGTACTTGCGGCTGTACTTGCATAGTCACGGCTGGATTGATAAAGCTTTCACCGCGAATCAGCTTGGCATATAGCTCGGGGTCATGCCATTCTGCCTTTACTTGCTCGCTGAACTCAAAGTCTTCTAGATGAAGCTCTCCCATTTGCGCGTTTGCCACATCTTCTGCAAAGCACTGTGCGTAACCGGTTGCGGTTTCGTGGGCAATCACCGAGTAGACGCTGACATCAGATTCACCGTTTTGCATTTGGGTTTGTTTGAGAATTTCTTGTGCCCAAAAGAAGATGACGCGTGAGAATTGCTCTGCTGACGGCGATACCGGCAAACTGATCCAACGCGCGCTGAATTTTTTACAGGCGGCGATATATTCAGAGTCGTCTTTATTCCAAAAGCAAATCGCATGATCAAAGCTGTCGATAATGTCTTTAATAGACGATTTTAATAGACCAAAATCATACACCATTTGCCCATGGTCTAACCGCTTAGCTTCAAGAATCAGCTCAATCTGATAGCTATGACCATGAATAGAATGTTTGCAGCGCTCAGAGCTACAATTACGCACGATATGCGCATTTTCAAATTTGAACAGTTTACGAATACGCATAATAATTGACCAAAACAGTAAGCTTTACTGTGTTAAACATGAATATTATAAGGGTTTACCGCGACGACACATCGGCGTGCGGCTCATTATAGCAAATCGTAATGACTGCGTAAGTAAGCACTTATTAATAGCCATATTGACTAAATGAATCCATAACACTAAACACCCTTTTATCAAATCTATTTATCAAAAATAATTTGAGGAGCAGGATTAAAAAGAGATGTCTAAATCCAATCGTAGGTGAATTGTGCTGACGCTATCTATTGCGACACCTTAAGCCTATACTCATTGCAGTACGCACAATTTGCGTCATCAGCATTTAACCTAACCTTTAAGCTTGTTTACACTGGCTTTAAAGGGATTACGGCTTATCTCAAGAGGAAAACACCATGAGTAAAGGTCAAGACAGTAAAAAGAACGTAAAAAAGAAACCGCTATTAACGGCAAAAGAGAAAAAAGCCGCTAAGCAATCTAAGAAAGATGACAACGGCAGTATCTTAGGTAAACATTAATATTTAGTGCATCAGTATGCTAACTGAAGCTATATTAATCTAAACCATACTAATTAAAGCTATGCCAATTGAACCTCACGGTTTGATTGGCATTTTTTATGCTAGGTACTGTTTTTATAGTAGCTACTGTTTTTATGCTAGGAACTGTTTCATACTAACTACTGTTTTTATGCTAAGTACTGCGCGGCGCAAACATAATAATTGCCATGCCTAGCAGCGCGACGACAGAACCCAATATATCCCACGTGGTCGGCCTGATGCCGTTCACTGTCCACAGCCAAATAATAGCCATCGAAATATAGACACCGCCGTAAGCGGCATAAACTCGACCAGCTGCGGTTGGATGCAAAGACAATAGCCAAACAAAAGCAACTAAACTTAGTGCACCCGGAACCAGCAGCCAAATCGACTTACCTTCTCGCAGCCATAAATAAGGCAAATAGCAGCCCGCAATTTCTGCCAATGCGGTCAGCGCAAACAATCCAACGGTTTTTAACTCAGTCAAAACCATCTACTCCTAAACGGTGATAAATCCTGTCATATACTGTACGGCATTGCCAGAAATCATTACTCTGTCACCTGCGACGACACAGTCTAAAATACCGCCTCGTTTTGATGCTTGATAAGCAATCAATTCATTTTTACCCAAACGCTCCGCCCATAATGGTGCTAAAGCAGTATGAGCCGAGCCTGTCACTGGGTCTTCATCGCCACCGTTAGCAGGCCAAAAATAACGTGAGATAAAATCGTAATCTTTGTAGTCAGCAGAGGTAGCCTGACAGGTGACCACTACATCTAATGGCGCAAGCTTTTTTAGTCGCTCGTTATCGCGCTCTACGTTTAGGACATCTGCTTCAGCATTATAAATCACAAAATATGCTTGGCTGTTTTTATAAACTTCGACTGGTGCAATAGACAATCCTGCCAGCAAACTCTCGGGAATATCTTTGACCTTTCCAGGCTTAGTATTAGGAAAATCCATTTGTATTTTGCCATCGTCTGTTTGCACGATAGTTAAAACACCAACGGCTTTGGCGGAAAATTTAATGGCTTCTATACTAGGATTTTTGTTAAATAACACAAAGGCTGACGCTAAGGTTGCATGTCCGCAAAAAGCAATCTCAGACAATGGTGAAAACCAGCGGATATGATAAATGCCGTCATCTTCAAGAACAATAAAGGCCGTCTCAGATAAATTGTTCTCAAAGGCAATCGACTGCATCAAATCATCACTTAACCAATCATCTGTAATGATAACCGCCGCTGAATTGCCCTTAAAAACCGTATCCGTAAAAGCATCAATGACATTGATTTCTAGCTGCATTTTATGTTCTCGCTGTTATTTTTTATAACTTCATGGTTTTATGGTTTTATGGTTTTATAGCTTTATGAGGTTACCGCCAATATCAATCAACAATAAATAGCTTAGCGCCTGTCTTCGTTGACGAACGATGTGCAATCGTATTATCCGCTACTTGATAAGTCATACCGGCTGTTAAGGTAAAAGTACGCCCATCCTTTAACTCAGTGTTTAGCTCGCCCTCAATACAAAACAAAATATGTCCTTTATCGCACCAGTGATCGGCAAGGTAGCCGGCAGAATACTCAACCATATGCACATTGATAGTATCAAATTCACGAGTTTTCCAATACCCTGTGCCCGTTTCGCCTTTGATTTCTACTGCTTCTACTGTCGTCCAGTCGGTAGTAGCAAAAGGTATGTTTTTCATTTCCATGACATCATCTTCCTGATTTAATCGATCATTTATGCATAATAACTCTCTTTACTTACTATAATTCAAATCCAGCGCCGCACTTTATTTAGATATGCTTGATAAGTTTTTCCAAATTTTCGTGCCATCATTTGCTCTTCTGGCTGTATCTGAAGACGTGTCATATAAAGTATAAAAACGGGTAATAACACAAACGACAGAAAGTGCGACAGATAGAATGCCCAGCCTAATAAGATAAGCACCAAGCCTAAATACATCGGATTGCGACTATATCCATAGATGCCACTGGTCACTAGACTAGATACTTTCTCAAGCGCCTGCGGATTGGGTGTGGTCTGCGCCTTTCTAAATTGCGTCACACCCATGACACCTAAGCTCATTCCCATCATACCCAAACCCACTGCCAGTGCAGTTGAGCCGTTGAGTGAGAACGTCAAAGCAGGAACCATTTTAGAGACGCCATACATGGCAGCTGCCGTAATAATGACTTGTGCTACTGGTGGTACTTTAAGCGCTAGAGCGTTCATGGTTGCACCTTATATATGACTAAACAACGAATTTAAATAACGAACCTAAACCATTCATTATCTATTATAACTGCTAACTATTTGTGTGTTTATTTTTCTACCTGCGCCTGTATCTAGCAACTGCACATTTCACACCGCTATCATTGGTATTTTCCATATTATAAAACTTTATTCATACTAGAATTGGCGCCTATATTACTTCTAGAAGGTTATAATTGTCCCCTGTTTAATTTTTAGTCTTTATTACAGTAAAGGAATTGTCCCTAAGACTGTCGTTGAATTTAATGAGGAAGTTAGCGTCATGATGCGTATCGGATTGTTTTTATTAACCAACTTAGCGGTGATTGTGGTATTTAGCATCGTGTTTGGTATTTTATCCAGATTTTTTGGGATTGGTGGCGTACATGGCACAGGCGGGCTAAATTACACCAGCCTTGCCATTATGTGCGGTATATACGGCATGGTTGGCTCGATGGTTTCGCTATTTATCTCAAAGTGGATGGCCAAAAGATCAACGGGAACGGTGGTTATTGAAACGCCAAGCAACGCCACGGAACAATGGCTGGTAGATACCGTCGCTAAACAAGCACGAGCGGTAAATATTGGGATGCCAGAAGTGGGAATTTTTAATAATTCCCAGCCTAACGCATTTGCAACCGGTTGGAATAAAAATAAAGCACTGGTCGCGGTTTCATCTGGTCTGTTGCAGAATATGAATCAAGATGAAGTAGAAGCGGTGTTGGCGCATGAGATCGGTCACGTGGCCAATGGTGATATGGTAACGCTTGCGCTTATCCAAGGCGTGGTAAACGCCTTTGTGATGTTCTTTGCGCGTATTATCGGCAGCTTCGTCGACCGTACTGTCTTTAAAAATACCAGTGATAGCCCCGGCATTGGCTACTTTGTGACGAGTATTGTGATGGATATTTTGCTTGGATTTTTGGCGTCTGCCATCGTTATGTGGTTCTCACGTCTGCGTGAATTCCGTGCTGATGAGATGGGTGCTAAGCTTGCTAGCAAAGACAAGATGATTAGTGCGCTTGATGCCTTGCGTCCTTCTGCACAGCGTCCAGACCAAATGCCAGAGAGCATGAAGGCATTTGCGATTTCATCAGGACAATCTACGGGCTTTAGTATCGCTAACCTTTTCCGCTCACACCCAACGCTTGATGATCGTATTGCGGCGTTGAGGAAGTATAATCCTAGTGAGGGATGATAGAAGACTCTTGAAATGCTAAGGGCATAATTTGTAGATTGAATTATGCCTGAATGTAGAACAACATAATAAAGATTACGATAACTTACCAAGACTTTTAAACATTCAATTAATAAATAATACTTACCTTAACGAGCGACTATACTATTTTATTAGCCATCATTTTGTACTAAGATTTTTTATGGCTTCGAGCATTACTCTCTATATAATCTCTAAACTCGCCCTCTTTCATTTTGTTATGTCTACCGTCATAAGTCTCAGATACACGATTATAAATTGAACGTGTACTAAATATCACAAAACAGCCTTTAATGTACCTACATAACAATTTTGCAGTTTTTGGTAAAATTTCGCCTTTATACTCATTCTCATCCCAGCAAGATCTTTCTACATAAACATTTTGCTCAATTTCAACAACCTCTTCGAAAGAATAATCATATTTGTTTGCTCCATAAACATCAGTACGTTGGGTCGTCTCTACTTCTAACCTAAAATAATTCCATTGAGCATCTACACCAAATGATTCGTAGGTTAGCTTCTTGGGTTTAAAAGTGTAATACCATTTATTTGTTATCTTTAAAGCGATAAAGTCTTCTTCATTAGCAGGAATAGCATCAATAAAAGTATTCCCACCACCATCCGGTAGAAAAGTGTGGTTTAGACTATTCACATGTGCAATTTCATTAAGTATTGCAAGAATGCTATTTTTATCAACCCATGTAACAGACTTTGGTGCACCAGCTGGGAAAATTCGATTTTGTAGATCAAACCACTCTGTCAAATTTTGCGAATGAAAATCTTCATTAATTTTTATCCATTCATCTAATCGCTCAATCACTTCAACCATTTTTGGACGACTTTCAGGAGTATGCTCTGTACACTGTGCCAATAAGTCGTTAAGAGTCTTAGTGTAGAGCCCTTCACAATGATGATTAATACTAACAGTTGAAAGAACGTTATACTGTCCATCAAAACACTTCATATCGCCTGTAATTGCGATCCATAAAGTTTTCGCAAATGAATATATATCTGCTAGTTCACCATTAGCTTCGCTAGCATTACGCCGCATTTCAGGTGCCATAGTAAATTTAGGACCTACATCTTCACGCTTTCCAGTAAAGTTATTACTATTTGGATATTTAACTAGCCCGAAATCTGATAGGTTAAGTCTTTCATCATGAAACAGGATATTCGCAGGTTTAATATCACGATGATAATACTCATTATCATGCAGCTCCTGAAGTGTTTTACCAAGAGATGACATCTCTCTCATAACATCCAAAATATTTCTACCTTTTCTCCACTCAGAAAATCTAATACATACGGGCATTACAAACCATGGTATGTCGCTTGTTATACCCTCTGGAAGATGTTGATCAACTATCCTTATTACTCCAGAAATATTCTGATTGCTAGAAATAGCATGTACTTCAGACTTGAAACGCTTATATGTATTTAGCTCTATCTTTTTTAAAAGTTTGATAGCACCGATGTTGTTATCTTTTTGTGCACACCAAACCTCCCCATTACCACCTGTTCCAAGCCTATGCTGTAACTTCCAACCTCCAATCACTTGATGCTTTTTATAATTCTTATTTCTCTTTTTAGTCATTTTAAGGGCCTGATTTAAATATAAAGTAAGTTAGAGGGCTTAGGTTAATTTTTGGATTCAGCATAATCCATGATTTAGATGTTTTAAGAATAACAAATAGTAGCAAGAACCTAGTGCAGCCGCTAGCCTTAAGAGCCGCAAAAAAATTGCACTACAATTTTAGACTCGCAAGAGGAATTCTTTTAAATAAGAATTCCTAGCAGAAATGGCAGGATCAGCTTCCTTTACCTTCCCGTAAAGTCACAATACAACCAACCAAACACAAAAAAAAGCCTATCTTTAAAGATAGGCTTTTTATTAGATAAACTTACTGACTAAATATCGAACACTAATGCTCTATCGCCTTCGCTATCTTTGATACGCGTTGGCAAGCCAATCTTATTCAATAGATTAATAAAAGGCTTGGCATCAAGCTCTTCAACGTTAACCATTTTGCCCGCGTCCCACTCGCCAGTGGCAACTAGCATCGCCGCAGCAACAGGTGGCACGCCTGCGGTATAAGAGATGCCTTGGCTACCAACTTCATTATAAGCTTCTTTATGGTCGGAGATATTGTAAATAAATACCTCGCTATCGACGCCATCAATCTTACCTTTGACTTTATCGCCAATGCAGGTCTTGCCGGTATAGTTTGGCGCAAGCGAACTTGGATCTGGTAGCACCGCTTTGACCACTTTTAACGGAACCACTTCTTGTCCTTCAGCGGTCATAACAGGCTGCTCGGACAACAATCCTAAGTTTTGGAGCACGGTAAAGACGTTAATATAATGCTCACCAAAGCCCATCCAAAAGCGAATGTTTGGCACGTCTAAATTGGCTGATAAAGAATGAACCTCATCGTGACCACTTAAATAGCTGTTTTGCACACCGACAACAGGCAAATCATCGGTACGCTTGACTTCAAACATCTTATTCGACTGCCACTTGCTGTCCTGCCACGAATAAACCGTACCAGTGAATTCACGGAAATTAATCTCAGGATCAAAGTTAGTGGCAAAATACTTACCATGACTGCCCGCATTGATATCGATAATGTCGATATCGGTCACCGAGCCTGCATCCATCATGTCATAACCAAGGCGCGCGTAGGCATTGACCACGCCGGGATCAAATCCTGCGCCCAAAATTGCTGTGATACTATTGTCGGCACAGCGCTCGCGGCGTTGCCATTCGTAGTTGCCATACCATGGCGGCGTCTCGCAAATCTTGCGCGGGTCTTCATGAATTGCCGTATCAATGTACGCCGCGCCCGTCTCGATACAAGCTTCTAACACGGTCATATTCACAAATGCTGAGCCGACATTGATGACGATTTGCACGCCCGTCTCTTCAATCAGTTGAATCAGCGCTTGGGTATCCATCGCATCGACTTGATGCGTATGCAATACCGCCGGCAGCTTAAAGCTACTCTTGTCTTTGACGCTTTGGGCGATGGCATCACATTTATCTTGCGTGCGTGAGGCAATATGAATCTCGCCGAGCACATCGTTATGCATCGCACATTTATGCGCGACCACTTGCGCCACACCGCCTGCACCGATGATGAGCACGTCTTTTTTGTTAGGGTTGGTTTGATTTGTGTTCAATGAACAATCCTCCTTTGTGTCCCTGTCGATACCATCGATGGTGGCGAGTCAAAACAGAAACGAGTGAATGATATGCGTGAATTAAAAAGGAAGACCGAGGAAAACCCACGCACCCGTCGGGCAAAGCAGTATTTGGCTACTTGCTTTTGCCCGCGGCGATTATAACAATTTTTACCCACCTTTCGGCAATAATTAATCGATAAGATGACATCTAATTCTATTACTCAAATACCATCACCGTCATCTTAATAGCAAAATTAAGACAAGCTGGCCTTATAATCTTGATAATCAAACTCACGCTGCACATGTATCGACCCATCTAAACGGCGGATAACGATTGCAGGCATACCCACACCATTAAACCAGTTTTTCTTGACCATGGTATAACCGGCAGCATTTCCAAACGCAATGGTATCGCCAATTTTCAAATTACTCGGTAAGGCGTACTCACCAAAAATATCGCCTGCCAAACAAGAACGACCGTAAATAATAGTGTTGTCTGCAGCGCCCTCTTTTTGATCTTTATTTACCGGCATCATATCTATTGATTCTTCATTAATGGACACAATGGGAGCAGACTCGCGATAAATGAGCAAATCAAGCATATGCGCTTCGATAGAGGCATCGACGACGGCAAGATTTTTTTCATTGTGCATAGTGTCTAAGACGGTTGTCACTAATGAGCCAGCGCCGTGAATGCTCGCTTCACCCGGCTCAAGATAGACTTGCACGCCATATTTTTCGCTAAAGCCTTTTAATCTATCAGCCAGTTTTTCGAGTGGATAATCAGGCGCGATAAAGTGAATACCACCGCCCAAGCTCACCCATTCAAGCTGCGCCAGCACCTCACCAAACCTGTTTTCGATATCGGCTAAGCTTGCGCTAAATGCCTCAAAACTATCGTTTTCACAGTTGTTGTGAATCATGACGCCAGTGATATCAGCAAGTACGGCGGTAATCTTATCTTTATCATGCTCACCCAAACGGCTAAAGGGACGAGCTGGATCAGCAATAATAAAGGACGAGTTGCTGGTTTTTGGATTTAAGCGTAGCCCTACTGGAATATTCTGAGCAGCAGCTTTACCTTTAAATGCATTCAATTGCGAGATAGAATTAAAAATAATTTTATCGGCATAGCTTAATACTTCGTCAATTTCATCTGCGCTATAAGCAACGCTATAAGCATGGGTTTCTTTTTTATTATCACTGCCTTTACCTTTACCAAAGGTCTCATAGCCCAACCGCACTTCATTCAATGAAGACGAGGTTGTACCATGCAAATAAGGCTGCATGACATCAAACACGCCCCAAGTGGCAAAACATTTGAGCGCGAGCAAGGCTTTGGCGCCAGATAGCTCGCACAGACGCGCGATAATCTGCATATTGGCAACGATTGCCGCTTCATCAAGCAGATAATAGGGCGTTGCAGGCAAGGGTGAGTGACTGGTTTGTAACGGTAAATTTGTATTCATAAGAGGTTACCTAATAGCTGCGGACGGTATCATGACAGACCTAAATAATTGCGCTATAGTAGATTAAATCCATCATAAATAGAATATCTTATGGCACTCTCGACCGATTATTCTACGGCTAAAAACCCAGCCAATCTATCCCAGCTAGATCCACAAAACATCAGCTTAGAACATCTTGCTGCGGATGCGCGTGCGGTATTGGATTTTTGGTTCGATAAAGACAATGAGCAGTACTGGTTTGCGCAAAATGATGCTTTTGATAAACAGATAAAAGACAAATTTTATAATATTTGGCAGGCAGCAAAACAGGGTGAATGCGTGTCGTGGCGTATCGCAGATGCAGCGACTGATAGCAATAGCTCAGTCACGGCGCTAGCAGGACGCTTGGCAGAAATTATCGTTTTAGATCAGTTTTCGCGTAATTTATGCCGTGAGCAAGCGTGCGCTTTTGCCCAAGATGGCATGGCGCTAGCATTGGCACAAGAAGCCATTGGACAACCATATTTTGATACGCTGCCAGCGCAGTGGCGCAAATTTATTATCATGCCATTTATGCATTCTGAATCGGCCATGATTCATGAGCGCTATCTGCCGCTGTTTAAGCAATTAAATGATGCAACAACCTTAGAGTTTGAAGAGCGTCATAAAGAGATTATCGATAAATTTGGACGCTATCCACATCGTAACGACACGTTGGATCGTGAAACGACTGACGAAAAAGAAGCGTTTTTAAAGCAGCCGAACTCATCGTTCTAAGTATTTTTGGGACTTTGAAGATTTCTGTTGTTAAAGGTTTAAATAAAAAAACCATCTGTTGATTATGAACAGATGGTTTTTTTATGACTGAAAGCATTTTCTTATTTAATTTTGCTTAGGCTATTTCATTAAGCAGTCTCATTCTGCTAGCTAATGATCATTTTTAGGTCAGGCAATATTGGCTTTCGAGCACTTTTCTTACCGGTGCAAAGCTACGTCTATGCGCGGCTAATACGCCATGAGCTGCAATCGCTTCCATATGGGCGCGCGTTGGATAGCCTTTATGCTTGGCGATGCCATATTCAGGATGTTCAGTATCAAGCGCATACATGGTTTGGTCACGGCTGACTTTTGCTAAAATACTGGCCGCCGCGATACTGGTATGTCGGCCATCGCCTTTTACCCATGCTTGGCAGTCAATCGCTGACTCTTGAATACCAAATTTAGTGAGACTGGCATAATCTAAATCTGGACAACGATTGCCATCAATTAATATCTCAAACAGTGTTTTGTCACCCGTATTCAGGTGTTTAGCAACTACCGCCAATAAAACCTCAGTACATAAGCGCATCCCTAGCATGGTCGCTTGCAAGATATTGACTTGGTCGATGACCGCTGGCGGTATATCAGCGACGATATGCGCGACTGCATGCTGCTGAACCAACGGATAAAGAATATCGCGCTTTTTTTCACTCAGCTGCTTTGAGTCCGTCAGTATAGACAATGGCGTATTTTTTAGTGGCTCATTTTCAATTAAACCTGCCCACGCCGCAGGTAATATTGCCGCAGCGACATTCACACTACCCAGCAGCGGTCCACGCCCTGCTTCGTCAACGCCAATTTGTATGGCTGTTGGTTGCAAGTTTTCTAAACTTAATGAGTATTGCGCAATCAGTTCTGAGATATTGACTTGCCCTGATAACTGTATGGGCGCTGCCAGTTGTATATATTGTCCTTTAATATCAATTTGCTCAATAACTCTTTCAATCTGAACGCTATGCTTAAGCATAACTGGGCTTTTTATATGATTATTTTCTGTAGAAGACATAGTACTCATAACTTTATTATTTCTTAACTTTACGGTTTAAAGAGTTTTTTGC
This sequence comes from Psychrobacter sp. M9-54-1, assembly GCF_016613355.1. NCBI lineage: Bacteria > Pseudomonadati > Pseudomonadota > Gammaproteobacteria > Moraxellales > Moraxellaceae > Psychrobacter > Psychrobacter sp. M9-54-1. The sequence goes on along the minus strand of NZ_JADGFW010000006.1, from coordinate 48,913 downwards.
GTGCCTAACATAATTAGCGTTTGGTTACTGAGCTTGATAATTGTCTTGGCTGTCGTAATTTTCTTGACTGACATGACCGTCTTGTCCATTAAAATCATGATTTTGATGACTGGCGCGGTTTTGAATAAACCACTGTTCGATGACGCTATGCGCAGGGTCATGATTGCTTTGTTGTTGCAATGCATACTTGGTATCAATCAGCGCTTTTAATTGTTCTGCATACGCGCGCGGCTGCAACAAACGCATCACAGTACGACAGATATTATCGCCACTTGCCTGCTCTTGGATAAGCTCAGGCACGATTGCGCTATCTGCCAAAATATTAGGCAAACCGACATAAGGGACTTTGACCAAACGTTTTGCTATCTGATAAGTCAGCTGATTTAATTGATAAATCACCACCATTGGACGCTCAAGCAGCATGGCTTCTAAGGTTGCAGTACCCGACGCCAACATAACCATATCTGATGCCGCCATTGCCAGCTGACTAAAGGCTGGCTGACTTTCATCATAGACCACCGCAATCGCCGCCCGCAGCTGCTCTGAGCGCTTATCGATCACATCTTGTACGATATATTGATGGTTTTGATCGACAGTTGGAATGATAAAGCACAGCTTAGGATCTAACAGCAAAAGTCTTTGGATACCATCGAGCATAAGCGGCAAAATAGCGGTTATCTCACCACGCCTAGAGCCGGGCATGACGCAAATAAGTTGGCTGACCTCATCGAAACGATCGATAAAAAACTGCTGCAAGCCATCATTATGCCAGACCAATTCGCTACGGCGCTGATTGATGGGCGTCTCAAGTAAGGTCTGATCAATGGTTCGTAGTAGCGGATGACCGACACATATCGCAGGATGGTTATAACGCTCGTAGACGGGTAGCTCAAATGGGAATAGGCAAAGTACCAGATTGGTCGCTGCCATAATGTTATGAATACGCGACTCACGCCACGCCCAAATAGAAGGGCTGACATACTGCACGCAAAACACCTCTTGCGGCTTTAATTTCTTGGCCACTCTGAGGTTAAAATCAGGCGCATCAATGCCAATAAACCAATCAATGCTTGCGTCTTTAAATACCGTCAGCAGCTCTTGACGTGCTTTGAGTAAATCCGGTAACTGCGACACCACTTCGACCAAACCCATCACAGCTAAGCGCGATAACGGAAAAATACTTTGCAGCCCTTGCGCCTGCATTTTTGCGCCGCCAACCCCAACCCAAATAATATCATCACGCAGATTATTCATCTGCTGCATAAAATCTGCACCCAAACTGTCGCCTGACACTTCACCGGCGACAATCCCTATCACCAGTGGCGAACACGTCATCTCAGGCAATTTATCAAAAGCACCATAAGTATCTGGTGCTGGCGTTGTATCAGCAGGTTGGTGAGGCGTAGCAGGATCTGTCATGATAAGCTCTCAATATTAAAGTGGTACAATTTAATTGATGCCATTTAAGTAGCACAGTTAAACAAAAAAAGATAAAATGCGTCTATCATAAGAATGATTATATAAAATATAACATAGCTTAGCCGTAATAAGATGCCCATTAAAAGGCATCTTGATAGCATTCCATGATGCTCGAACTTAGTCGTTTATATCGCCATCATACGTGACAGTGCTGGAAATAGCTAAATTAGTGCACAAAATCCAGTCAGTATCACTCATTTATATCTGCCTATAAACGTTGTGTTTAATGCAAATTTGGACTTAGGTTAGCGATAAAGCGTCATTTTCCCTATGCTTTACATTGCCTTATCATTCTTATACACCTATGAATGACAGCATGTTAAGACGGGTTGCAGCGATAAGGTATAACAAAGTTTTGGTCGCCACATTCCAGTTAGCAGTCAATTAACTGTACGACTGCCCTTGTCAACCAGCGCTTTTGTCCGCATAATGAATATCCCTATAAATCAGCTAGACGATATATAATCATGACAACACCAGCTACTCATAATGCAGATATTGACGACGTGAATATTGAAAAATTCATTCCTTTAATCACACCCGCTGAGCTAAAGTCTGAGCTACCTTTGTCAAATGACGCCTATAACACGGTGCTAAAAGGTCGCAATACCATCCAAGATATCCTTGATGGCAAAGACAAGCGTTTATTTGTGGTTATCGGCCCCTGCTCTATTCACGATATTAAATCCGCCCACGAATACGCCGATCGCTTAGCCGTATTGGCCAAAGAGATTGAAGACAGCATCTTCGTTGTGATGCGCGTTTATTTTGAAAAGCCGCGTACCACGGTTGGCTGGAAAGGCATGATTAATGACCCTGATATGAACGACAGCTTTGATATCGAAAAAGGTCTACGCACCGCTCGTAAGCTACTGCTTGATTTAAATGAAAAAGGTCTGCCGTGCGCGACCGAAGCATTAGACCCAAATACGCCGCAGTACATTCAGGATTTGATTAGTTGGTCAGCGATTGGCGCGCGTACCACCGAAAGCCAAACGCATCGTGAAATGAGCTCAGGTTTATCGTGCCCAGTTGGCTTTAAAAACGGCACCGATGGCGGCATGACCGTTGCGGTTAATGCCATGCAAGCGGTCAAAGAAGGTCATAGCTTCCTCGGCTTATCAGCAGATGGCAAAGTTTCTATCATCAAATCTAAAGGCAACCCCTACGCGCACGTAGTCCTACGCGGTGGTAATGGTAAGCCAAACTATGATGAAACCGCTGTTGCACAAGTTGAAAACGAGCTGGCAAAAGGCAAAACCAATAGTAAAATTATGATTGACTCAAGCCACGCCAACTCAGGTAAAGACCCGTATCTGCAACCAATGGTCATTCAAAACGTTGCCGAGCAGATTAAAAATGGTAATAAATCTATCATCGGTTTGATGATTGAGAGTCATTTAAAAGGTGGCAATCAAAAGCTAACGACTGACTTAAGCCAGCTTGAATATGGTAAATCTATCACCGATGGCTGCCTAGATTGGGAAAGCACCGTTAGCGCTCTACACAATCTACGTGATATGGTTAAAGACGTTCTGCCGAATCGTTAAAAGCGCTTGGTGGTAATGAATACTGATTGACCACTCACTAAAAGGCCCGTTTGATAACAGATATCAGACGGGCCTTTTTTGTGCTTTTTAACTTATAAAGTACTGCTCTTTATGCACTTGCAGAACCTTCATTTGCCGCGCCTAAAACACTGTTTAAGCTTTCAATTACATGCTTAGAAGTCGCTTGCTTTTGTAGTTCAAGCAACTGCTCATGCGCCATTTGACGACGTGGTTCCGCCAAAGTATTCCAACGTGCCAGCACTTGCAATAAGCGTGACGCTAACACCGGATTGGCGTCATCCAGCTTTTTAATCACAGCGATATAAATATCTAAACCCTCTGGTGTCCACAACACCGTAGGCTGCGAGGTAAAGGCGCTGATGACCGAACGTACACGATTGGGCGTATTCCAATCAAAATCGTTATGCGCAAGTAAGGATTTAATAGTATCGGGCGTAACCGCATCAGCAGAGGCTTGCACACTAAACCATAAATCGATGACCAAATCATTATTTTCAAAACGATGATAAAAATCCGCCAGATACTTATCAGCATTTGCCAGTTGATGATTGACCATCGCCTTTAACGCGCCAAAACGCTCGGTCATACAGCTGGCGTTATCATACTGCTGCTCTGCCCATTCAGTAGCGCCATCGACGTTAGCGGTCAGTGCCATATCAAGCATCACATTACGTAAAGCGCGATTGCCACGAGCTTCCGCACTGTCTTCATAAGCCTGTATTGGTAGCTGTTTATAAAGCTCAGACCATTGATCTTTTAACGCTAAAGCCAGCTGTTGATATAAGCCTTCACGCTGTGCTTTTACCAGCTCTGGATCGTAATCTTTATGAATGGCAGATGCCAGCTCTTGTGCTGACGGAATATCAAGCAAACGCGCCGCCAACATCGCATCATTAGCAGCCAGTTCAGGTAAGGCCTGCGCCACTACTTGCAAATATATCTCAGGACTGCTTTTCGCGCCGTGACCTTGCAGTAAAATGCGATTGACCAGCATTTGCGTCACTTGCCAGCGGTTAAAACCATTGGTTTCATATTTGAGCAAAAACGCCAAGTCTTCATCTTGATAATTATAATTGAGCTGAACGGGCGCACTAAAATCACGTAGCAAGGATACGACTGGCTCGCTCATTATATTTTCAAAGGTAAAGGTTTGTGTGACTTGATCGAGAAGCAACATACGCTCGGCGATGATATGACCAGAATTTTTATCAAATAGTGCGGTCGCTACAGGAATCGGCAAGGGTTTTGGTGCATCAAAACCTGCAACCTGACGAGTTTGCTGACTCAAAGTAATAGTCAATGTCTGCGTCACGCTGTCATAATCTTGGTAACCAGACACCACAGGCGTACCGGGCTGACGATACCAGTCGATAAAGTCTTCAATTTTGCTATCGGTAATACTAAGCGCCGATAAAAAGTCCTCAACCGTTACCGCTTGCCCATCATAACGGCGGAAATACTCGTCCGTACCTTTACGGAAGTTATCACGCCCTAGCGTATTGGCAATCATACGCACGATTTCAGCGCCTTTTTCGTAGACGGTGGTGGTATAAAAGTTGTTAATCTCAACGAAACTCTCAGGACGTACAGGGTGCGCTAGTGGTCCGGCATCTTCAGCAAATTGATGGGCGCGCAAGGTTGCCACGTCATCGATACGCTGGACAGCACTTGACTGCTGATCGGCTGAAAATGATTGATCCCGATAAACGGTAAAACCTTCTTTTAGGCACAGCTGAAACCAATCACGGCAGGTAATGCGATTACCCGTCCAGTTATGAAAATACTCATGAGCAATGATAGATTTGACACTAAAGCTGCGCGCATCTGTGGTCGTTTCAGGACTAGACAAGACACAAGCGGTGTTAAAAATATTTAAACCCTTATTTTCCATCGCACCCATATTAAACTGACTGACGGCAACAATCATATAACGGTCTAAATCATACGCGCGGCCATAATTGACCTCATCCCACTGCATCGAGTCTTTTAAAGCTTGCATACCGACAGCACATTTATCGATATCTTCAGATTTTGCATAGAGCTCAAGCTTCACCTCACGCCCCTCGCTCGTGGTATAGCTGTCAGTCAATACATCTAAGTCAGCGATGACACAAGCAAACAGATAACTTGGTTTGTTGGTCGGGTCTTGCCAAATCGCATAATGACGCTCAGGCGCGTCCGACACTTCACCCGCTTCGAGCAAATTACCATTACTCAATAGCGTCGGGAAACGCTTATTGGCTTCAAGCCGCGTGGTAAACCTCGCCAGTACATCGGGACGGTCCGGATAAAAGGTAATCTTGCGAAAGCCTTCAGGCTCACACTGAGTGGCAAACATGGTATCGTCACCACTACCGGCGATATATAAGCCTTCAAGCGCCGTATTGGTATGCGGATGGATGCGTACTTGCAGCTGTAATTTGCTATGCTCCGGCGCATCGGTAATGGTTAACTTACCATCCGTTTGCGTATAGCACTCACTGGTAAGCAGCTCATCATTCAGCTTAATAGATATCAGCTCAAGTCCTTCGCCATACAGCACTAAGTCGCCGTCAGTCTGACGCTGCATCATCAAAGTACTATCCACAATAGCATGGTCATCGAATAACTTAATATCCAAATCAACGGTTTCGACCGCAAAGCTTGGCGGTTGATAGTCTTTCAAATGAATTTTACTTGGCGCATGTGGCGGCACATCTGGCATGTCAGGATTGATAATCTGTGCGTCAGTTTCAGTAGTAGACATGGAAATTCCTATTATTATTCACGTTTTAGACAGTTAATTGATTATTTTGCAGCGCCCTATTAATTAGCACGGTGTTCGTTATAAACAGAGTTTTTAAGATAGTTACATTGACCTAAACTATGAAATTTCAAGTACGATGAGTAATTAAATTGGTTAAGGTAGAAATCAATTCAAAGGTTTTAATCAGAATGCTACATATCTTTAGGTAAACTCTCGAACTATTTACAGTAATACTACTTACATAAAGTAACATTTAGTATATGATAGATAGTAATTGCCTAAGTTTTACCCTAAGCAGTTCAAAAACAACAAATGCCATTAAAACTAATGTTATTAAAATTTTAGGAGCTTATATGTCTACCAGTATTGCAAAAGTTGCTGCCCTCGCAGTATTATCAAGCGCTGTCGTATTTGCGTCAGGTTGTGCTAACAAACGTGCGACATCAGAAGTGGTCGTTGCCCCACTAGGTATTCCAGGTGGTCAAGTTGGTTATAACGGTGCAGTTATCGTTGATAATTCAAATGCCGTTATCACTGGTGCAGAAAACCTCCAAGCCGTGGTTTACTTTGCTTTCGATAGCAGTGAAATCACCTCAGAAGCTGCCAGTGTATTAAACCAACATGCTAGCCTCCTAAGCTCAAATCCAAACGCTGGTGTCGTTATTGCAGGTCATACCGATGAGCGTGGTAGCCGCGAGTACAACATGGCACTAGGCGAGCGCCGTGCCCAAGCGGCACGTAATTATCTTGCCGCTCAAGGTGTTGCGGTAAACAACGTCCGTATCATCAGCTATGGTGAAGAGCGCCCTGCTGTTGCCGGTACTACAGAAGATGCATATGCCCAAAACCGCCGTGCTGAGTTGTCTTACTAATATTATTTAATAAGCGTTAATCAGCCCTAATTTAAAGAAGCCCAGCAATCTATTGTTGGGCTTTTCTTATTCTATTCACATTCTACAGATAAATTATGTCAACTTTAAAATTACGTGATACTCATTACCAACAACTTGACGCTACTACTTGGTATGCATCCGCTCAGATTATCACGCCTTCTTTTTTAAATTATTTCGATTTATTGAATAATTTGCAGCAGTTATTCAACCCTAATTTATTATCAAAGAACAAGGTGGAAGAATTGCGCCACATGCAATGGTACCGCATTCCTACCGTGTCTCTATCTACACGCGAGATAGCTCATCGTCAGCGCCAACAGCAGCGCACTGGCGTACGATTATTATTACAATCACTACTTAATAAGCTAGAGATGATTGATACCTTGAATGACGCAAGCTTTCCATATCGACTTGCCAATAGTCAATACTACGTCTGCTTTAGTCATACTGGCACCCATAACAAAATTATTTCTAATCAGCATAAAAAAAATAAACCTTTCGATTATTTAGACAATAAAGTCGCGGTTGTTATAAGTGCTCATCGACCTGTGGGCATTGATATAGAAATAAATGCCGTTAAATGGCAGGTCGCGCAGCGCTTCTTCCATGTTAATGAAATGGCTATCTTGCAGACCTTACCACCTATGCAAAGAGACATAATCGCCAAGCTACTATGGCAAATAAAAGAAAGTTTTATAAAAATATACCAATATAAGCTGGCGCACGGATTAGGAAAAGATTACGCCTATCTCATTGCTGATTTAATAAAAGGTGCTACAAGCAAATCACCCTTACTGGCCATTAACGACAATAAAAGCAATTACCGTATCGCTATTTTACGCCATTATCAAACAGTGATCATTTATTGATGATTCTTTAATTTAATCAAAGTAGCGCTACCTTATTTTAAACAAAAAAAACGACCCTAAAAAGGATCGTTTTTTATTGCTACTTATCTTCTAATAACAGTCGTTAAACCGTAATTAGCTTAGAAGCGGTAAGTTGCACCAACTTTAACGATTGGCAACCACTCAAGATATTTTTCATCTTCCAATTCTTTCTTAATTTGATTTTCAGCAATTGCTCCATTTACACCAGTAGCATTAACATTTGCAGTGGTTTTACCAAGATATGCTGCACCTAGCTCACCGAATAAACCAAAGTTATTAGTAATGTTAGGACGGAAACCAATGGTTAAATATGGAGCTAGCTTATTGCGGTGTTCTAGGTCTGCTGAAACACTACCAACTTCAGTTAAGTCACCGCGTGAAATATCATAATCTGCATCTGCATTAGGAGTACCGACAAAATACTTACTTCCATCTACAGGATAATAACCGTTGACCCCAGAATCTTCAGCATTAGCCGTAGCTGTAATATCGTTGTCAGGAACGATGATACCAGCGCCCACTGTGAACCAGTTACCTGTAGGACGTAGTTGTACGCCTAAGTACGGGTTACTAAAATCAGAATCAACGTCATAGTTTACATCGTTTGCATCAAAGTCACCGCCGAATAGGTCAGCAACGTCGCCACCTGCCCAACCAGCTTGTAATTCAGTTTTATCGTTAAGTGCCCAACCGATATTAGCACCATAACCTAGTGTACCTACTTCAGCACTGACAGCCGCTGGATGAGTCACAGTTTGGAAAAAAGTTCTGTCGCTATATGAGTTTGCTGGTTGTACGACAGCAACTGGCTCTGCTTGATAAGCTACTGCAACTGGCTCTGCTTCATATACAACCGCATCGTTGTTATCAACAACGATAACTGGTTCAGCTGCTAGTGCAGCAGTAGATGCTAATACAGCAGCAGAAATTGCTGTGAATTTAATAAGTTTCATAAATACTCTCCTAAAGTGTGAAATAACTCGCCCGTAAAAAAATGATAATTTAACTTTTTTATAAACAACCATTTTGTTGAGCAGATTAAAACAATTTTGGCTTAAAAAGTCACCCCCATGAATGCACTTTTTATTTGCCGTTATGTAAAGATTGCATAGATATTGTAATATTTACTACACCAACCTGCAAAACTTCGATTTCCTGTTACACAATACTCTCAAAGCCACTGAATAGTCAGAACATGAATATTGAATCGCTTAACGCTCATGTAAAGGTATTACAAAACATGTCAGTATAATGACCTACCTCCCCTTTTAACTCAATTACAGTTATAGAGTTTATTACTACAGTTTGTTGTGGTTTGTGAGCTAACGTATCCAATGCTACCCAAAATAAGATCTAGAACAGAAGTGCGGGAAATTAGTCTGAACTATAAAAACGTAAATATATCGTTTATATCTAATAAGATAGCTTGTTTGATTGCGTTATTATGCTAAATTAGAGCTATTAATAGATGTCTTTTTAGTATTTGCATTTTTGGACTTTTCATTAGCATATTAATGATTTTTTCTACTTTTCGCTTTACCTTTATTATTCTTATTGAGCCATTTTTATGCCAAAAGTTTCGTCGATTACCCGTGTTTTAGAGATTATCGAAGCGGTGTCTTATGCGTCAAAACCCCTCTCACCACTTGAACTGTCGCAAGAGCTTGATATCCCAAAACCTACTATCCATCGCTTGATTCAAAACTTAGTCGATGAAGGGTTTGTGACCGTCGATATTGGCGGCGGTATTATTCCTGGCAAGCGGGTGCGTAATTTGAGCGTTGAGCTTTGGCAGCAACGTCAATTTTTTAATGAGCGGCAAATTATTTTACAAAAATTGGTTGATGAGATTAAGGAGACTTGCGGTATCGCCATTCCTTACCAGATGGACATGATGTATACCAATCGCGCTAACACCTCGCTGCCTTTGCAAATATATCTGCCTGTCGGCGCGAAATCACCGATGTGGTGTACGGCTACGGGTAAGTTATATTTAAGCCAGTTGTCTGCGACCAGCCGCGCTAAAATACTACAAGGCCTACCGTTAGATAAATTTACCAAAAATACGATTACCGATATTGATACATTAAATGCCGAGCTTGATCGTATCGCAGAGACAGGCATTGGTATCGATAATGAGGAATTTATCTCAGAGATGGTAGCGGTGTCAGTGCCTGTGCTAGACAAAAAATCTCGCTATCTGGCGTCACTATATATCCACGCACCAACCATTCGCGTGTCATTAGATGAGCTAATGGAGCATGTGCCGCGCTTACAAAAGGCAGCGCATGATATTCAAGCATTGGTGTATGAGCTACAAAACTAGGGTGTGTGACATTAAGAAAAAATATGACTGAGTAAAAAGGTCTGCGTCATAAAACTAGCGCAGACCTTTTTTATGCTTTGTTAATAACATGATGGCAATTAGAAAAACACTCTATGCAAAATTGATTAAGGATTTGAAGCGTTTCGTGCTTTAAGACAAGACCGAACTGTCATGACGCGCCATGATGCTAGAAAAATCTTTATCGCCATTTTCTACTATGTGAGATTCATAAAGCTCAGTAGCCTTGGCTCCCATCGGCGTTTCAACATCGGTATCCCTAGCCGTTTGCATCGCAAGATTAAGGTCCTTTTGCATGAGTTTACTCATAAAGCCGCCTTTATAACCGTTGCTAGAGGGCACATTTTCCATCACCTGCGGATAAGGGTTATAAACCTCTAGCGTCCAGTTACGGCCCGAGCTTTGTAGCATAATATCTGATAGCACTTTAGGGTCGAGACCGTTTTTTACGCCTAAATTAATCGCCTCTGCCGTCCCTGCCATGAGAATACCTAACAGCATATTATTGCAGATTTTCGCCACTTGTCCGGCACCATGCTCGCCTGCATGAAAGATGTTTTTGCCCATAACGGCGAGTATTGGTTCGGCTTTAGCGAATGCATCGTCACTACCACCGACAATAAAAGTTAAAGTGCCAGCAATGGCGCCTCCTGTACCACCGGAGACTGGCGCATCTAAGAAGTCGATACCAACCTTACTTGCTGCTTCTGCCACCAATCTTGCATCAGCTGCTGCGATGGTACTGCTATCGATGACCAACGTACCCTTAGGTAATTCTGCTAGTAAACCATCAGCGCCATTATTTCCTAGATAAACAGAATGGACGTGCTTGCCCGCAGGCAACATGCTAATGATAACTTGTGCATTGCTCGCAGCATCTTTAGGACTATCAGCCACACTGGCACCTGTTTGCTGCAAGCGCGCGGTTGCCTCTTCAGATAAATCATAAACCGATAGCGTATAACCTGCCTTTAACAAGTTCTCTGCCATCGGTGCGCCCATATTGCCAAGCCCAATAAAGGCTATATTTGGCTTAGTAGTATGATTATCGCTCGCAGCGGTATTATTTGTGTCTTTATTACTTAAATTCAAATCCTTTGTACCCATCTCATCGCTCCTTGATGATTGCTTATGCAGACAGTGCTACACATAGTTTTACGTTTTTTAATTTATACCTGATTCTTATAATGAGCCGATAAGCTCTTAGCGTACAAGCTGGCTGCCTAAAGCGTCTTCACCCAACCAATCGCCTAACGGATGCTCACCTTTAGCATAAGGATTCACAAAGTGCTGATGTATATACGCCTGCCCTTCGCTATTGAGACAGTCTGCCAGTGAACGTGACCACTGCGGATTGCGGTCTTTGTCAATCAGTAGCGCACGTACGCCTTCTTTAAAATCAGGATTGGCGGCACAATGCACAGCTACGTTGGTCTCTAAATACAGGACTTGCTCAAGCGATAAGTCGGTGACTTTGTGGTAAAGCGCATAGGTCAAAGCGGCAGTTACAGGGCAGCCGTGACGATAAGTAGCTACTGCGCGCTGCGTCCAGCTATCTGCTGCAAAGTCTGTATCTAATTTTTCAAGCGCTTCGTCACTTTGTAGAAGTGCATCAATATCTCCTAAGCCGCCGCTGTTCATTAATTGCTGGATAGGTTTCCAATATATCGCAAGCTTACTTGCAGGCAACTCAGCAACAGGCTGTGCGGTAAGCGCACGACTAACGATACTATGAGCGCTATTATTACGATATTTATCATTGTTGTCAGCTGCTCCTTGCCAATTACTCTGTTTTAAACGTTGTATGACAGCATCGTAATCACTACTGGCAACAGCATACTCTGCAAGATTGGCTAATAAAGCGTCACTGCCATTACACATCGCACCTGTTAGCCCTAAGAACAAACCTGTTTTAGCAGGCATGCGCTGCAAGAACCAACTACCAGAGGCGTCAGGGAACAGTCCAATGGTCACTTCTGGCATGGCAAAGCGCGTGCGCTCGGTGACTAAACGATGACTACAACCTGCCATCAGACCCATGCCGCCACCCATGATAATGCCGTCACCCCAGAGGATTAATGGCTTTGGATAAAAATGCATCTGCCGATACAAACGGTATTCATGACCAAAAAACTCTGTCGCATAAGGATTCGGTAGCGGCACACTGCTGGACATGCTGTCATACAGCTTACGGATATCACCGCCAGCACAAAACGCCTTGTCACCTGCCCCTTTTAACACCAATGCCACTACCTGATCGTCGTTTTGCCACTGCTCTAGCTGCTTGGCTAATAATTGACACATCTCAACGCTGAGTGCATTCAGAGACTTTGGCGTATTTAACATCATTATGCCAATCAGGTGACCGCACTCTGTCGGCTCAGTATTGAATAGGACCGGCGCTTCTTGTTCTATGTTTTCTGTTACTGCTGTCATAAAAGAGACCTACCAAAATTAAAATGAGTAAAGTAAATATTAAGACATCCCTACAGGCTATTTATTTTGCCAATTGGGTGTGCGCTTCTCTAAGAATGCTTGTACGCCTTCGCGCTGATCATTGGTGTCGAATAACTTAACAAAAGCTTCACGTTCATGGATAAGGTTTTGGGCAGGCGGGGTATTTCTTGCCGCTTGGATAAGCTGTTTCGAATAACTGACGGCAACAGGAGATTGTCTAGCGACTTTTTGCGCTAAGGCTTGGGCCGCTAATAAGCCGCCACCCTTTGCCGTGACTTCTTCGACTAAGCCAATGCGCAATGCTGTCTCGGCATCGACGCGCTCACCGCACAATATCATCCGTTTTGCCCAGCCTTCACCAACCAGTAAAGGTAGGTTTTGCGTACCGCCTGCACAGGGCAATAAGCCCACGCCCGTCTCTGGTAACGCCATCTGTGCATGCGCTTCTGCGATACGAATATCGCAAGCCAGCGCGCACTCAAGTCCACCGCCCATCGCATAGCCATTGATAACCGCGATACTGACACCGCGATAGGCTGATAAGGCTTCGAATGCCTCACCAAACGCGATAGCCATACTTATCGCACGTCCTTTATCACCGTCTGAAAAATTGTTTAAATCTGCACCTGCTGAAAAGAACTTTTCCCCATCGCCATGGATAATTAAGGCATAAACATCATCATTGGCATTGAGGTCAGTGACCAGTTGCTTGAGCGCTGGCAGACTGTCCATCGTCCAGGTATGGGCTGTTGGGTTATTCAGTGTGACGGTAGCAATATGGCCGTCGATTGAGAGCTTTAAATTGGTATAATCGGTCATGGAACATCCTTGTTATTATCTTTCTATAAAATGGCTTTATTCAAAACGCTTAATAAAGCAGTTTTATAATATTGTTGGGCTAGCGTAATTGACTCAACGCATCATCTTGCATAAGCTGGCGCGAGACAATCACCCGCATAATCTCATTGGTGCCTTCCAAAATCTGATGGACACGCAAGTCTCGCACATGGCGCTCAAGCGGATATTCATTGAGATAGCCATAACCACCATGCAGCTGTAAGGCTTCATTGGCAACATCGAAACAAAGATCAGTAGACAGACGCTTTGCCATGGCACAGTAGGTAGAGGCTTGCGCGTCATTATTATCGATTTTGCTAGCCGCTAAATATAGCATTTGCCTTGCAGTAATGGTTTGGGTGAGCATATCAGCAAGTTTAAACTGTACTGACTGTAAGCTGGCAATCGGGCTGCCAAACTGGCTACGCTCTTGCACATAATTGGTCGCGGTCTCTAGCGCCGACTGCGCCGTGCCAACTGCACAGATACCAATATTGATACGACCGCCATCCAAGCCTTTCATCGCAATACGAAAGCCTTGGCCTTCCTCGCCAATGAGATTTTCAGCGGGCACTTTGACATCTTTAAAACTAATCGTTCGCGTTGGTTGCGCTTTCCAGCCCATTTTATGCTCGTTTTTGCCATATTCGATACCAGCGCTGTGGGCATCTACCACAAATGCCGAGATCCCTTTTGGCCCTGCAGCACCGGTACGTGCCATGACCACTAGCACATCGGTTGAACCTGCCCCTGATATAAAAGTTTTTTCGCCATTAAGCACATAATAGTCGCTTTGCTTATCGGCTTTGGTACGTAATGAGGCGGCATCAGAACCGGCATTCGGCTCTGTTAAGCAGTAACTGCCAAGCCATTCACCGCTGACCATATGGGGCAAATACTTTTTACACAAAGCGTCGCTACCATATTCCCCGATCATCCAACCCGCCATATTATGGATACTCATATAGGCGGCAACGGCGGTATCACCCCAGGCCAGCTCCTCAAACACCATGGCAGAATCTAGGCGTGGTAGCCCTAAGCCGTCATATTCTGGGTTGGTATACAGCCCTAAAAAGCCAAGCTCGCCGGTTTTTTTGATGACATCGACTGGAAAGTGCGAAGTACGATCCCATTCAGCCGCGTTGGGCTTTAGCTCTTTTTGCGCAAACTGTCTGGCAGTTTGGCGAAAGGCGATTTGGTCTTCGGTCAATGAAAAATCCATAGGGTCATCCTTGTGCATGTATAGCAAATATGGGAAAAAAGGTTATAAGCCGTCAGTCTACCGTGGTTTAAACCGTGCTGGTTATACAGTATAGCAGCGCTATAACGACAATCATAAATCATGCTTTTGCTAAAAAATACTGAGCAAGAGTGTCGCTATATTGCTTGGACGCTGCAAATATAGTCGATTGACGACTACATTGAAATAGTAGTATTGACGCTGCGGCTTGCCTCGTCATCAAACCAGCGGGCAGTGACCGTCTTGGTGTGAGTATAGAACTGTACCGCTTGCTTACCATAAGGACCCAAATCGCCAAGCTTACTAGCACGTGAGCCTGAGAATGAGAACATCGGTAGTGGCACAGGAATCGGCAAGTTAATACCGATTTGACCAACCATAATATCTTGTTGAAATTTATGCGCAGCAGCGCCTGACTGAGTGAAGATAGCCGTACCATTACCATTTGGATTGGCATTAAGCAGCTCAATCGCTTCATCAAGGTCAGCTGCACGCATGATACACAGTACTGGGCCAAAGATTTCTTGCTGATAAATTTGCATATCCGCGGTGACGTTATCAAAGATAGTCGGCCCTACAAAGTTGCCCTTCTCAAACCCTTCAACCGTGATGCCGCGACCATCAAGAAGTAGACTAGCGCCCTCTTCTACCCCTGTACCAATCAGATGCTCAACACGGGCTTTTGCGGCAGGTGAAATGAGCGGACCTAGATCCTTGTCGTTTTTGCCTGCTGAAACCACTAAGCCTTCTGCTTTGGCTTTGATATCGTCAATCCATTCACCTGCTTCACCCACTAGCACCACGACCGACAGCGCCATACAACGTTGACCGGCTGCACCAAAGGCGGCACCCGCTAGCTGATTGAGCGTTTGTTCTTTATTGGCATCAGGTAGGATAACGCCATGGTTTTTGGCACCCATCATACACTGGGCACGTTTGCCAGATTGACTAGCGCGCTCATAGACATGCTTGCCGACGTTGGTTGAGCCAACGAATGAAACTGCTTTGATATCTGGATGATCGCAAATGGCATCAACGGTTGCTTTACCGCCGTGCACGACGTTTAACACGCCTTCAGGGACGCCAGCTTCAACTGCCAACTCAACCAAACGCATGGTTACCATCGGATCTTGTTCAGAAGGTTTAAGGACAAAGGTGTTACCCGTCGCAATCGCCATTGGGAACATCCATAGTGGAATCATCGCGGGAAAGTTAAATGGCGTGATACCAGCACAGACACCAAGTGGCTGCCAGATACTATAGGTGTCGACGCCTGTTGCGACGTTTTCAACGAAGTCGCCGATTTGCAGATTGGCAATACCTGCGGCATGCTCGACCACTTCTAAACCACGAAATACATCACCGCGCGCATCAGCAATGGTTTTTCCCTGCTCTGCGGTTAAGATTTCTGCCAGCTCATCCATATGCTCGCGAATCAGTTCTTGATACTTTAAAAAAATACGCGCACGTGTGGTGATAGGCGTTTTACGCCATGTCTGAAACGCTTTTTGGGCGGCAGCGACGGCTTGATTGATTTCATCGTCAGTCGTTTGCGGAACTTTGGCGATGACTTCTTGGGTGGCGGGATCTGTGATGTCAATCCATTCGCTGGTATTAGAATCAACAAATTGACCATCGATAAGCTGCTGAACGTGATGCATAAGATATCCTTATCTTGTTTGTTTGCTCACCATTTAATGGTGGGCCAGTATTTATAAAAAAGTATTCATACAAGTATATTGTTAAAAGGGATAAAAACTGTCCATTATTACCCTTTAAATATTTTTTTAAAATGATTTATTTCGTATCGTTATTGACTATAGCAATAAATCAATTTTAGGGTCAAGCGCTTTATCAAACTTTTATTTGCGATAGTCGCCATCTATAAAATTTATCAGTCTAAAAACCAAAAAGCCCATGATGGTACATGAGCTTTTCCCGATATTAAGATGACTGAATTTTTTCAATTAATACGCTATTAGATTAATAATCTTTCATCGATTTTTTAATCGCATCAATCGCCGTTGGATTGTCAAGCGTTGACATATCGCCCGTTTCATTACCTTCCGCTAAAGCACGAATAGCGCGGCGTAAGATTTTGCCAGAGCGCGTTTTGGGTAATGCTTGCGGGAAATAAATCGCCGCTGGACGAGCGATACCGCCCAAGGATTTTACTACCGCACCGATGACTTGCTGCTCAATACGGAAACGGTTTTCGGTCGTTGCCACTTGCTCATGGTCTTTTAGCACACAAAAAGCAATCGGCAACTCGCCTTTTAATTGATCTTTGATACCCACGACCGCACATTCGGCCATCTCTGGATGGGTACTGATGGCTTCCTCAATCTCCTGCGTGCCAATACGATGACCGGCGACGTTAATCACATCATCGGTGCGTCCTAAGATATAAAAATAGCCGTCGTCGTCGGTCACGGCATAGTCTGAGGTTGAGTAGTGCTTGCCATCAAACAGACCAAAATAGCTGCTGATAAAGCGCTCATCATTACGCCATACAGTCGTGAGACAACCAGGCGGCAGTGGTGCGCGAATGGCGAGTAAGCCTTTTTCACCAGCTTTACAAAGCTCGCCAGTTTCTTCATTGATGACGTGGGCATCATAACCATACATTGGATAACCAGGCGATCCTTGTTTGTGCGGTTTATGATTAAATTTGGGCGTATTGCTTAAAATTGGCCAGCCAGACTCTGTCTGCCAATAATGATCTAAAATCGGCACCCCTAAATGCTTGGTCAACCAATTGGCCGTTGACTCATCGAGTGGCTCGCCTGCCAAAAAGAATGACTTAAGGCTAGAGACATCATAGCGCGTCATCCATGTTTCATCTTGTTTTTTCAGCATACGCACACCCGTCGGTGCGGTAAATAGAATATTCACTTTATTTGCTTCGACAATCCGCCACCAAATACCTGGGTTTGGACGATGCGGCAAGCCTTCATACATGACACTGGTCATGCCAGCCAGCAACGGCGCATAAATGGTATAAGAATGCCCAACTGCCCAGCCGATATCTGATATCGCCCAAAAGGTCTCGCCCGCTTTGCCATCATAGATATAGTCTATCGACGTCGTTAGCGCCACTGCATGACCGCCGGTATCGCGCTGCACACCCTTTGGCGTCCCAGTGGTGCCTGAAGTATACAGAAGATACGACGGCGTATTGGACTCTAACCAAACTGGCTCAACAATAGCATTGGCCTCACAACTGATACGGCGCTGGGCTGCATAATCGACATCGATAGATTTTGGCTCGAACGGTAATACACCACGATTGACCACTAGTACATGCTCGGGCTTGATTGTCGCTTGCTCAACACCTTGATTAACGAGGCTTTTATAATTAATCACTTTACCGCCGCGTAGACCCGCATCGACAGTGATGACCATTTTTGCCTCAGCATCATCCATACGGATGGCCAAGTTATGGGCTGCAAAGCCACCAAACACCACCGAATGCACCGCACCGATACGCGCACAGGCGAGCATGGCATAAGCGGCTTCTAAAATCATCGGCATATAAATGATGACGCGATCGCCCTTCTCGATACCATGACGCTGTAGCACATCGGCGAAGTAATTTACTTCTTTATAAAGGTCGTTATAAGTCAGGCGCCGCTTAGTATAATCAGTATAAAGCTCAACGTTATTGCCCAAATCATTAAAAGCATCAACTACGGCAGGAAAAGTTTCGATTAACTCTTGGTTAATTTCAGAGGATAGCCAAATAAAGGCATCTTGCTCAGCACGCTCTGCAAGATGGCGATCGACACAGTTGTAGCAAAGATTGGTTTCACCGCCGACGAACCATTTGGCAAATGGCAGATTGCTGTCATCAAGGGTTTGCTCAGGCTCTTTGTGCCAATAAATCCGCTTGGCTTGCTCCGCCCAAAACTGCTCGCGATTATCAATAGAGGATTGATAAATGTCGGCAAAGCTTTGCGTGCTATCAAATGATGGGTGAGAATCTTGGCTAGAGGATTGAGTAAGGTTTTGATTATTATTGTGATTTATAGCTGGCTGGCTGGTTTGTTGAGAATTTCGACGAATGGCTTGCTCGTTCATAATGGCTGTCCTTAGCGTAAACGATGGGTAATGCTGTATTTTTTATAACAAGCGATACTATAAAAAGTGCTTTTATAAGAGATGATTTTATAAACTATAAAAAGCGCTTTTATAGAGATCATATTTATAATATGACGCTTTATAAGATACGCTCTTATTCAATACTATCATAGTATAAAACTGGCTGTCCCTGCCAGAACTGAGAAACCGATACATTATGTATCGGTTTGAAA
Organism: Psychrobacter sp. M9-54-1; assembly: GCF_016613355.1. Classification (NCBI taxonomy): domain Bacteria; kingdom Pseudomonadati; phylum Pseudomonadota; class Gammaproteobacteria; order Moraxellales; family Moraxellaceae; genus Psychrobacter; species Psychrobacter sp. M9-54-1. Next base: position 30,143 of record NZ_JADGFW010000006.1, on the reverse strand, counting down.
TGTAGCAGAGCTAGAGATAAAGGTCAACTACTACGCATGTCAGCCATTTGATATTTTGCTTAACGCAAGCGTTTTAAACAGCTGACTATTTAATGAAGTCTTATTTCTGCTCATCGTACATTTCACGCATGACTTTTTTATCGTGTTTACCGACCGAGGTTTTTGGCAGCTCGTCGACAAACTTAAACTGACTTGGCACGCCGTATTTAGGAATAATTCCCCGCGCTACCGCCTGTTCGGCAAGCGCTTTGATGTCATCGGCGTTAGTATCTTGACAGGCAGGTTTGAGTACAATCAAAGCTAGCGGACGCTCGCCCCATTGTTTATCACGGATACCAATCACCGATACGTCAGCGACTGCGGGATGCAAGGATAAAATCGTTTCAATCTCTAATGACGATATCCACTCGCCGCCTGACTTGATGACGTCTTTTAAACGATCGGTGATTTTAATATAACCATCAGGACGCATATAGGCGATATCTTGGGTATGCATATAGCCATTTTCCCACAGCTCTTTACCAGCATCGTCATTTTTCAGATAGCTTTGTGTTAGCCAAGGCGCGCGCAGCACCAACTCGCCGGTATTGTCTTTGCCCGTACCGACGGACTCATTATCAGTATTCCATATTTGAGCGTCCACCATCAGTACTGGCTTACCCGTCATACAGCGGCGTGCGATATCTTCGTCCTCAGACATCTCAGGCTCATTTAGGCTAAATTCTGTCAAGCTAATAAGTGGTGCAGTCTCAGACATGCCGTAGCCAGTATAAACCTCAATATCTTGCGCTAATGCTGCTCTCGCTAGGCCTTCCGTCAGTTTCGAACCACCGATAATCATTTTTAACCCATTAAAACTGGTATCGCGCTCTTGCGCTTCTTTGAGTACCATCTGCAAAATCGTTGGTACGCAGTGGGTGATACTGACCTTTTCATTGATAATCAAATCCATCAAGGCATCAGGCGCGTAACGTCCGGGATAGACTTGTTTTAAACCAACCATTGTGGCGGTAAACGGGAAGCCCCACGCATGAACGTGGAACATCGGCGTCATCGGCATATAAACATCGCCGTAACTGACGCCTTGTTTATTGGGCAGCATACCCAAGGTCGCGGCTTCCGTCAGACTGTGCAAGACCAGTTGGCGGTGGCTAAAGAACACCCCTTTTGGATCGCCTGTTGTACCTGAAGTATAAAAAGTCGTGGCAATAGTGTTTTCATCAAAATCTGGGAAATCAAACTCGCTACTGGCGGCCTCTAACAATGCTTCATACTCTCCAGTGACGCGATTTTGGTTACCGCCAAAGACGCCTTCATGTGACACGCCATTGTCATCAAGCCAAATAATATGCTCAATGCTAGAGTTTTCAAACTGATAGTCTTTCACCAATGGCGCAAACTCAGAGTTTAGTAGCAATACTTTTGGCTTAGCGTGGTTGATGGTATAGAGGATTTTTTCAGGTGACAGGCGGATATTGACGGTTTGCAAAATATATTCTGACATCGGTACGGCGAAATACGATTCTAAATAGCGATGACTGTCCCAATCCATCACCGCAATCACATCACCGGCAGCAAGATTTAGGTCGGCTAAAACATTAGCTAAACGATTGATACGCTCAAACAACTCTTTATAAGTGAGGCGTTTTTTATCGGCATAAATAATTTCTTGCTCTAGCGACACCGTTTTGGCACGGTTTAAGAGTTGCTTGACGATTAACGGATAATCGTAGGCTGACGGCGCACTATGATAAATATTTGACATAAATTTGACTTCCTTGTGGGTGATTTTAATTATTTTAAAGCACTTTTAATAGGGTTTAAGACACCTATAAAAACAGAGCATTTTTATCGGTATACGCGTGGCTGTAATGGATGGCAATACTTATCGTCATTCTTGATAAGCTCTATCGATAGTAAGAAAAAACCTAGGCCATGTAAAGCCTGCTTGCGTAAGTCGCTGACGACTATAGGTTCTTTGATTGACGTTTAAATACTTAGGTTATTGTGTTATGGCAAGTTAGGTTATAGGGTCGAGTGAGGTTAAAAGTGTATGTTAAAGGGTAGTAAAAATCTATATTACTCCGCGCGAGCCGTTGTTTTGACCATCCCAATGCTAGCGACCAATAGAGCCAGCACTTGTACAAACAATAATAACCAAACCGTCAGCGACCATTGTCCACGCGCGTAAGCGATGCCGCAGAGCCACGCACCCATCGTGCCACCCGCGTAATAGCCCATATAATATAAGCCTGACGCCATTGAGCGTCCTTTTTTGACATTGACCGCAATATAGCTGATGGTGGCCGCTTGGGTAATAAAGACGCCGCTAGACATGATGGCAAGCCCCAGTACGATGCCCCAAAGCGGCGTCACGAGCGTTAAGAGCACGCCAAACATCGAGATAATAACTGCCACGCGAACCGTACGCGCTGAACCAAAGCGGCGCAGCAACGTCGTCGATAATGGGGTGATGACAACGCCAATTAAATACACCGCAAAAATATTGGCAAGCGCACCTGTGCTTAATTCATAAGGTGTATCGGCCAAATGCAGATTAATAAAGGTAAAACAGCCAACCAACGAGAACAACACGCAAGCACCAAGCAAACAGGAAGTGACAACATAGCGATTGACCAAATGCTCACCGAGGGTCTGCATGGCTGAGCGAAAGTTGGGATTAGCAACGAAGTGCCGCGATGCGGGCAGCATTTTACCCACCCATAGCGCCCCGATCAGCGTCATACCTGCCATCACATAGTAGCCAGCGCGCCAACCGATAAGCTCGTGCAAGTGCCCAAGTAAAAAGCGCCCCATAAAGCCGCCGAGCACCGACCCTGACACATAAAATGACATCAGCTCAGTGAGCGCCCGTCCCTCAAACTCTTCGCCGATATAAGCAATCGTCACCACCGTAATACCGGGCACAGACAATCCCTGCATAAAGCGCCACATGCCCATCCAGCCGATATTTGGACTTTGGGCAATTAACGCAGTGGGTATCGCTAAAAACAATAACGCCCCAACGATAAATGACTTGCGTCCTACTGCATCAGACAGCATGCCCAAAAATGGGGACATGATAGCAATTGCCAATATGGTGGCACCAACAATCATGCCCGCCTGCACCTCAGTTGCGGTGAAATCCATCATCAAGACCGGTAAAATAGCTTGAATAGAATAGACCTGCAAAAAAGCAAACACCCCAATCAAGCCAATCGTCAGCTTAAGTACCCATGAAGGCGCGGCAAAGGGTGTGTTCATACGGCGATTGCTGACGCTATTATCTTGGCTAATACCAGCGGCTTTGCCATTAACATCGCTATCATTATTTATACTGTTATTTATATGATTGTTCAAAGTATGACTTACTATATTGAGTGCTTTTTTAGCTAGAGCTGACTTTTGTGCTGGCTCGTACTAAATGACGCATGGGTGATAGAAATAAGTGGTAGCAATTACATCATGCCTAGCATAAAACTTATAACTGGCTATAAAAAGATGGCTGATTGGTGATTTTATCACAGCAAATACCAGACTCAGGTTTCGGTATGTTATTCACGCCAGCTTTTTAAATGCCGCTTTATAAAAGCCGTTTTAGCACTGTAGAGGTGACTGTTATTTTTGACAGCGAATAGATTACTGTCTACTATTATTTTGCTTTGCTATTAAAACCAACCATCATCTAACAGACCCTTTATCATGTTAAACAACCCTTTTTATCTAAGATTGATTGCCCTAACCGGCACACTGATTATTTCTGTGAATATGGCAGCAGTCGCAGCACAACCAACAGACTCAATTCAAACCTTTTCAATTAAAGAGCAATCAACCATTACCTTACCAACTACAGCAACCAAAGCGACTTCAAACGAAATATTATTAACCCCTGCATCATTAGCCAAAGTGCCTGCAAGTAAAGCAACTTTAACCACCACAACATTTACAGCCTCCAGATCAAACTGTATCGCTGATAGTGTCATTACCGCAGCTGAGCTATCAGCTACGCGTGATAATGGTCCTTTTACGGTGGCAAGTAAAGCCATTCCTCGTCAGTTAGCAAATGGCTTTGGCGGCGGCACCATTCATTATCCTACCAATGCTGGAGACTGCGGCCTGTTAGGCGGCATCGCAGTGATTCCCGGTTATGTGTCTTATGAAGCATCGATTAAATGGTGGGGTCCGCGTCTGGCATCTTGGGGATTTGTGGTGATTACTATCGACACTAACTCTATTTATGATGATCCAAATAGCCGTGCGACGCAGTTGAGCGCCGCCCTCGATCATATTCTTAGCGATAGTACGGTAGGTGCGCAAATAGATAGCACACGTTTGGGCGCCATCGGCTGGTCAATGGGCGGTGGTGGCGCGCTGCAGTTAGCAACCCAGCGCAGTGACGTTCGCGCCATTATTCCGCAAACGCCTTATCATGATAAAGACTACGGCACTATGGACACGCCCGCGTTATTTATTACCTGCCAAAATGACCGCATTGCCTCTAATAAGAAGTACAGCAGTCCGTTTTATAATCATGCTGCTGGGCCAAAAATGAAGATTGAAATAAAAAACGGCAGCCACTTTTGTCCAAGCTATCGCTTTAATGAGATATTACTCAGCAAACCGGGTATTGCTTGGATGCATCGCTACATCAATGGTGATACTCGCTTCGATAAATTTTTATGCCATAACGAAAACTATGGCAACAGCCCCCGTATATCTTCTTACGATTATAAAGATTGTGGATAAGCACTGCTCTTAATTTGCCTTGTATTTAATATTTTTTCTCCTTCATCTTTTTCAAACTTACATATTTATAGTCCTGATATCCCTTTGCTTACAGACTTTGCACGCTTAAAAAACCATAATCAAAAACTATCCATATTTATTGCTATGACTAACAATTAAAAAAACTCATAAAATAATGATTAAGGAAGAATATTAATGACCGATAAAATGCATGATTTAGGCGCAGGATTTTGGAATATTCGCGGTACGTTTCGCATAGGCGGCGTCCTTAATATAGGCACCCAATGCTCACTGATTAAGTTAGATTCAGGGCGTTTTGTCTTTTTAGATAGCTATAAGCTTACTGGCGACGTACGCGATGAGGTAATGACCTTAACCAATAATGGGCAAGATGTTGAAGCTGTGCTCAACGTCCATCCCTTTCATACGATTCACTGCGCGCAGATGGTAAAAGATTTCCCGCAAGCGACTTTTTATGGCAGTCGCCGTCATCATAAAAAAATCCCTGAGGTGCAATGGGCAGACGATTTGGTCGAAAGCGAGGCCGTCGCCAAGCGTTATCCTGAGCTAAAGTTTTCTATGTCAGAAGGCATTCACTATATCTCACCTAATGAGATGATTCATGCAGGGTCGCTGTTGGCCTTTCATCCTGCCAGTAAAAGCCTACACGTCGATGACACCTTTATGAGTCCGCCAACCAAACTCCTAGAAGCGGTGTTGCCTGAGCTACTATTGCACCCAACCACCAAAAAAGCGCTCAAAGATGAGCCTGATGCTGGCAAGCAATACTGCGATTGGGCGACCAATCTTGCCCACGAATGGCGTGAGGTACGAAACTTTTGCGCCGCGCATTCTTATTTGGTTAAGTTTAAGGAAGGCGAGTTTGAAAACGCTTTATTAAAAGCCATCGAAAAAGCACGTCCTAAGCTTGAAAAAGCTTAAACGTTTAGATGCTTAAGTTGAATGAATTAGAAATTGATAATAAAAAAGGCTACCCATATTATTACTAGTGGGGCAGCCTTTTTTTTGTGGCGATTTTATATATAGTAGAATCACTTTAAAATTGATACAGTGCGACTGGGATGAATTTTTCGTAGCCTCTGTGATAACAGCAAGCAAGGAAAATTTATACCAGTCGCACATAGCTATAACGTATCGCTTTTATTTTGCACTGACTATATAAAGCTTCTATTTTACAAAGCCATTGAGGTTATTTCTATAAAACAATAGCTCAGCCAATTCTGACTCATTACTGATAATATCCGCCAGTGTATAGCGCTCAAGGACATTGATAAAAGCAGTCAGCGCTTCAAAAAATACCTGCTTTAACTGACAGACAGGGCTAATGATACAGCCTGATTTGACCACCGCACTGGCCTCTTCGTCGATAAGCGTCAAAGCCAAATCTTTGGCGACCCCGCTGTCTTCACTAATAACCGGACTATTCGCCGTGCTATTAGTATTAGCATCGGGTTTGGCAGTTACTAATAAATCAGTCGAAAAACATTCAACCAAATTAAAATCTGGCTCAATTTGCTTAATCAATACGCCCAAATTGATATCCTTTGGCCGACAAGCCAAGCGAATACCGCCATTTTTACCGCGTACGCTGTCGATATAACCAAGCTGCCCCAGTTGGTGGATAATCTTGGTCAAATGACTTTTAGAAATATTGTAGCTGTTGGCAATATCACTGATGTTTGCCAATAGATGCGGCTCAGGCTTAATCGCCAAATATATTAATGAGCGCAGCGCATAATCACTATAGTTGGTCAGTCGCATTTTTTGCGCTCCCCTGTTTGAGATGAATATTAACTTGACGTTGTCAAATAACGTTGATCACGTAAAAACCTTATTAACCAAATAAGCCATCTGGCCGTTGGCGTGCCAGCATCGGTAAATAACTGATGCAAAATAGTGCAAAACAAGCAATCCAAGCACCTTGCGCCGTCATAATCCATAACAAGTAATGGCTCATATCGACTAATGGTAAAAATACTCGACTGACAAACGCCAGAACCATCAGTGCAAACATAAGATTGACGATTTTGGGCGGTTGATGGATACTGCGACCTGTATGACCGAGCGATACCCGCGCCATCATTGCCACTGTCATCATACCAACGCCAGAGATGGATAATCCATGGACGGCGATACTGTGGCTGTAACCAAGCCATGGCTGTAGTGCGTATAACACAAAACTCAGACACATGCCTAAAAACGCGATATATAACGACCATAGAAGCGGTTTTTGCCAAATGCCGCGATGATACCAGCCGGCCAAGCGCACGATGTTGACCACTGCGACCCCAAGGGCACTGATGGTCAGCAAGTATTTATTGGGGTAAAATAAATCAACGAGGAAAAAAACAAAGAAAAACAGTAAACTTGCGATATCTTGTGCTTTATTATTACGTACTGTGACTTCTTCTTTTTCACCTTTAGCGTTTGGAATACTTAAACCACGCTCGATAAAGAACGGCACCACGCGACGACCGATGGTCAACACTAGGCCGATAATCAAGTAAAAACCTAAATAGATACCTAACTTGGTCAAGTTCATATTGGCGCTGATAATGCCCCAATAGCATAGCGCATTACCGAGTGTTAGAAGCGTAAGCTTGGCTAAAATACCCATCTGCTTATATTGCTTTACTTGTAGCACTGCCCGAGAAATCACAAACGCCATCCAGCCGACAAACAATAAATCAAATATCGCCGCGGCATATAGTAAGGCTGCCCCGCTACCAGCTACCGTGATACCGAGGCCGAAAGCTACCCAGCCCAAGCGTGCCAGCAACCAACACATAAAAATACCGAGCAGCTTATAACCATGCGGCATCATCACACCCGTCCAGGTTTTCACTGCGGTCAATAAGAAACCCGCCACGACTGCCAGCGCATAACCATAAATCATTTCATGACCATGCCAATACAGCGGATTTAACGTTTGCGCATCGATATCCGTGTGTCCGGTAAACACAAACGCCCATAGCGTCATTGTGATAATAGCAAACAAAGTCGCGGCACTAAAAAATATCCGAAAGCTCAAGTTGAGAATAGGATGCGGCGAGCTTGGCGGTTTGGTAGGTAAATTGATTGATTGCATAACAGACTTCTTATAGTCAAAGTTAGAAGGTATGTCTTAAAGATATATTTTAAATGAATGTTATACATAATACAACTGAAACTATATGACTGCTACGGTAGATTAACGCACCTATTATATACACCTTTGACTCATATAACGCGCTACACTAGATAACTTATATTATATTAATCTATATTCTATCATTTATGCTAAACCACGGCTATTAAATAACTTATCGCAAATGACTGATATCGGCGAATTTACGGCGGTATAAATGTAAATTCTAAAAGCGACGCGCTACGAACTAAGCGCTAAAGTAGCCAGCACCTTGATATTTGCTTTCATTATTACCATCATCAATAGTGACCACGGCTAATTTGACTACATAAATGGTCCACCTTGAGGAGAATGTCATGACAGAAGCACATGCACCAATTGAAAAACGCAAAATTGTTAATCGTTTTTTAACCCTACTGACCGAACAACAACCACAAATGTATTATGCCACGACATCAGAGGTCGCGCGCAGTATCCATACCATGATTAAAGAGCACGCCAATCGCTTGACGGTAGAAGAGCAAGCACTGACCCGCCGTATGTCTATCGAGGAAATCGAAGCGTTATTGGGTTTTCATACTAAGCAACATTAGAATAATCAACTTTTAGAGTCACGACATTATTAGTAAGAAAAAAGACCACCATCAAGGCGGTCTTTTTTCATAGCAGTACGTTTAATTAAATACGTCTAACCAAAATACGTTGATTAGAACGGATACTCACGTGGTTTATGCTGTACTGAAATCCAATGCAAAGTGGTAAATTCTTCTAGTATCCACTCACCATTAAAGCGTCCGATACCAGAGTTTTTCTCGCCACCGAACGGCGCATTACTTTCATCATTGACCGAGATATCGTTGATATGGGTCATGCCTGCTTTGATACCGCGCGCAAAACGCAGACCTTTTTCCATATCTTGGGTAAAGACCGCACTCGATAGACCATACATAGAGTCATTGGCAATCGACAGCGCATCATCTTCATCCTTGGCACGAATGATACCAACCACAGGGCCAAAAACTTCGTTACAGGATAAGTCCATCTCACGCGTCACTTCACTAAAGATATGCGGCGGCACCACCTGACCTTTAATCTCACCACTTAATAGCATCTTAGCGCCCTCTTTCTGCGCTTTGGCGATTTTTTCTTGTAGCGATTCGACTTGTTTTTTATTGATGATAGGGCCAACTGCGGTGTCTTCTTTGCTAGGATCACCGACATTTAGGGTTTTTACGTGAGCGAGGAAACGCTCAACGAAATCATCATAAATCTCATCTTCGACAATGATGCGATTAATCGCAATACAGATTTGTCCTTGGTGCAGGAATTTACCAAAGGCTGCTGCTTTTACCGCTTGTTCGATGTCGGCATCTTTTAGCACCACAAATGGGCTATTACCACCAAGCTCAAGCGCCACTTGCTTTATATAATCGCCGCTGTTAGCAAGCTCGCCGATATGTTTGCCAACCGCCGTTGAACCAGTAAATGACACCAAGCTTGGAATATCGTGAGTAACAATCGCATCGCCAATCTCGCTACCTGCGCCAACGACCACGCTCAGCAGCCCTTTTGGCAGACCCGCTTCTTCAAATATTTTTGCCAATAGTAGACCGCCAGTAATCGGCGTATCACTGGCAGGTTTGAGCACCACGGCATTACCCAAGGCTAACGCAGGCGCAATAGAACGCTGGGTTAAATGTAGAGGAAAGTTCCATGGGCTAATCACGGCAATCACGCCCATCGGCTCACGATAAATAAAGTTCTCTTTACCCGGCGTATTAGAAGGGCGAATCTCGCCATGCACGCGGTTAGGAAAAGTAGCCGCTTCAAGCGTAATCGCACGCGCACTACCAAACTCGACCATGGCTTTAATACGGGTACTGCCCGACTCTTTAATTAACCACTCAACGATTTCTTCTTGACGCTCATCAAAAATATTGACAACTTTATATAATACCGCTGCACGCTGGGCTGGCGTTTGCTTCGCCCATTCTGCCTGTGCTTTGGTTGCCGCCTGAAAAGCTTCATCGAGCTGTTTATCGGTTGCTTGCTGAATCTCTACCAAGGTTTCGCCATTAAAAGGATTGGTATCGGTATTGACGCTATCGTCTTGACCTTTTTGCCAAGTACCGGCGATATATTGCAAATGAAAATCGTTATACGCGCTTTGTTGAGTATGCTTAGTATCGGTTGACATAATTATCCTTATTTATTTTAAGTTTGTTTTTAAGAGCCATTCAATTAAAAGTATTTTCTAGATAGAAACTTATATAAAACACCCCACTCTCAACTTATTTTTCTAAGGTATTGGTTTACTTAGTTTTTAAAATTTCAGTTAAAACAATTAGAATTTTAAATTCTATAAAAATCAAAAGCCTACGATAAGTTGAGATTGGCGTATAAAACCCTAGGTTGTATCACTTTATAAACAGTCGGCACAACTATTGTGCAAAAAACTTGCTGCTCAACGTTGATAAAAGGTTTCATTGATAAAAGAATTCATTTATAAGTTGCGTTAATAAATAAAAGCCTTCTTACCAAACGTAACTTGCTAGACGACTGGTCTAATGCTACCATAGTAAGCACAAAAACAAGAATAATATATCATTATGTATTGTTGAGAAAACGTAACGCTTAAAACTATTGTCAAAGTAGTGCTCTCAACCCTGGTTTCTATTTAACTGATTTCCATTCGATTACATAACCAAATAATACCCTAAGGAGAACATCCTCTTCATGTCTGATATTACCACCCCTATTCCATCCGATACGAAGGCGCTTCTGTTAGCGATAGGTTATAAGCTTATTGCCCAAAAAGGTTTTACCGCTGTCGGTATCAAACAAATACTCGATACTGCCGGTGTACCTAAAGGCTCGTTTTATCATTACTTTGCTTCAAAAGAAGCTTTTGGTGAAGCCATCATCGAGCATTATTTTGCTAACTATAAAAGGCGCTTAGAGTCGATTGCAGCTGAAGATATTAGCGCGCAACAAAAGATTTATAACTATTTTCAGAACTGGTATGACACCCAGCAAAACGGCTGCGACCATGAAAAATGCTTGGTAGTTAAGCTCAGCGCTGAAGTGGCTGATATCTCAGAAACCATGCGTAAAGCCTTGTATGCAGGTTATCAGCAAACTGTTAATTGGATTGCTGAGCAAATAAAAGCCGGCTGGGCAGATCGTTCAATTCCTCATCCTGATAATATCGCCGCTGAAAGTATGGCTAAGCGTTGGTACTTTGCGTGGTTAGGTGCCAGCTTAATCGCTAAAATCAGTCAAACCGATACACCATTGGCAGAAGTTTGGCTGATGACCACCTCGCAACTTGGTCGCTAAATATTATTCAGGATTTCCATGAGCAACTATTTAGACCGCTAGCTAATCAATGAAGATTTTCGGTTATACGATAGTTTTGTAAAATTAATAATAAATTACTAGACGACCGGTCTAATTACTGTACAATGCGCACAGATAGTAATAAACGCTATAACCATATTTAATATAAAAAAGCTCGATACTCATTAAAATTTGTATTGGTTAAAACCATCTTAAAACTTCTCATTAGCAACTAGGCAAATTAGGAAAACTATGAATAACTTTCAATATTACAATCCCGTTCGTATCGTCTTTGGCGAAGGTCAAATCAAAAAATTGTCAGAACTGGTGCCAACCGATGCACGTGTATTAATCACTTATGGCGGTGGTTCAGCGCAGCGTACTGGCACCTTAGATGAAGTAAAAAATGCGCTAGGTGCTAACGGCAACCGTGAAGTATTTGAGTTTGGCGGTATTGAAGCCAATCCAGAGTTTACCACGCTGCTAAAAGCCGCTGACATGGTCAATGAGCATAATATTGATTTCTTATTGGCCGTTGGTGGCGGTTCAGTCATTGATGGCAGTAAATTTGTCGCCCTTGTGTCTTCATTAACTGAAGAAGGTAGCACAGATGGTACGGTTTCTCGTGAAAAAGCGTGGGACGCATTGACCAGCTATTGCAAAAACATCGACTCAGCGATTGATTTAGGCGCAGTATTGACCATTCCAGCGACCGGTTCTGAGATGAACTCTGGCGGCGTAATTAACTATAGCGAACGTCAAGCAAAACTACCCTTTGGTAACCCGCTTACCTTCCCTAAATTCTCAATTTTGGACCCTACCAAAACCTTGACATTACCTGAGCGCCAAGTGATGAACGGTGTCGCTGACGCCTTTGTTCACGTCATGGAGCAGTACCTTACCTATCCTATTAATGCCAAAGTGCAAGATGCCTTTTCTGAGAGTTTATTGAAAATCCTTATCGAGGAAGGTAAAGCGGTCAAAGCCGATCCAGAGAATTTAGAAACGCGTAAAAACATCATGTGGACAGCAACCATGGCGTTGAATGGTCTAATTGGTACTGGTGTACCACAAGATTGGACGACGCATATGATTGGTCATGAATTGACTTCTCTACACGCGATTGACCATGCTCGCACGCTCACGATTGTACTGCCGTCAGTCATGCGTGAGCTTAAAGACAGTAAAAAAGACAAATTGCTCCAATATGCGCGTAACGTTTGGAACATTACAGATACAGATTTAGACGACGATACCATCATCGAAACTGCTATTGTGCACACTGAGAACTTCTTCCGCGAGCTTGGCTTGCCAGTGAGCTTAGAAGATGCTGAGTTAGATAAGTCGGCGATTGACCCTATCATTAAGCAACTTGAAGCACACAAAATGGTGAAATTGGGCGAACATGGTAAAAATGATTTAGACGTATCACGCCGCATCTTAGAACGCGCCGTGACGAGCAAAGCCTAATCATTTAAAGTCTTATCATCGTAACTTTCTTATCCCCAACAATCGGTAGCCATCCACCTTAGTATGGCTACTGACTTTAAGAATTTTAAAACTTTAAAAAACCAATAACTACAACCAATAACTAGAATAAGGAGCTTTAACATGAGCTTTAATGAACAACAAAACCAGCAACAAAATCGTCAAATCAAACTTGCCAGCCGCCCTAATGGCGCTCCTACTAAAGATAACTTTGAGCTGACCACCAGCGACATCCCAACGCCTAACGACAAGCAAATGCTACTACGCACGGTTTATATGTCACTTGACCCGTATATGCGCGGACGTATGAGCGCGTCAAAAAGCTATGCTGACCCACTAGAAGTCGGCGATGTGATGCTTGGCGGTACGGTCGCCCAAGTGGTCGAATCTAATATCGATAAATTTGCCGTTGGTGATTTGGTGGTATCAAATTCAGGCTGGCAGGATTATAGCGTCAGTGATGGCGAAGGCGTGCTAAAACTTGATAAGAATATGTCCAACCCTTCGTATGGTTTAGGTGTCCTTGGTATGCCAGGCTTTACCGGCTACATGGGTTTAACCGATATCGGTAAACCAAAACAAGGCGAAACCTTAGTCGTCGCAGCAGCAACTGGTCCTGTGGGCGCAACGGTCGGACAAGTCGGCAAGCATTTAGGCTTGCGTACCGTTGGTGTAGCAGGCGGTGCGGAAAAATGTGCCTATGCAGTTGAAGAATTAGGTTTTGATATTTGTATCGACCATAAAGCCGACGACTTTGCCGAACAGCTGAAAAACGCTTGCCCAGATGGTATCGACATCTATTACGAAAACGTTGGCGGTAAAGTACTCGATGGCGTATTGCCATTACTAAATGCTCATGCGCGTATCCCAGTGTGCGGCTTGGTGTCACAATATAATGCGACCGACCTTCCTGATGGCAAAGACCGTCTCGGTATGTTGATGGGTCTTATCCTGAGCCAACGCCTGACTATCAAAGGTTTTATTATCTTTGAAGAGTACGGCGATTATTTCCCAGAGTTCTTAAAAACCATGGGTGAATGGGTTGAGTCGGGTAAAGTTAAAACCAAAGAGCATATCGTCGATGGCTTAGCACAAGCGCCGCAAGCTTTCTTTGACATGTTAGAGGGTAAGAACTTCGGTAAAACCGTGGTTAAAGTTGCCGACGTTCAGTAGTGGTCATTTTAAATAGTGCAATTCTAAGAGCAATAGAATCTCTCAGCAATACTTAACGATGGATACCAACAAGCATCAATACCAATATCAATAATAAATAAGGACAGTTATGAATATTTTAATGGTACTAACCTCACACGATAAATTAGGTGATACTGGCAAAAAGACCGGCTTTTGGCTCGAAGAATTTGCCGCCCCTTACTATGCTTTTTTAGATGCTGGCGTCAATATTACCTTAGCCTCTCCTGCTGGCGGTCAACCACCACTCGATCCGAGTAGCGATACGGAAGATGCGCAAACCAAGGACACCAAACGCTTTAAAGAAGACAAAGAGGCGCAAGAACGTCTTGCCAATACCAAAAAGCTTGCTGACGTAAAAGCCGAAGACTTCGATTCTGTCTTTTATCCAGGCGGTCATGGTCCATTGTGGGATTTGGCAGTCGATAAAAATTCTATCGAGTTGATTGAAAACTTTGTTAAGCAAGACAAGCCGGTTGCTTTTGTTTGTCACGCTCCTGCAGCGCTGAAAAACGTCAAAATCGACGGTGAGTATTTGGTCAAAGGTAAAAAAGTTACTGGCTTTACCAATACCGAAGAAGAAGGTGTACAGCTCACTGACGTCGTACCTTTCTTATTGGAAGACGTTTTAAAAGCCAATGGTGGTGACTATCAAAAAGGCGCAGATTGGGAATCGTATGTCGTCGAAGACGGTCTATTGATTACCGGCCAAAACCCAGCCTCATCAGAAGAAGCTGCCAAACGCTTACTGGCTAAACTGAACGCTTAATATAAAATACAGCAAAAAGGCTGACATCATGATTCGCTTACATCATCTTAATCAATCACGCTCACTACGTACGCTATGGCTACTAGAAGAATTGGAGCAACCTTATGAAATCATTAGCCATCAGCGCGATGCCAACACGCATCTAGCACCTGATAGCCTAAAAGCAATTCATCCACTCGGTAAATCTCCGGTTATTGAGATGGATGGCGAGCTTTACGCAGAATCTGGGGCGATAATCGAGCTATTGATTGAGCGTTTTGCGCCAGAGCAATTACGCCCTGCGACCGACAGCACTGATTATGGTCATTACTTGCAGTGGATTCACTTTGCCGAAAGCTCGCTGATGTTGCCGTTATTGCTTGAGCTGTTTACCACTAAAGCAGGCGTTGGCGACAATGCGTTTTTGACCCGTTATATCGCTCAAGAAAAGCACAAACTCCTGAGCTACTTAGATGACGAGTTGAAAGACAAAACGTTTATCGTCGGCAACAAACTCAGTGGCGCTGACTTCATGCTGTCGTTTGATTTAATCATGCTCGCTAAACGCGGTGCGTTAGAAGACTACACCCATATCAAACAGTATGCTTTGCAACTGACGAGCATTGATAGCTACCAACGCGCCATGCGTTTGGAAGCCAACTATGATGACTCTATTAAGCGCTAAGTAAGACATTTCAATGGTTGGTGGTGTTCTAAAAAGTATGCTGGCATCAGACGTAGCCATAATTGACATAAAAGAACACCAGATCGAATACTTTAAAGTGATTATCAAGCTTTTTTGAGAAGCAACAAGTCTTTCTAACCGCTCGACGTAATCGGTGTCTCAAGCGACAGTTATTACCTTCTATACCTACCGTATGCTGTTTGCCAACTCGCTTATGATCTGGTTTAAAAGCCGTTATAAAGCTATCCCAATTGTCCATACTAATAGAGTCATAGCTGACTTTGAGCTGCTTTAGACGTGCTCTTAGCTTCTTAGCCGTTCTCAAATCACGTTTGCCCCAGACATAAGCGACAATCTCACCCGTATCACGGTCATAAGCATAAATAAGCCAGACTTTACGTTTCTTGCGATACACGTAAGTCCAGAACTCATCAACTTCTAAGCGTTCATAGTAGCTCTGCTTAGGCGCAATCTTATATACGGATGAGCTTATGGTGCTTAGCACTTTACCAATGCTAACTGAGGCTATAATAGCAATGTCTCTAATGCCACAGCCTCTCACTGTCATTAGCCGTATTTTATCTTCTATTCTAGAGTGACAGCCGTTATAAGTTAAGGCATGATCACCAATGAACTGACGCTTGCAGGCTTTGCATTGGTAGTTTTGCTTGCCATAGCTTTTTTTGCCATTTTTCTTTAAACTGGGACTGTGACAGTCGGGGCAGTTGATATCTATTTGTGTCTTCATAACCTCAAATATATCATCTTGCCTCGGCTGTCACTCTCCTTTATTAACTCAGCATACTTTCTGATACACCACCCAATGGTTTAATATGAAAAAACAGCTCTTTATGAGCTGTTTTTTTATGGCTAAGCTGTTAAGGGCTTAAGGCAAAACTTTTGCTCAAGCCAGCTATTCATAAAGACATTATCAGGGTCAAACTCTCGGCGAATCTCTAAAAAGCGATTGAGCTTAGGATATAAGCTTTGCAGCTCTATACGGCTCAATTTATTCACTTTGCCCCAATGCGGGCGACCCTGCCATTTTTTCATATACTCGTACAGCCATTTAAACAATGGCTCACAGTCCATACCCTTATAGACATGGAACGATAATACCGCGCAATCCTCCCCCTGCGTAGGACTAAGCATGCCTGTCTCGCCTTTATGCGTGCGCACCTCAATAGGAAAGTGCGAGCCTTTATTGTCGTTTAATAAAATATGATTGACCTCTGAGATACATTCATCAAAGTCAGATAACTTGATAAAATACTCAGACTCATTAAACTTAACGCCGCGCGGTGTCGGAAACACCTCGTAGCTATAGCCTTCACGCTTGGTATTAGGAATGGAGCTTGCTGATATTTCACTGACCTTTTTGGTCAGCGACGGCTTCATACGAGCCAGCTCGCACAGTACATAAAAAGCACCATTTAAAGTGACCACACTGTCAAAATGATCTTTGAGTTTTTGCGTGCCCGTCATCGCTTTGGGTGCTATGACTGACAGCGTCTTTTGCTGAACCTTATTGGTGCCGGGAAACAAAAACCATTCTAGATGACGATGGCTGTGCGCGGTTTCATGAAAACGTGCCAACCCTTCTTCAAAACCTAAGACTTCGTTGGACTCTTTAAGTCCGTAGATATCGACCACTTTAAGCGTTAATTTGGTAAAGATACCAAGCATACCAAGGCTGGCATGTAAGGCATTACCCAACTCGTCAGTTTTCGGGTCGCCGCGATGATGGGTGTGCAGCTCGCCTTTACCATCGACCCACTCCCACGTTACCACTTGATTGGCAATCGAGCCTAAAGTAATCCCTGTGCCATGAGTTGCGGTACTGGCAGCACCAGCAATGGTTTGCGCTTGCACATCACCCATGTTTTCTAACGCCAAACCATGCTTTTTGAGCGCTGCGCCAATCTCATATAAGTAAGTACCAGCATGTAAAGTGACAAGCTTCGCCTCTTTATCGACTGAGATAAGCCCGCGCATATTATATAAACTGACGGCAATTTCTTCAGGTTTCGCGCAGCCACTAAAAGAATGCGCCGCGCCGGTGACTCTAACGCGCTTTTTATTTGCCCGTGCATTTTTCACAATCTCTTGTAGTTCTGCAACCGATGAGGGCGTGAGTTTTTGCTCAGGGGCCGCACGCTCGTACCCTACCCAATTTTGCCAATCATTGCTTCCTTGCCACTGCCTTAATGAAAACATTTGCCCTCTCCTCGGTAAGTTATCATGATTTGCTGTTTTTTTACTTTGTTTGCTGGCCCTGTAGGCTGGCCAGATTGTCGATAACAAATGAGTTCATTAAAATGTTCACACAGCTCGCCTGCTTTTGCATGGCGGCACCAAACCATATCGCCAATATTAAGACGCGGCATCTCATCATCATTGCCCGTTTTGCCAATAGCCATCGGCGTTTGTACTTCACCAAAACCTTCATCGTTTAATAGGGATAAATGTTTGGGATAATGAATGTCCGGTGCTTTATCGGCACCTGTCGCACCTGAGGCAATAAAGCCGCCACCATGACAGGTAATCACGCCTTTTTCCGGCTGACGCGTCACAGGCAGCACAAAGCCCGCGGCAGGCTGAAACTCATGCATGCTATCCATATAATCAAAATACGCCGGTTTATAATAGGCAGAACCGACCGTTATTTCGCTAACCTCAGGCTGGCTTGAAGTGAAACCCATACTGCCACTGCCACCCCCATTGACGAGCTTAAGCGTATAACCTTGTTTATCCAGATAGGCAACGATTGAGCGGCGGCGCTTACTCACTTGTTTTTGTGAGCGGCTTTTTAGTAAACGAATCGCAGGCGACAACACAGTTTTACCCGGTAAATGCTCGGGCAAACCCGCAATTTGTGCCTCATAGCCCATTGCCGCACTGACCTTAATATTGGGATATTTTTTGATATGCTGTAGTAGCTTTTTTACGTCTTTGATGCTCATTAATGCCGAACGCTTGGTACCGAAATACAGCTTGGGCAGCGGCATCGACATATTGATATCGAGACAAACATCAATAATGACATCGTGCGCTTTGGCAACTTCATTAAGCACATCCACATGCTCTGGGCGATCGACCATCCAAATCATGGTTGCGCCCTGTTTGGTAAAGTCAAAAGTTGCGGCGACACTTTTCGCATCTAGAGTTGGATAGGCGCAGAGAATATTATCAAAGCCATTTTCTAACAGATACACTGATTCGTCGGCCGCATAAGACATCAGGCCGATAAAGTTAGGAGATTTGTCTTTAATGTAGTGCAGAACATCGATAGAGCGAATAGATTTGGTCGCCAAGCGCAGTTGCACGGCCTTAGTTTTTTGATTGACCAGTGTTATATTATGATCGAGCGCGTCCATATCAAGCCACGCACTCGGAGCTTTCGGCGGAATAATGTGGGCAAAATCCATTTTACTTTCCTTGTAACGACCATTAAATACGACCTTGTATTTCTTATCATACTGTCATTACGCCTCTAAAAGAGAGGATATATCAGCATCATAGTTTGTACCCAGAGCCTAGCTCAGTCAAGCGCCATATTTATAAAAAATCGACATTTGTTAGTCTTAAAATTAAGTTTAGCTAAGAAGACCTTCGAGTAAAAACTCTAAATAAAAGTAGAATTATTTATAATTTTAAGCATAAACATAACTCTGATGCCCTCACTTTTTAAACTAAAAAAGTACAATCACCAAGTAGTCTCAAATTGAAATCATGATAAAATAATGCAAACAGTCCTTTGACTGTTTTTTATTTTTTATAGCTACTAAATGAAGCACTTATGGCTCAATTTGATAATAGCTCGTCCAATTATTGCTCGTCTAAGAGTCCTACGATGTCACTTTATCTTTCTACTTTTAGCAGGTGGCGATAGACAATGAGCAATGAATACCAATTCAAACCGCACGAACAACCCTTTATGGTGGGTTCTCCCGCCACACCCGACCATCCTACTCGCCGTAAAGTATTTTATCTATTGATTGGTATTTTTATTGGCATCACCGCCAGCTTTCAAAATGGTTTATTGGTAGCGAATCTGACCCAAATCCAAGGTGAAATGGGCTTGACGCCAGTCGAAGGTGGCTGGATATCGGTCGCCTATAATATGACCAATGCTTGTATCACCGTGCTGCTATACAAAATCCGTCAGCAATTTGGTATGGCGCTCTTTAGCAAAATCACCCTGTTCTCACTGTTGGCGGCCACCAGTTTACAATGGTTAGTCAGTAGCCATCTCTTAGACACCAGCGCTATTATCATTGAGCCTTATTATCTAGAAATCATCGCCCGCGGCTTAAGTGGTATGGTTGCTAGTGCCATGACGGTATTGGCTATTTTTTATTGCCTGCAAGGTATGCCAACCGCCAAACGCATTAGCGGTCTGATTTTGGGGTTTGGCTTAGTACAATTTGGCATTCCTCTCTCAAGGATTATCTCGCCATATCTTGCGGTCGACGGCCAGCTTGAAACGCTATTTTTGTTTGAATTGGGCTTAACCCTGATTTGCTTTGCCCTGATTAATATCTTAGAGCTACCACCTGGCAATACCGAAAAAGTATTCGAAAAACTGGATTTTTTAAGCTTTGCGTTTTTTGCCAGCGGTCTTGCAGCGTTAGCAGTCTTTTTGGTACAAGGGCGTATCCAGTGGTGGACGACGCCTTGGCTGAGCTATCCGCTCATCATTGCGTTGGTGACAATTAGCATCGTTTTATGGATTGAAACGCACCGTAAAAACCCAATGTTACAAGTCCGCTGGATGCGTAGCCGCAATATCATCGCTTTTACGATAACCGGCGCGGTGATGCGTATTTTATTATCCGAGCAAAATGTCGGTGCAGCAGGCTTACTGGCCAATTTGGGCTACGGAAATGATCAGTTGATTACCTTTTATGCGGTGATACTTGCCGCCAGCGTTCTGGCCTTGGTCATCAGTATTTTTAGGACCAATGCGATGGATTTACGCCGTCCAGTCATTTTCGCTGTCGCCCTGATTGCGGTTGGCGCCTGGCTAGATACAGATATTGCGCTAAATTCTGCCCCTTATATGTTTTATGTCAGTCAATTTATGATTGCCTTTGCTGCCGTTTACTTTATGGGTCCCATGGTTTTTGAAGGGATGTTTCGCGCTATCGCTAACGGCCCCGCTTACATTATAAGTTTTTCGGTTATTTTTAGCATCTCGCAGACTATTGGCGGACTTGCAGGCGCGGCAGCGATTCAAGCGTTTACCACCATACGTACACAGATACACTACGCTGATATGGTCAGCTCACTTAATTTAGGCGACCCGGCCTTAATGGCACAAGTTGCAGGCGCAGGTCGTATGTTATCTACCCAAATCACGGATGCCAATCAAGCAAATGTCGCAGCGATGGGACAAGTATTGCAAGGCATTCAGCGCCAAGCGACGGTCGCCGCCTATGCTGATTTATTTTTTCTTATGGCAACTATCGCCTCCATCACAACGCTGATTTTATTACTAAATTACTTGTATCATCGCTACCATAAACGTAATCCATTGGCTAAAGAATTGGCAGCGATTGCAAAAATGCGCGAAGCAAAATAGCCCAAATAATTAAAGCATTTTCTTCATTTAAAAATGCCACTTAACATATTAATTAATGCAAAAAACTTATGATAACTATTCAAACTTTAGGAGCGCGGCATGAGTCAAGAAAAATCTGATGAGCTTAACCAAAACCCTAAGCCCGCCTCTGACGCGCTAACCAACGACAATCATGCTCCTGATGCAACAAATTATCCAAATGCTGCGGTCAATCTAGATAAATCAGCTAACGACAGTCTCGCAAATGACGAGAGTATTGTTAATGACGAGAGTATTGTTAATGAGAGTCTTACTGACAGTGATGAGTCGTCCATGCCGCCTATGCCCCCAAAGGAGCCGATTCCTAGCAGCGACGGCTGGTCGCCAAAGAAGAAGTCTTATTTAAATTTAGGCATACTAATCGCCTTGATTGTTATTGGTGTGGCATTAATTTTGTACGCTTGGAAGCTGCCGCCTTTTACCCCGACGGTCCAGCAGACCAATAATGCCTTTGTTAAAGGCCAAACCACCATTATCAGTCCGCAAGTATCTGGCTACGTGACTGAGGTGGCGGTTGAGGATTTTGCCAATGTTAAAGAAGGTGATTTATTAATCAAAATAGACGATCGTACTTTTAGGCAGCAGCTTGAGCAGGCGCAGGCAAACATTGAAATCGCTGTGACCAATCGCGCTAGTAATGCGCAGGATACAGGAACCAGCCAAGCGCAAATCGAAGCACGCAAGGCGGACTTATATAGCGCTAAAGTCAGCGTCGACAGTGCGCGTGAAGATGTCAAACGCTATCAAGGTTTAGACGCTATCGGCGCGGTATCAAAGGCAGAAGTGGCGCATATCAAAGCGCAACTTGCAAAAGCGCAGGCCAACGTGCAACAAGCAGAAGCGAATTTACAAGTGGCTCGTGAGGCAAGCGAGAAGACCAGCGGTAGCCGCTCATCTTTAGATGCCAATATTAAAAGTGCAGAAGCCGGTGCCAAGCAAGCTCAGATCAATTTAGACAATACCGTTATTAGCGCACCAGAATCTGGGCAGCTGAGTCAAATCAGTGTCAAAGAAGGACAATACGTGAGCGCAGGTACGCAGCTGATGTATATCGTACCAAAAGGCGTATGGATTATTGCTAACTTTAAAGAAACGCAAGTGGCCAATATGCGTATTGGTGAGCCCGCCACCATTCATGTCGATGCCCTTGGCGGTACCAAGTTTAGCGGTCGTGTCAGTAATATCTCACCAGCGACGGGCAGCGAATTTAGTGCCGGCGCGGCCAACCCTGCGACGGGTAACTATATCAAAATTGCTCAGCGCGTTCCCGTTAGAATTGACTTGTCCCAAAACCAGCCTAACCTTGCGCAGTTACGTCCAGGTATGTCAGTGTCAGTGAATGTCGATACCAAAGCAAAAAGTTAATGCAAGAAATTAGACTAAAAAACAGCGCAAAAAAAAGCCTCTTTAAACAACTGTCAAACCAGCTTTAAAGAGGCTTCTTTATTTGTAATAGATTGTCATTAAAACGATCAAGCTTACGGTAACAAACGTTTGGTGGTCCATTTTACCGCGTCGCCCGTGCCAGTCTTATCTTGCGTATAAACAATGCGGTCATGCATACGATTAGCGCGGCCTTGCCAAAACTCAATACTCTCAATCGTAATCTCATAGCCACCCCAAAACTCAGGAGTCGGCACTTGACTCTCTGCTGGATACTCATTTTGCAACTGCTCAAACGTTTGATCCATGACATCGCGATTGGCAACCTCGCCACTTTGCGGCTGGCTAACCCAAGCGCCCACTTGACTATCATGCGGACGTTTTTGGAAATAAGCCGCTGATTTAGTAGCGTCTATTTTAGCAATATTGCCGCTGATACGGATTTGACGCTCAAGCTTATGCCAAAAAAACAGCGCTTCGGCATTGGGATTTTCGGCGATATCTTGGCCCTTGGCGCTTTCGTAATTGGTATAAAACACGATGCCTGCGTCAGTAATTTCGCGCAGCAAAACGATACGCACGCTGGGCTTATTGTCTGCGCCGCACGTCGCTAAACTCATCGCATAAGGTTCTTGCACTTCTGCTGCTATCGCTTCATTCATCCATGTGTGTAGCAGCTCAAATGGTGAATCTGGTACTGACTGCTGGTCGAGTTGCCCTTTCTCATACGATAGGCGCTGATCAGTAAAATCCATACTCATGATTGTTTCTCGCTAACTTTCGAATATTATTAATATAAGTCTATTTAACCAAGACGTTTAGCCTAAAACCGTTTTGATTTTATCGGCCAAATCATTGGCCATCACATCGCATTCAATTTCATCGTCTGACTCAACCATAACACGAATCATCGGCTCTGTACCTGACTGACGGATAAGCAGGCGACCACGACCTTCTAAAGTAGCGCGCGCTTTATCAAAAGCTGCGACAAGCTCTTCATGCTCAAACGGATCTTGCATTTGCGATAAGCGTACATTGACCAGTTTTTGTGGTAACACTTCAAAGCCTTCGGTCAAATCGCTAAGTGCCTTACCACGTGCTTGCATCACTGCCAGCACTTGTAAGCCTGCGATAATGGCATCACCCGTGCGGCTTTTATCCAAGCATAAAATATGACCAGATGGCTCACCGCCCAATATCCAACCATTGGCTTCAAGCTCTTGCATGACATAGCGGTCGCCTACTTTTGCACGGGTAAAGGCGATATTAGCGTCTTTTAACGCCAACTCTAAGCCCATGTTACTCATCAAGGTACCCACGACACCTTCGGCTTTGGTTTGACCTTGGGTAGCAAGTACATACAAAATACCATCACCATCGACCAGCTCACCGGCTTCATCGACCATCACGATACGGTCACCATCGCCATCTAAAGCAATACCGACATCGGCTTCATATTCGAGTACCGCTTTTTGCAGACTCTCAGGATGGGTCGAGCCGCAATTGGCATTGATATTGATACCATCGGGTTTGTTATTAATTGCGATAACATTGGCGCCAAGCTCACGCATAACACGCGGCGCAACGCTATAACCTGCACCATTGGCACAGTCAACGACGACGGTTAAATGGTCCAAGTCATATTGATAAGGAAAGCTGCCTTTGCAAAATTCGATATAGCGGCCTTTCGCATCATTAATACGATTGTTTTTGCCCAATTGTGCTGGATCAAGGATTGGCATGATGGCTTTATTAGCGGAATTTGAGGCGTCCATGATCGTGGTCAATTTATCATTGATCGCGCTTTGCATCTCATCAGTTAGTTTTTTGCCATCACCTGAGAAGAACTTGATGCCATTATCAAAATAAGGATTGTGCGAAGCAGAAATCACCACACCAGCATCGGCGTTAAAACTGCGGGTCAAATGCGCGATAGCAGGCGTCGGTAGCGGCCCTAGCATATGGACGTCAACCCCAGCCGCATTAAAGCCTGCCTGCAGCGCCCCTTCAATCACATAGCCCGACAGACGCGTATCTTTACCTATCACCACACTGGGTTTGCGCGCAGGGTTATTATTATTTTCTATCAGCACCAACCCCGTCACATAACCTAACTTCAAAATAAAATCAGGGGTAATCGGTAACTCACCAAATTTGCCGCGAATACCATCAGTGCCAAAGTAACTCATTATTATTATTCCTCAATTTTATAAAGTAAAAAATCAAACGGGCGCGCAGACTGTCATTGTTTTAAAAGAAGCTAATTGATAGACAATCGCTTTTTTAGAAACTCTTTTAAAACTGGCTGCTGCTATAAATTTTCTTTTTTTGCTCTCTTTCTATGCGCCTTGTTCTTTTTAAGGCTACTAAAAACTCACTCCAGCATTAGCGAAGTGTTTTTAAAATACATCAAGTATAAGCCTTAAACCGAGACAAGGCGTCTAAATAATAAAAAGGCGTCTAAGTTATAGATAGAAGAGTTTAATGTTGTATTTTACAAAAAAAACAGCCAACAATAATAAAGCATTGTTGGCTGTTTGTATCTTGGTGTCACGGCAACGCTACAGAGCCGATAACCTACATATAACTAGCGTTAAGAAATGATTAATCAACGCGATAATTAGGTGCTTCTTTGGTAATCTGCACATCATGGACATGAGATTCTTTCATACCCGCTGAAGTGACTTTGACAAACTGCGGCTTCGTGCGCATCTCTTCAATGGTCGCACAACCAGTATAACCCATCGATGAACGTAGGCCACCCATCATCTGATTGACAATACCAGAAACTGGGCCTTTATAAGGAACACGGCCTTCGATACCTTCTGGTACCAACTTTTCTACGCCGTCTTTGGCATCTTGGAAATAGCGATCTGATGAGCCGTTTTGACCTGACATCGCACCCAAGCTACCCATACCGCGATAGGCTTTATAGTAACGGCCTTGGAACAGCTCAACCTCACCTGGCGCTTCTTCGGTACCCGCCATTAGTGAACCAACCATGATGCACGACGCGCCAGCAGCAATGGCTTTTGCCATATCGCCTGAATAGCGGATACCGCCATCAGCAATCAGTGGAATACTGTCTTGTAGTGCGCTTGCGACACTATCGATTGCCGAGATTTGCGGCATACCAACACCCGCGATAATACGCGTGGTACAGATAGACCCAGGGCCAATACCTACTTTTACCGCGTCTGCACCAGCATCACGTAATGCTTTAGCGGCATCACCTGTGGCAATATTACCGCCGATAACCTGAACGTTTGGATAGTGCTTTTTAATCCAAGAAACTTTATCAATCACGCCTTTTGAGTGACCATGCGCGGTATCGACAACGATGATATCGACATCAGCGGCAATCAAAGCTTCAACACGGGCTTGGGTATCAGCGCCAGTACCGACAGCCGCACCAACGCGCAGGCGACCCTGCTCATCTTTACAAGCATTAGGGTTATTTTCTGCTTTAGAGAAATCATTGACCGTAATCAGACCACGCAAACGAAAATCATCATTAATCACAATCACTTTTTCGATACGGTGCTCGTGAAGAAGTTTTTTGATATTTTCGTTACTCTCACCTTCTTTGACGGTGACCAGCTGATCTTTTGGCGTCATGATATGGCTAACTGGTAGTGACAAATTGGTTTCAAAGCGCCAATCACGATGGGTAACGATACCAATGACTTTATCAGTACCCTTCTCAACCACAGGCACCCCTGAGATGTTGTTATCTTGAGTCAATCTTAATAGCTCACCGATGGTCATCTCTGGGTGCACGGTGATGGGATCAACAACTGTACCGGCTTCGAATTTTTTCACGCGACGTACTTGCATGGCCTGCTTATCGATATCCATGCTCTTGTGCAAAATACCCAAACCACCAAGCTGCGCCATAGTGATGGCCATCTCAGATTCAGTGACGGTATCCATCGCAGCCGAAATCATCGGTAAGTTTAAAGTGATATTTTTGGTTAGGCGGGTCGTTAAATCAGCAGCTTTTGGTAGGATTTCAGAATAAGCTGGTAATAATAAAACGTCATCAAAGGTTAAGGCTTCATCGACAATTCGCAACATACAGACCCCTAGTGGTGGTTATTTTGATGGGTGGGCAATGCAGTATCACGTCGATAAACAAAAGCTTTATCAAAATCAATACGCCAAAATAAAGCGGCTAGAATTGTGAAAAAACCATGAGGAACAAACCTTAAATACGGATATCACTCGGCATGTTATCTGTTTATCAGCGGTAATAAAATGCTTAGGAAAGTAGAGTTGCTAATATCGCGCTTCTAAACCTTCTAACATCTGATTACCCGACGCTTAATAACTGAATTATCCCTTAAAAATAACGCCATATTATAACAAATAAAGCAAGCCTTCGCATAACATATTTGTCAGCTTATTTTGCTAGATGATGCCTTTATTTTGCCATGCTCTTACATCGTTACTATGTTTCTGTTTTAACGATAAAACGTTCCGCTGGTAGATAATCCTTTTGTTCGCTATATAAGTAGCTTA
This sequence comes from Psychrobacter sp. M9-54-1, assembly GCF_016613355.1. NCBI lineage: Bacteria > Pseudomonadati > Pseudomonadota > Gammaproteobacteria > Moraxellales > Moraxellaceae > Psychrobacter > Psychrobacter sp. M9-54-1. Next base: position 3,271 of record NZ_JADGFW010000006.1, on the reverse strand, counting down.
GCATTTGCTCGCGTACTTCACATTCAAGTAACCAAGCATTGAGTGGACTATCGGACGCTTGGCTACAGCGCAGCTTGATATTGGTCTCTGTTACCGATACCGTATACATCTCAGGCTCGGTGTCACTATCCCATAGCTCACTGTCTTTGACCAGCTCAATATATTTTTGTCGTATCGCTTCGATATTGGCGCCATAATCGACATATAAATAAATCACTGAGATTTGATGCGACTCGGTATGTGACCAGTTCTCGACAATCTCAGTGATAAAATGCCGCATCGGCACAATCAAACGGCGCTCATCCCAAGTTTTTAGTACCGCATAGGTATAACCCAAATCCTCGATTGTGCACCACTCACCTTCCATCATCACCGTATCGCCGATACGCACCGGCTGGGTAATGGCGACTTGCATGCCTGCGATGATATTACCCAAGATAGGCTGGGCGGCAATACCTATCACCGCACCCGCAATCCCTGCCGAGGTGAGTAAGGTTTTACCCAAACCATCAATATTGGTAAATTCACTCAAACCTATCCAAATACCGCCTAAAATCATCACAAAGATAAAAACGCGGCGAAAAATAGACACATAGGTGCGGCGACTGCGGCCTTTATCAAACTGCTCTTCGCTTAAATTCTCGATTTGCAAATCTTTATAACGATTGGCAAAGAAATTAATGGCGCGTGTACCCAGCCACATAGCGCTTAGCACCAACCCAATCCAAATAATGGGGCGTGTCGATGAGGCAAGCGCATCTAGATAAGGAAAACCGCCCGATACCAAGGTATAAACCGCGGAAAAACTGATGGTAAACGTCAAAGGCACGGTCAGCTTATTGACCAAGTCCTCGACGCCGTTATGATGAATGGTGGCGAGCCGATTGCCCTCTTTATCTAAAACGTACCAATTGAGCAGTTTACCAGCGGCTTTACTGAGCAACCAACCAGCACCCATGGTAAAGAAAAAGAACAAAAATAAGGCGATAAATTCCCAAATGGCAATGCCAAAGACTTTTAATTTGGTCCAGTCGGGCAAATAACGCTCAAACTTGGCAGGCTGATATTGCTCATACAGATTATTGATATTGGCGACCGTTTGCGCGGAAAACACCCAAAAAGGCGGGCTGTCATCGATACGTACGCGCTCAAGATGCAGCGGTACACGGCGATCTCGATAGTCGATATAACCCAACTGGATTGAGCGCCGAGGGATGCCTTGGATACTATTATTACTACCAAGCGGCGGTTCTATCAAACCATCAGGACGGTCGGGCAACTTATCAAACGCATACAGCTTTTTTTCCATCAATAAAAAATCGAGCTGTTTGGCAAGCTCTATTGCTTGATTACGCTGCAACTCCTCGTCAATCAAGTTCATATTGAGCGCATAAGCGGCCAAATCATACTGCTGCTTGATAACTGCCGATTGAAAAAACTCTAGCGTTGCCAGTGGTGTCGATAAATTCGGTGGCTCAGATATCGGCGGCAAGCCGACATTGAGCTTATTTAAGGCATAATAACTTTCGTTATAGTCGCCAGTCAGACCGGAATCACCCTGTAATACTCCTGCTTGCTGTTCGGTTTTTTTCTCAAACGGACTAATGACCTCTTCGGCAAGCGCAGAGACACTGACTCCCTCTTTTTTGAGCTTATCAATCCGTTGCGATGCATAGTCAACGATGTTTTCTGGCGCCTCGGAGATGGGCGCTGTTGTTTCGTTTTGATTGTTGATCGTTGCATTGTCATTCGCTGAATGACTAGCCGCATAAGCTGGCAGATAAACAATACTTAGGATAATGACGGAAATACTGGAAATAAAATGACGTATGTTCAAATGCCTCACGGTTAATTTATGCCTACCTTTAATAGTATCTGAAGTTACGCAGCCCTTTAAAAAAGCGCTATCATAACAAAAAAAGCAGTCAGAGAGAGTAAACAAATGAACAAAGACATGATAGAACTCTACAGCGACTACCTCATCGCAAGTTTTGGGCAAACCACCGCCACAGGACTTGCCAATCTACTACAAGGGAGCATCTACCATGACAGCATCACCCGCTTTCTAAACAGTGAAACACTCGCCGCCAAAGAACAATGGCAACTGATTAAACCCATGCTAAGACAGCATGAAAATGCCACACCCAATGCCATCGGCTATCTCATCTTTGATGACACCATACAGCCCAAACCGCACACAAGCGTCGACGACATCAACTGCTGGCACTACGACCACACCCAAAACAAAAATGTTAAAGGCATTAACCTATTGAACTGTCTGTATCATCGCAAAGACATCGACATACCCTTAAGCTTTGACATCATCACCAAACCCAATATCTTTACCGATGACAAAGGCAACGTTAAACGTAAAAGTGATAAAACCAAAAATCAGCAACTGCTTGATATGTTTGATAGGGCAATCAAAAACCAAGTCAAATTCGACTATGTATTAGCCGATTCTTGGTTTTCAGCCAAAGCAACATTCAAACATATTCGTAAAGCTAACAAGCATTTCATCTTTGTGTTAAAGTCAAATCGCTTGGTGGCTTTAACCCCGGATGATAGAGAAAAAGGTAACTTTGTACGTATTGATGAATCTAATCTACCCGATAATACCCCTGTTCGCGGCTTTTTAAATGACTATCATGATGAAGTCTTGTTATTACGCCGAGTCTTTACAAACAAGGACGGTAGCATAGGGGTGTTATATCTAGTATGCTCAGATTTGCAATGCAACAAGGATAAATTTATCAACGGCTATCAAAAACGATGGCAGGTTGAAGTGTATCATAAGTCGTTAAAGCAAAATGCCAATTTGGGTAAGTCGCCTGCTCATAGCCAAAGGGCTCGGTTTAATCATATGTTTTTAGCCACGTATGCGGTGTTTAAGCTTGAGTGTTTGAAAATCAAAACCAAGTTGAATCATTTCGCTTTGCGTACGAAGTTACTAATTTCTGCTAATCAGTCGGCTTTTGCCCAGCTTAAGGCTATTAGTGGTGCGTAACTTCAGATAGTATCTAGACTCTTACAACCAGAAACATCAGCGTCGCCCCTATTGCCCATATACGGAGCTTGGATATTTTTAGCCATCAAAGACTGAGAGGAATGTTTCATACGTTAAGGTTCTAGGCTGATTAATGAAATGATTTAGTAGAGTTAAGCATTAATTTTGACTATAAGATAAAGCTAATGCACTGAACCAAAAAAAGCCAGCGTAAAGCTGACTTAATTTGAGGGGTTGCAAACAGTTAAATAAAACATATACAAA